>NZ_JBEYYU010000032.1:0-103324 GCF_040645755.1 Streptomyces sp. NPDC046716
GGCCGTTGGGGCTGCGCACCCCGTCCATCGTCCGCGGGTCCGGATACAAACCCGCAGGCCCCGCCGGGAACTCCCGCAGTTCCAGGATGCCGGTAGCCCCCTCAGTTGCCGAGGTGACCCCGCTGGATTCGGGCAGGCGGCCAAAGACAACGGGTATGCGGACGGCGGGGCGCCTGCGTGGCGCTATGCCAGCCATCATGAGCGCGGCAATCACAACAAGAGCCTCGGAAGGCCGAGTTGACCGACCGGACGCCGAGGACGGGCGCACCTGCTGGTTGCGCATCAGGAGCGTGTCGATGGCACCGGCGAGCCGGGGCGAGAGATCAGAGAGTTTCTTTCCGGCGGGCTGCACCGGTCCCGGAGCCGCATCCGGGCACAGCAATCCGCTGCCTTCCCACGCCCCCAGCAGCCGCAGCATTGCCTCGTTGTGTTCTTCGCCGCCCCCTGGGGGTGCGACGAGCGCCCTGGCCAAGAGGAGCGGGTGATCGGCTCGTACCGCGACTGAGTGTTCCTGATCCGGTGCGGTTGCTCTAAGCCAGGCATGCAGGTCTTCGCAGCCGCGACCTGCGAGCCAGGCCGGATCGTCTTGGACCGCTTCGCTGCAACAGTTCCACCACAGCGCTGACTCGCCCAGCAGCTCCCGGGCCGCAGTCTGCGGGCCGGAAGCGCGCTCCAGCGCCTTCCCGACTGCGATCCGGGCCGCGTGGCCGCCACGATGTCTCCGCAAGCGCCAGCCCGTTGGACGGTTCGTCATGACGTCCGCAGAAAATCCGCCCCGGGCGTGTTGCTGCCCTGGCCTTGCTGCCCTGGTCAAGGCAGCTCCCGATCGATGACGTGACGCAGATCCGCATCCGAAATTGTTGCTCGTACTGCGCGCCAGGCGTTACGGGTCGCCTCGTTGAGCGAGGCGCCGACCGACAGCGCGACCGTCTCGGCGTCCCACGCACTGTCTCGACTGACCGGAATCGGCGCGGATGCTGTCCAGTCCTCTCCGGAGAAGCCTGGGAGCCGAACGTACGAGGCGGCAGGCCCAAGGGGCGCCCTCACCACGGGAACGAGCAGGGTCTGCTCGGGCCCGGCCAGGGTCGGGTATCGGAGCGCCGTCATCATGGGCACGGTGTTCTCTGCGTCAGGCACGACGACTTCCAGGCTGTGCCCGCGGATGGGGCCCGCGTGGCTGTGAACGAGGAAGCGTGCGATGCCGTCCGGGGCCGATGCCTCCAGCAGCACGGTGTCACCTCCCGCTGCGGCAAGACCGCCGCCCTGCGGCAGCCGCGGGAGTGGAAACCAGCCCGGGGCAGGTGGCCTGGCCAGAACCTGTTCGTCCGCGGCTCTGGGAGTCGGGCGATTCTCGCGCAAGGTGTCGGGAAGGGTGGGCTCAGCCTGCATGGATCCTGAGGGCAAGTCCGTGCCGATGAACGACGCCCAGATCCGCAGCCACAGTGAGTAGCCCTCGCGTGCGCGCACCCGAGCGTGCAGGTGATGCGGATCCACGCCGCCGGTAAACGAGCGCCAAAAACGCCGTGCTAGCGAACCGTTAGTCACGGCGCCTCCTCGCGGATACGAGAGGGCCCCTCGCTGTCCGCGGACGCCAGCGGCTCCAGCATGGCTTCGCGAGGCCCGCGCAGAGCCTCGGAGGGCGTTGTCGCCCGACCGATCTGGGCCAGCAGGGCTGGCGCGGAGGCTCCGACAGTCACCGCCGCATAGATTCCGGTGACCTCGGTGTGAAGCAACCACCCGGCCGCGCCTCCCAGCGTCACGCGCATGAGGGCGGCGAGCGAATCCGCGAAGGGATCGATGAACTTGTCGAGTGGCGGGAGCGCGGCCTCTGCCGCCCGCGCCGCATGACGCGCTTGCTGCCAGGCATTCATGCGCCCGTAGGTGACTACCGCCTCAGCGATCAGCCCACCGCCCGCGCCGAATGCCACCGCCTCGATCCACGTCAGCATCAATCGCCCCCAGCAGACCTCATGTTGCTGCCCTTGATCGTGCGTTAGCCAGCGTACGCCTTCGTCATGTCCACGTCGGTTTTCTGGATTCGCATCTTCACCGCCCATTCACGGCGTCGGAGCGCAGGTGAGGGGGATTCAGGGAGGGAAATCCGCTTCTTTGGATCAAGAGGCGAGCTCGGCGAGGTGGGGTGCGAAGGTGCGGGCATCGCGGCCTCGTGCGTATGAGCGTGTTGCCGTGGTGCCAGGAACGCGCGAGTTGGGCAGTTCGCCTTCTCCGCATGGATCAACCGGTACAACGCGCTCACCTGTCGTGCTCCTTCACGAAGAAGGCAGTCGCCTTTTTTCAGGATCTCGATGGTCTGCTGCTGTTCACGGTTCTCCCGCCGCAGCTGCTTGAGCTCCTCGCGCTCGGCACTGCTGAATTCGCCGGAGGTGCCCTCGCCCCGGTCCGCCTTGGCCCTGCGGTACCAGCCGCGCAGGGACTCGGAACTGATGCCCAGCTCCCGGGCCACCGTGGTGACCGTCTTGCCCGAGGAGTCGACGAGCGCGATCGCGTCCCGCTTGAACTCTTCGGTTTACCGCTTCGTGTACTTGCTTCCCACCTGGCGCTACTTCCTCTGGAACCACTGAGGTTCCAGTCTCCAGGTGTCCACGATCAAGGGGAAGGTTCATCCCGTTCGGGTTGCTCGCCCGCGCCACCTGCGCGGTCAACGACGGAACTTGCTCACCCGGACGAGCGCGCAGCGACACCGACTCACCTCACGAAGACGACCGACCTTCGAAACCGAGCCGAGCCTGCCCGACGGTCACGCATCGCGCCGGGGAATTTCAAGATCCCCGACAGAGTCGCTCAGTGCGCGCTCGCTGGTGGCGGCGTCCAGTGTCGCGCGTGGCAGCGGGGCGGCGCTGTCGCCAGGTGCCGCGGCGACTTGGACGGCGCCGACGTCACCGAAGGACAGGCCGCCGTTGATGGCTGCGGCGATCACCACCCGGTGCGAGGACGGGGGCAGGGAAGCGATGTCGACGGTAATTGTCTGTTCGGCCGGGCCGTTGGTGAGCAGGTGGACGGTGCCGCCGTTGCCGCTCCGACGGTGCCTGCCCCGCGGCCCGCCTGATCCTCTCCGGGCGGCGTGTGGTCGTCAGGGGCCCGAGACGGCGTGGCGGATGCGGTGGTCGACTCGAAGATCGTGGGCCAGGGGTGCCAAGTGGGTTGCGAACCCTGGGTGTTGCCGCAGCATGCTGGCCACTGAGCTCGCCGCATCGCCGGACAGGGTGGAGATCCACGTGGCAAGTGAGGGCGGCGGCGACCAGTCCTCAGATGCGGAGCCCCAGTCGAACGCGCCGCCGCAGCAGGTCTCCAGAAGGTCCAGCTCGCCTGCCGTCGCGGCCTGCTGGGCCAGGGCGATCAGCCATCCGATGACGGCATCAACCTCGCCGGGCTCCGGCGGCCGGTGAGAGCCCAGCAGTTCGGCCATGGAACGGGCCATCTCGACCGCGCGGGCGGGATCGGACAGCAGGGCGGGCAGGAGAGGGGCGAGCGGGATCTTGATGAGCAGGTCGCAGTAGAGCTCTGCGTCGTCGCTCTTCATGCCTGCCAATGCGACCAGCTGATCGGCCGCCTCCGGAGATCCCGTGGCCAGTTCACCCCGCCAGTACTCACCTGCTACGAGCGGCGACTCCTGCGGCTCGTCGATTTCCCGGCCGACGAGCCGCAGAAGGTCCTCGACGGTGGCCGGCCGACGCGCGGGCTCCAACTGGGTTGCCTCGCGCACGACGGATCGCCAAGGACCGGACTTCGGCAGCAGCGGAACATTGGGCATTGGATACTCGCCGGTGACGGCCCACCCGATGAACTGGCCGAGACTGTAGATGTCCGCCGAAGGACCCACCGCGTGGGCGTCGCTGTACGACTCCGGAGCGGCGAACCCGTCGGAGCCGAGGAACATGCCCATCCGGGTGCGCTGCGCGTCGGTTGTCAGGCCCGCGGGGCGCTTGACGATTCCCCAGTCGGCCAGCAGCCAACGGCCGTTCAGGAGCAGTACGTTGGCGGGCTTGATGTCCCGGTGGACCCACCCCTGCCGGTGTGCCACGGTCA
Source organism: Streptomyces sp. NPDC046716 (assembly GCF_040645755.1). Classification (NCBI taxonomy): domain Bacteria; kingdom Bacillati; phylum Actinomycetota; class Actinomycetes; order Kitasatosporales; family Streptomycetaceae; genus Streptomyces; species Streptomyces sp. NPDC046716. The sequence continues at coordinate 4,048 of NZ_JBEYYU010000032.1, forward strand.
AGGCGGAACACACCCCCACCAGAAGCGAACGCAGGGCGGGGACGTCGGCGAACCGGTCCCGACACTGCTCCGCCGTGGCCTCCGCGTACGGCATGACGAACCACGTGTTGTTGGGGTCGCAGTCCAGGACGGGCATCGCGTGTGGGTTCCCGTCGAGGCGCCGGCCGAGCTCGATCTCACGGGCCATGCGAGCCACTTGGCGGGGCAGCGGGTGCTTGTCCCGCAGCTTCTTGAGCGCGACGACCCGGCCGCTCGGCTTGTGGACCGCCTTGAACACGTCCGCCTGTCCGCCGTCGACCAGGGGAAGGCGCTCGCACCGGTAGGCCTTTCGCTGGCCGGGCATGGCGCGCGCGGGGAGCTCACCGAGCTCCGGCGCGACCAGGAGCTTGCCGTCGATCTCTTCCCATTCCGCGGAACCCGGGGCGAGCGTGATCCGGCTGCCCCTATCGGAGATGGCCGTGGCGAGAGTTCTGCCGTCGGAGCCCTTCGGTGTGGCGGGCCGACGTGCGGCCACCAGATCCCGGAAGACCTCATCTGCGGAGAAGCCCTCCGCCAGGTACTGCAGCACTTCGTACTGGTCCTCGGGGAGGAAGGCGCCGAGGGCCTCCAGCTGAGCCCGGTCCGCGATCGCCCGGACAGCTTTCAACGTGGGCTCGTCGACGCCCAGTTCGTGCAGAACCTGGTCGGAGAACTCCGCGAAGAGCGGGGACGGGACGGCGGTGGCGGGCTGCGTGCCCTGCAGCTCGTCGATCGCTCCCACGTCGCGCGCTTCGAGCCGGTGTGTGGCGGCGTTGACGGTGAAGGACCGCTTGACGGCCCACGCCATCGCATCCTCGTGCGGCAGCACCTTCAGGAGTACGTAGATGTCGCTGCCGTCGTCCGGCGCGAGAACGACGCCGCGCCAGAAGGCCGTGATGCGGATCGTGCGGACGCGCGAGTCACGCGCTTTGACCGGCGCGCTGAACCCGAGTCCCTTGTCCGGCCCCAGCTGTGCCGGGGTCAGCGACTGGAACTTCGCCACCGCCTTGAGCACGCCGGCCCGCACCGGCTTGTCCAACTGCTCGTACTCGGCCCTGAAGGCGGTGGTCAAGGCGAGCTGCGGCAAGAGTAACTCCCCACGGGGCAAGGGCCAGGTGACAGGGCGGTCAGGATATCTCCGGGGTGCGGAACCGGCTCGGGCGAGGGACCCGTCCACCGGCAGCTCCTCGCTGTCGAGCTATCCCAGCCGGACTGCCTTCATCCACACAGGACGATCCAGGGGAATCGGCGAAGCCGCGCATGAGTTGGGCCAGTACTGGCCGTCGGGCACCTTTGCGCCGATCGCGTCCCGTGGGGAGCCCATCCGGTCCGCGGCTGTCACCGGGACGTCGACGTCGGCGGCCCGGGCGTCGGTGCTCCTCGCCGCCGATGCCGGGATCTCTCAGGCCACCGCCTACCGCTACCTGCACGAAGGCATCGATGTCTTGGCCGGCGAAGCCCCGGAATTGCCCGAGGTCCTTGAACGGTGCCGCCACCAACACCTGCCCTGCATCATCTTGGACGGCACCCTCATCCGCTGCGACCGCCTGACCGGTGAGACGGAACGCGGCACCGATCTCTGGTACGCGATTCGGATCAAGCACTTTGCCGGGAACGTGCAGTTCCTCGCCGCGCCCGACTGGTGGCAGCGTCACACAACAGCGTCCGGCGTGGGTCAACGGCACGTAACAGATGCGAAGTTGGCTGCCAGCCCGCGTTTCTGCTGCGTGAGAAGAGATTTGACGGCGCGATAGACGCGCGTACCGTGGGAAGTTGCTGGCAACCTCTCCCGGAAGCGTTGAACCGTGAACCTCGGGCGTGTAGTTCTGCGTACCGCTGGGGGTCAAGGGGTCGCAGGTTCAAATCCTGTCGTCCCGACCAGCTTTTTGCAGGTCGGAGGCCGTTTCTGCCGTTTGGCAGGGGCGGCCTTTTTCATGTGTGGTCGTCGGGTGGTCGTAACCCGGTCGTCGGCGCCTGGTTTGTGCTGATGGGCCTGGTGCGGTGTGTGGTGTGGTGGTCGTGATGTGGTCGCGTGTTGTTCTTCGCGGTCGAGGGCGGTGGCGATGGCGTCGACGGCCTGGTGGGCGGTGCGTCGGGTGACGTGGGCGTAGATGTTCGCGGTGGTGGAGATGGTGGAGTGTCGTGCGGTCTGGGAGACGACCCACAGGCTGACGCCCTCGCTGATGGCCGTGGTGACGGCGAGGTGGCGCAGGTCGTGGAGGGTGCAGCGGGGGAGGCCGGCTTGGTCGGTGAGGTGGTGGAAGTGGTTGAGGACCCACTCCGGGTGCCAGGGGCGTCCGTCGGGGCGTGAGAAGACGAACCCGTCGGCCATGGTGGCCGTCTCGGTGGGGTCTGCGGTCGCGAGTGTGGTGTGACGGCGCTGGTCGAGTGTGTTGTGGACACGGGGCGAGAGGGCTACCCAGTCGCGGCTGCTGCGGGTTTTCGGGGTGGTCATGACGAGTTGGTTGTTGTCGACGGCTGAGAGTGTCCAGCGGGTGTAGAGCCGGTTCTGGTCGAGTTGGACGTCCGACCAGTGCAGGGCGAGGGCCTCGCCCTTGCGTAGTCCGGTGCCGATGAGCAGTTCGACGAGGTCGGCGAAGTCGGGGTCATGAGTGTGGCAGTGGTCGAGGAAGCGCACGGCCTGGGCGGTGGTCCAGATGACACGTTCCGCGGGGGCCGGGCGGGGGATGATGGTGGGACGGGCGACGTTGACGGGTAGCCGGTGGGTGCGCACGGCCTCGCCGAGGGCGCTGGAGAGCGTGGCGAGGATGTGCCAGACCGTCTGCTGGCCGCGTCCGGCGGCGAGTTGGGCTTGGGTGAAGCGCAGCAGGTGTTCGTAGGCGAGGTCGTCGAGGCGGATCGGGCCGAGGGCGGGGATGAGGTCGTTGCGGGTGTAGTCGCGGTAGCGGATCCAGGTGGTGGGCTTGAGCCGCAGCTTCTTCCCGGCGAGCCATTGGGTGAGGTAGTCCTCGAGGGTCGGGTTGGGGTCGGCGCTGATGCCGATGCTGCGGCCGGCGAGGTAGCGGTGCAGCGCGGTGCGGGCCTCGTCCGCGGTGGGGAATCCGCCGCGTCGTACGGTGCGGTTGTGGCCGCCGGGGGTGGTGGCGGGGATCTCGACGGCGAAGGTCCAGGTCCCGTGCCCGGGGTCGGTGGCCAGGAGCGGGCAGTGGGAGCCGAGTTGGTGTTTCTGGGCGTCGCGGCAGCCGCAGCGGCGGTAGACACGTCCGGTGGCGTGGTGGGAGCGCATGGTGACCACTTCCCTGCGCATGGTGTGACGCCTGTGTTTCCAGGATGATCTTGCGGCGTCCGGAGTTCCAGGCGAACGCCCACGCCACGACCACAACGCGCGCCGCACGGCCTGCGACCTGCGCGGATCCCTTGACCGAGCGAACGGTGCGACTGTGCGCGTTGGCTCAGTCTGGGGCGCAACTGGTGCTCGCTGGGATACCGTGCAACATGCTCCTCAACCGTGCTCTGGCCTGGATTACAGAGGGCCTCTGAGAGCCGGTTCGCCTGCTGCACGCAGCGGCGAGGGCCGGGAAAGAGCTTTCCAGGGCCAGAGTCAGCGCCACATGTACTCGGATCCGGACAGAACTCGGGCCGTCACGCGTCGGCTCTCAGAGGTGTGGGAGAAACTCCAGGTCATGCCGGTCACATGACAGGCTTCGGGAAGCAGGGGGTCGTCGGGCCTGACGATGAGGCCCGAGGTGAACGAGAAGTCGTCGGCCGAGACGCTGAAGTGTGCCTGAGGGACAGTGCCAGGAGTGAGATCAAGATCGGTGATTGAGACGCGGCGGGGCTCGCCGTGGAGTGCGAGCTGGCCGAAGACGTCGCTTGCCGCGAACTCGATGAGTTGGTCCGTGGCGTCGAAGGCTTCACAGTATGCGCGGGCCGCACCGTCGAGTTGATTGATCTCCTGCTGGAGAATCGCCGTGCGGTGGTTGTGACGCTCAATCATGCGTGTGTCGTGAATGTCGAGAGCCTGAGGGGTAAGGAGTCGTTTGACCTTTGTCCGGGTCTCAATAAGGCGTGAACGGCTCGGACTGTCCAGCGCCTTGTGCGTGGCCTTCAACTGCTGCCAGGCGTCGCTGTGCTGGAGCGTGGTGGACAGGTTCTGAGCTGCGCGGTCCAGAACGGTGGCTGTCCTTCTGGATGCGTTGAGTAGCTGATTTGCTTGCTGCGGAGACCCCGTGAACTGGATCCCGGCGGCGCGATCCTGAGGTGGCCAAGTCAGGCGCCAGCTGAATTCGTCGGTTGTCAGGGCCGTATGGGGCGCCAGATGGGGGGCGGGGAGCAGCGGATAGCCGGGGAGGCGCGAACGGATCCAGGCGATGGTGTCCCGGTGCGCTCGTTCAATCCGGTGCGCGGCATCAAGCCATTCCTGCCAGCTAGCGGTCAGGACCTGCCGCTCATCGTCGGGCAGCCGGACCTGACTGAACACTGCCACGGTGGAGCCTGCCCGGAGCGGACTTCCAGTGATCTGGGCGCCATGGGCTTCCAAGACGCCCAGGTGAGTGGGGACTTCGGTCAGGGACTCCCGGTTGTTGTAGGGCAATTCACGGGCGAAGCGGGAGACAAGCGGCAGTTCCGCCCACACCTGCGCCTGCTCGGTCACGGCCTGCCACACTTGCGCATCGCTCATGATGATCGTGCTTTCGTGATTGGTGTTCCGACTAGGGGATGAGCCACTTTTGGTTCGTGAGGGAGTGGATAGCCGTGCGTACATACGCTGCGGCTGCCTGTTGGGGTGACCGGTCCAAAAGCGCGCGGAGGCCAGCGCTGCCTCCGGTCGTCGTATCCAAGGGAGAGGTCGTCTGCTGCGTTGATACAACGGTGATTTCGTCGCTGCGGGTGTAGGTCACGCCCCATTCCGTACCGCCGAAGGGATCCGACTCGCGCTCGCCGACGACCGCGTTCATGCCACCGGGGCCCGTGTGCGCCGCTAGTAAGGCTTCGTGACCCGGTGGCGTGGCTGCCGCTACGAGCTCGCGGGTGGCTGTGGCTGTGCGTCGCGCGTGTTCGGTCAGCAAGAGTACGGCGTCGGCCTGTGTGCGGGGCTGGTCAGGACGGATCCCGGCGGGCGCAGTCAGCAGGCTCAGGAGGTGCTGTCTCCACAGCCGCACGGCGATCCGTGTCGGCCCGGTATCCGCGTCGAGGACGGTCGAAGCGACAGACGTGCGGGAGAGCCGGATCGCATCCTTCGCGTCGATCCATCGCGATGCGTCGGAGCTGGATGGCAGAGCCATGACCCTTCCGTCCGCAAGCCGTGCCAGCATGACACCGCCGTGGCCCAGACGGAGGTGAGCGAGGAGTGAGGCGACTTCGTGCGGAGTGTCGTCATCTGCGAGGCGTCGGTCGTATCGCGACAGGGCGACTGTGGTGAACGGCAGGTCGCGAGCCACAATTTGGGCGATCTTATCCGTTACGCCCCCGATCTCGACGCTGAACAGCAGACGCTGCTCGTCGCCGGGGAAGAGGGTCTGCGGCAGCGGCGCGCGGCCTCGCGCATGCGCATCCCCCGCGAGGTAGTCGGCGAACGAGTCATGGAGCGGAACGACGGTTTGTTCCCACCCGGTCAGACTGATCAGGCCGCAGCGTCGTGCTGCGTCGTGGAGCTCCGCGGCGGTCGTCTGCAGCCCGAGTGCGTTCAAGGGGCCGGAGGCGTCTGCCAGGATCTCCAGCCACTCGTAAATGTCTGCGAAGCGGCGTCCGTCGTCTAGCAACCTCGCGTACGCAATGCCGAGGACAGGAACCAGGGATCCGAGGCCCGCGGCTCCAGTCCGGCGCGCCAGGCGGCTGAGGAAGGTCCGGTAGACATCCGCGCGGCCGGTCGTGCCAGCCAGCTCTGACCTGACCTCCAGACTCATGGCGAAGAGCAGCGGATTGTCCACAGCCTCGCCCAGCACTTCCCCGATGACCGCCACAATCGCCTGCGCTGTGGCGGAGCTGCCGGCCGTCGCGGATGTGGCCAACTCGATCTTCTGGGAGTGGGAGAGCGGCGACAGCTCGTAGGTATGTGGGGTGACGCTGCTCGGCAGTACGGACCCGATTACCGAGGCATCGCGGCCCACGAGGACCAGACGTGCGCCGTGGCCCGACGCGACTGGGGCGCGAAGCTCCTCGGCCAGCCCCTCCCTCAGTGATGGGGTGACCTCAGAGACTCCGTCGACGACCACGGTCACGGCGGGGTCAGCCAGCGCTTGCGCGCCGGTGGCGGAAGGTAGATCTTGCTCCAATATGGCGCCCAGAGCGTCGGCCACAAGGGCGGCGAGGCGGCCAGGGACATAGCTTTCCGCGTGCGCCACGATGACCGGGTAGCCCGTCCTGACGGAGAGCGCCCGTAGCAGGGACGCGGCTGTGGTCTTTCCCGAGCCTGACCGGCCAGCCAGGATCATCGGACCTGGACCTCGCGTCAGGGCGGACATGTCCTCCTCATCGGGCCCGACCGACGACGGGCTACCTTGCAGGCTCGACAGGCCTACGGGCCGGAGTTTCAACTCGGCGAGAACCTGCCGTGGTTGCAAGCCCGATAGAGCATGAAGGTATCGAGGCATTACAGTGCCTGGCCACCGCTGGGCGGCGCTCTGGTCCGCGGGGACACCGAGTAGCTGCGCGATGTCCTGACGTGTCAGAAGCCTTTGCTCCGGGTCATGTTCGCCCGCCGCCGCGAGCATGTGGCGGAAGAGCCGGTCGACCGCCCGTTCGGCCTGCTCACGCAGGGCCGACCGGGAACGCACTGTCGGCAGCATGGCAGAGACCTGCCGCTCTGCCTCAGCGAGCACAGTTTTGGTTCCGCGCGGGTCCTGTCGCACCCGAGCCCGGCCCAGCGCGCTCACTACGGTCGCGTCGGGCGCATGGGGCCCGAGGAGGGCGACGAGGTTTGCCGGATCACCCGCGGCGGTGGACCGTAATGCCTTTTCCACCAGTTCGCCCGTCGGCCCGAGTCGGCCGTCGGTAAGGAACTCGAACGTCGCATGCTGGGCGCCCGGGAGAGCGGCCCAGCGTGTGAAGACGTTCAACAGCTCCGCCTGGCCCCAGGTGTATCCGCTGGTGCGGATCTTGACCTGAATGGCACGGTGCAATCGCCCGTCCCTGGTGAAGAGTTCGACGTCGACCACATCGTCGAGGCCCTCGACCCGGATGCTGCCGAGAAGGGGATCCTCGAGCATGCTGATTGCTTCGAGAACCCCGTGCGCCTGTTGGAAGGCGATGCCTCTGACGGTGTCGACGCCGCTCACGGCGCCATCGTTTCACGGCCGAGGCTCATCGGGCCGGGTACTCCTGATCTGTGCGTCTCGGTTTCCGAGCGTAGGCAGCTTCTCAGGCAGTCCGCGTGGCGAAGCAAGCGGCATGACCTTGCCCTTCAGGACTTCTGTTGGGTCTGCTGCAGATGTAGGTGACAAGTTGACCTGCCCCACCATTTGGGCTCCAGGTTCGGTGGCTAACCGGCAGCCGCCCGTGGTCGATGTCGTCCTGCCGCAGCCACTTCGACAGCGTGACGGGATGGATGCCGAGCTCGACCGCGGTCTGCTTGGCCTGCTTGCCGGAGCGGACCAGCGCGATGGCACGCGCCCGGAACTCCGGAGGATAGGGACGAGGCATCACTGCCAGCCTTCCGCGAAGGGCTGTCCGTTAGCCACCAGAACTGGAACCCGAGACATGGGGCAGGTCAGGATGTCACCCAGGGGCTCAGCAGTCGGGAAAACAGAAACGGCTCGTCTTCATCGAAGCGAAGACGAGCCGTGATGCGTACAGGCACACGGCTAGTGTCGCACCGCAAAGATCCCAGAGCCGCCATTACCCTGTCAACTCACTTCAAACCGTTGCTAGTTAGCCCTTACTGCCCCTGTTTCCCCCTCCGTGGAATTTCGTAGCGCGAGCTGAGGGGGCCCTGGGCAGCACGAGAAGGGCCGAGCCGACAGGCGGGCCACCATCCTCCCCCGTCGGCTCGGCGGGGCGCCTCCGCCGGCCGGTCGATCGCCGGTCGGCGCGAGGCCGCACGCCCCGGCGCCGGGAAACGGCCCTCCCGCGCGCGCTGGACGGTGCACCACGGCCGGCCCGGGCGAGAGGCAAGGAGGACCCCTCTTGATCTTTCGTTTCTCCAGGACCGGCCAGGTCGCATGCGAACTGACGCCGATGTCTTCCTGGCGCTTAGGACTTGGGCGGGCGTTGTCAGTGGGGCTTCGTAGGCTGGAGCGACAGGTAGCACAGGGAGGGAACCCGATGAGCGCAAGTTCCTACAGGGGTCAGTTGGACCGGAAGACCAAGGAGCGGGCCGCCGCCGAGAAGAAGGTCGGCGAGTTCCGCACGAAGGAGGCCGACCGACGCGGTAAGGCGACCAAGGAGCGGTCGGCCGCGGAGAAGGCGAAGACGGCGAGCACCCGGGCGAGCAAGCTGCGCGCGGCGCAGCGGTACGAGGACGAGGCCAACAAGGCAGCTCGTGACGCAGGGACCTGGAGCACCAAGGTCGGCAAGCTCAGCAAGGAGATCTCCGACCTGTCGGTGAGGCTGGCGAAGGCGGAGACGGCCGAGACCGCCGCTGCGGAGAAGGCCCGCCAGCGCGAGCGGGATCAGACCGAGCGCCGTGCTGCGGCCCAGCAGCGCAGGATGGAGAGCCGCCTGTCGGCGACGGAGGGGCAGGTGCGCACGGTGCTGAGGGAACTGCGGGCGCCGAAGCCGGAGAAACTGCGGGTGTTGCTGCTGGGGGCTGCTTCCGACGGGAGTCTGCGCATCGGGCGGGAACAGGAGCGGATCCGTACGATCGTGCAGCGGGCGACCCACCGTGACCTGGTCGAACTGGACGTTCACTCGGCTGCGACCGCGGACACCCTCCTGGACGCCCTTCCTCGCTTCCGTCCCCACGTCGTGCACTTCTCCGGACACAGCGGGGCGGACCTGTTGGAGTTCGAGCAGGACGTTGACGACTTCCACGAGAGCGTCCTCGTCAGTGCCGGCGCCTTCGCCCGGGCCATCGCGGCCGTGGACGAGAAGCCGCTGCTGGTCGTGCTCAACTCCTGTCACTCTGCCGCGCAGACGGCCGGCCTCGTCGAGACCGTCCCGTTTGCCATCGGCATGGCCACGTCCATCGGCGACGTCGACGCCATCACCTATGCCGCACGGTTCTACGCCGCCATCGCCGAGGGACAGTCCGTGCAGGGCGCCCACTTGCTCGGTCAGGCGGCGGTCGAGATGAACGGGCTGCCGGACCACGAGGTCCCGGTCCTCACCTGTGCTCCGGACGTCGACCCCAGCGCGACACGGCTGGTGACGCCGCCCCTGGCTGCGGAGATTGCATAGCTGCCAGCTGCCAGCTGCCAGCTGTCGGGGCCCGTCGGCCGGGCAGACGACGCAGCCGGACAGGCCGCGACCGGGTACTGCCCGGTCGTCGCCTGCTTGATCGGAGACATAAGGATGACCGATGCGGGCTGCGTCAACGGCAGCCCAGCCCTTCGCTTATGCCGTTGGACCGGGCGAGTAGCTGGGCTCTTCACCGTGGAAGACGTCGTTGAGCAGCTCGCTGTGCAGCAGGTGTCCCTCGCCGGGGCCTTCATAGAGGTCCTATTCCCGGCCGCGGCTGTTCACGAGGGCTGCAGGTTTGAGTGACAGCGGAAGGCCCGAGGCTTGCGTAGACGGCGTGGTGAGTGGAGGCCGATGGGGTTCAAGCGCGTCCTACTGCTTGCAGCGTCAGGGGGCAGCACCTGGCGTAGGGCAACGGCGCCCAGTGAATGCGATGCCGGTCGACAGTTCATGGCGCCTCTGGAACGAGACGAGAATTGACGGCTCACTAAAGGTGCGTACCGTAAGAAGTAGCCAGCAAAATCCGTCAATAGCGTCAAACCATGAACGTCGGTAGCGTGGTTCCGTGAACTTCCGCTCAGGCGCCACGAACATCTCGCAACGGCGCACAGTGGCGTTCAAGAACTCGTCTAGGAGCGGCCGCACTTGACTGGGGGTCAAGGGGTCGCAGGTTCAAATCCTGTCGTCCCGACTGTTCGATTCGTCGAATGTCGCAGGTGAAGGACCGTTTTCGAACGGTCCTTTTTCTGTTTCCGGTTTGCTCCCGAGTGGGGGACGGGAGCGGTGTCCTAACCTGGTGGGGGCGATGACTGTTGCAATGCCGGGCGTACACATCGACGGTCATTCCTTCTGGTCGTCCCATGAGGTCCGATACCAACCCCTGAAGGACGCCAGCAGCGCCGCGAGCGCGGCACCTACCCGGGGATCAAGGCCTGGAACCCGGAGCAGCACTGCGTTCGACGACGGTTTGTGCTCCATGACCAGTCGGCCGTCAGCACGCCATCTCACGCGCCGCGGAGCGCGTGGGAGGTCGCCGTTCTCCAGCAAGGCGGCGATGAAGGCGAACGGAAGCAGGGGAGACAACATCCAGCAGAAGGCCCACCAGAACAGCCGTCCCTTGTAGCCCACGGCGTCCGGAGCGCCGGCCTGCGACACCGTCCAGCGGATCCGCAACCCGCCGCCCCTGAACGCCTTCCGCCGCGTAATGGTGCCGATGATCTGCCCGTACGCGTCCAGCACCTGATAGGTCACCCGGTGCCCCTCGGTGGACTGTGTGACCAGACGGGCCAGCGGCTGCGCACGTTCCTCGTCGGCCCACAGGAGGAAGGAACGGGCCCCCTTCTTGCGGTCGCCGCGGTACGAGGGAATGCCGCCGGGCGGGAGTTCGCGCTCCACGTGCGCGAGGACGTGGGGCTGCTCTCCCGGACCCGCTGTGTGGACGGGATACAGGGGCAGCACAGGGAGCCCTGTGGCGTGCGCGCTCTTATGCGGTCGTGGGGTGTCGTACATGGTGAGACTGACGGTCATGCGCGCTGTTTCCCCTCGGTGGTACTGCCGGGTGGAATCGGTGGCGTCCGGGCGGCGGTGTGCGGGCGCGATGGCATCCGGCGCCGCTGGATCCGGATCGGGCGGCCTCCACTCGGCAACCGCGTCGCGCCCGGGAGTCCAGCAGGAACTGTAGTTCGTCTACGGAGGCCGCCTGAAGTGGTACGGCTACGACCATCCCGGCACGAGGGCTGGGCGATCTGCTCGCGGCCGTCGGCTGCTGCGCCGCCGAGGAGCGCGGGGGCGCAGCTTCAAGGCCGACCATTCACAGTCCGGCGGTGCGGCGCCCCCTGCCGGAGTGGGCGCCGCCTGAGCGGGCGAGGTGGAGGGCGTCCTCGGGCTCTGTAGTAATCCGCAGTGCGGCAGGACTACCTCACAACTTTGCTGCTGCGCATCGAAAGTCGGACATGACTGGGAAATGCGTGTGCCCAGAGGAGGGCGCGGACTCTCTGGCGGCCGTCACCCACGATGTGGACCGGGCCCGTTGGCATTTACTCATCGGGACTACACCGCCGCCCCTATCTCAGGTGCGGCTGACGTGCGCCGTGCGGGAGAGTAAGGGCGCAGGCCAGCGGCAGCAGCCGGAGTGCTGCGCAGGCCTGGGTCACGGCGAGGCGGACGAGCGCGACAGCTGATCACGTCCGATGTGCGCTCCGTGGAGCGCAGCACCCCTGGTCGGCCCTGACGGCGATGTGAAGCGGTACGGGCACAGGCAGTTGCTCGACGGTCTCAGGGGCAGGTTCGGCAAGTAACCGGCCGGCTGTGACCGAGAGTGTCTATTCCTTGACCTGCCTCGGGTCGATCGGAATCTCGCGTGCCGTATTCTCGGCGCGCTCCTCGGCGCTCAACTCTCGCGCCACGGTCCCACAGCAGCGGTTGAACTGGTTCTGCCAGTCCGTCATGAACATCTCGTAGTTGGACTGGCCGACCAGCTTCAGGTCCGACTCGTCGTTGTGCCAAATGCCGTTGCTCGTCCAGTTCGAGGAGCCGACGAACACGAGTCTGGAGTTGGACGTACCCGCGTAATTACCACTGACCATCATGTACTTGTCGTGCGTGTAGTGCAGGGCGTTGCCGTTCGCGTCGGTGCCGCGGGTGGTGTCGTGCACGGTGATATTCGGCCGGTTCTTCAGGTAGTTCTGCACGCTGCCGTCAACCTGGCCGGCGGTGAAGAGTATCTGTATCTTCACGCCGGTGTTTGCCAGGCTCACCAGTTTCTTCGGCAGCTCCAGATAGTTCCGGTCGCCCGGCTGCCCGTGAGAGGTCCACTGGAACATGGCGATGTTGATCGTGGCCGGTGCCTTGACGTTGTTCAGGAAGTCGACCCACGTGTCGCTTCTGGAGCGCGCCTTGGGCCACTGGTAGGAGGGCGGGGACAGTTTCCTGGCGGCCTCGCCGCTGGTGGAGTTGTAGTAGTCGGGAACCAGCGGGCCCGGGCCGTTGAGTGCCCCCTTGGCCATGGCTGTGAAGTAGCGGAGGTAGGAGTTGTACAGGTCGACGTTGCCCTTGACGGTGGCGGCACTGTTCCACGCGGTTCTGGCCTGGGCGGAGGTGGGGTTGGCGCTGCTGACGGTCACTGTTCTGTTCGCGTCGCTCCCGCCGCTGAGCATGTAGTACTTCGCGTGCAGGGCGGAGCCGGAGTAGTGGGTCAGGCAGCCGCCCGGGCACAGCGCGGCGAAGCTGGAGGCTTGCGGGTCGTTGCCCAACTCGGTGACCATCGACTGCCAGGTCGCATTGTCGCTGTGAGAGTCCATCAGCGCCTTGACGATGACGCCCCGCTGGTGCGCGGCGATCAGGGCGTTGGCGAAGTCCGGGCCCGGTTGTGTGCTGCCTATCGAGTACATGGCGACGCGTATGGTCTGCCCGCAACTGGCGCTGTTGATCGATTCGATGATCGGGCCCATGATGTTCATCTGGGCGTCGGCGTCCTCCGGGTCGCTGAAGGCGGGGCCCGGTCTTGAGGTGAACGTCCGAGATTCGCAACTGAGCGGAGGTTTGGCCTTCTTGACCGCGGCGTGCGCCGTTGTGGACGACAGCGCGGTGACGACCAGCGCGGTGATCAACGTGAGCGTACGCTTCATGGACGGGCCTTTCGACGGGTTGTTGACGATGACGTGTCGGGTGTGGCTGTGCTGATCGACCACTGAGTGGTTGTTGAGGTGGGCCTGGTGGCCGACGTCGCAGTACGGGCCTGTCCGGCAGTTCGGTGTGACGGGATCGCCCGTCGTCCGGTCGGATGAACTACTCATGGCTGCAGGTCAGTTGGTGGCTCTCGCCCCGAGCGTCGGGCAGCCGTCGCCGTTGATGTCGCTCGCGGTGAGGGCGGCGCGCCAGCGGTCCTGAGAGAAGGCCGCGGAGGAGCCGGGCGCGCTGGTGGTGTTCTGGCTGATGGTGGTGCGTTGGGTCGACGTGATGCCGTTCGCCGATTCGTGCGGGGCGACGAAGTCCGCGGCGTTCTTCTGCCCGGACGCAGTGGCGTTGCCAGTGGAGAACGCGGCGTCGCCGTAGCCCGCCCCGTTGAGATCCGCCTTGCGGTGCTGCGTGACGCCGTCGGCCGCGCCGGCCGTGCCCGCCGACGCGGTGAGGAGGCCGCCGGTCAGGGGCGTCGCCGGGGCGTTCGCTGTGGCGACGCGGATGTGCGCCGGAGGTGGGGTGGTAGGGCGTATGTGCTTGGCCATGCGTTGAGCTCCTGCAAGGGACAGAGGCGTCCGGCGGACATCCCGCTTCGATGAGGTGTTGGGTTTGTTGGTGTTTGCCCGAAGTTGATCCAGGCGTGACCCACCGTTCGGCAAACAGGAGACTCGCAAAGGCGTCCGAGGGTTGCACGAGCAGGCCGGGAAGCGGCTGCGACGCTGAGCACGTTGAACCAGAGGGCGAGCCGGTCGCCCCGGCGTTCGGTGGGCTGCTGGTGGGCGAGCCAGTTGCCGGTGTTGCGTTGAGTGTCGTGCTCGGACAGGTGCGGAGCTTGCCCGCGGAGGAGGAACGGGGATTCGTTGCGGGCCTGTTCGGCTGTGTGCTGCATCTGGTTGGGGTCGGTACTGCCCTGCATGCCGTGAAGCTCTGCCGACTGGCCGTGGTTTGGCGATCGTCTGTCGGACTGGACCGGGACCGGGAGTCTGGTGACCCGGGCCCGGTCCGAGGGGTCGAAGACGGTAAAGATGGGTGTTGCCCCCCATAGACGTCGCCGTTCCGATATTTCAGACTGCGCTGGTCATGTTTTCGCAGCTCACGGCCGTGATCCAATGGTCCGGTGTGGGCAAGGTCGTCGGGGGAAGGGGGTTCGCGGTGTCGCTGTTCTGGCGCATCTTCACCTTGAATGCGCTTGTCCTGGTCACCGCTGCCGCGTTGTTGATGGGCCCCTGGGTCACTGTTTCAACGCCCGTGAGTCTCGGCGAGGCCCTGGTGATCGGCTGCGGCGTGTTGACCATGCTCGTGGTGAACGCTGTGCTGTTCCACTACGGCCTGGCGCCCCTGAAGCGGCTGTCACGGGCAATGGCCTCCGCTGACCTTGTCCATCCTTCGGCTCGGCCGGAGGTCAGCGGACACACCGAAATCGCCGAACTGCTGTCCACGTTCAACGCCATGCTCGATCGACTGGAGCATGAACGGGCTCTGAGTAGCGCGCGGGTGGTGGCAGCTCAGGAAGGTGAGCGGCAGCACCTCGCACGGGAGCTGCACGACGAGGTCGGTCAGACGCTGACGGCAGTGCTCCTCCAGCTGAATTGGCTGGCCGATGAGGCGGCCAAGGAACTTCGTGAGGAGCTTCTCGCGGTCAAGGAACTGACGCGCGACAGCCTCGACGAGATCCGCTGTATCGCGCGCCGGCTGCGACCAGGTGTACTGGAGGACTTGGGCCTGCCCCGTGCGCTGCGAGCGTTGGTGGCCGAATTCAGCACGCCCGGTCTCCTGGTTCACCATCAGATCGCATCGGAACTGCCCCGACTCGCCGGTGAAACCGAACTCGCCGTGTATCGCGTGGCACAAGAAGGCCTTTCGAACGCCCTCCGCCACTCGCACGCCCAGCAGGTCAGCCTTCACCTGTATCGGCGCAGCGCGCACCAGGTGGAACTCGTGGTGCGCGACAACGGCTGCGGCCTGCAAGGAAAGCAAGAGGGTTCGGGCATCCGGGGAATGCTGGAACGTGCCCTTCTGGTGGGCGCGGACCTGACGTTCCGAGCGCCACCTGACGGTGGCACGGAGGTGCGCTTTCTTGTGCCGTCCGTGTCGGAGGGGACCCGATGAGCGGCTCACCCGTCCGGATTCTGCTGGCTGACGACCATGCACTGGTACGACGAGGAATCCGGCTAATCCTGGACCACGAGCCCGGACTGAGCGTGGTGGCCGAGGCGGGAGACGGCGCCGAGGCCGTCGCGGCCGCGGTCACCACGGAAGTGGACCTGGCGATCCTGGATGTCGCGATGCCACGGCTGACCGGACTCCAGGCTGCCCGGCAACTCTCCCGTGCCCATCCTGGCCTGCGCGTCCTGATGTTGACCATGTACGACAGCAGCGAATACTTCTTCGAGTCCCTACGAGTCGGTGCCAGCGGCTATGTGCTCAAGTCGGTCGCCGATCGCGATCTGGTGGACGCGTGTCATGCCGCCGTCCGGGGCGAGCCGTTCATCTACCCCGGTGCTGAGAGCACGCTGATCCGTCGCATCCTCGACCGAGCCGATGAAAACGTGCTCTCCGCCGACAAGGGAGCCCGGACCATCACGGAACGTGAGGAAGAGGTTCTCAAACTCGTGGCCGAAGGGCACTCGTCGAAGGAGATCGCCGAGCTTCTGTACATCAGTGTGAAGACGGTCGAGCGGCACAGGGCCAATCTCATGCAGAAACTCGGCCTGCGCGACCGTCTCGCGCTCGCCCGCTACGCCATCAGGGTCGGTCTCATCGAGCCGTAGCCCGCAGCACCCCGTCACCACATCCCATGTCGTGAGCTGAGCGCCGTCCGACCGCGGACGGCGTCGTCAGCCATGTCCCCACACGCCCCCTCACACCCACAGGATCGGCCATCGGGGCCAGGCCCTGCTCCGCCCATGCCCTGTTTCTCCCTGACAGCCCAACAGAGGAAGGACCTATGCGAAGTTCCAGACCCGACCGCGCGGATGCAGCGGCCGGACACAGCCCGGGTCTCCGAGCCGTCGCAGGCGGCTTGGCCCTGCTCATGACATCCCTGGCGATCTACGGTAGTGAGGCCGCCGCCGCGCTGCCCTCCGCCGCGTCCCGTGGCTCCAGCGCCTCTGCGGATTCCGCGAAACAGACCGCGACCCAGGCCGCTGACATAGCCTCGGCCAAGGTGGCGGCTCGGCTGTCCGGCCGGCGGGTGGAGGCGCTGTCCGAGCGTACGGAGACGTCCACCACCTGGGTCAACAAGGACGGCTCGCTCACCACGGAGCTCTCAGCAGGACCGATCCGCTACCAGGACCTGGACACGGGCACCTGGCGCGACATCGACGTCAGCCTGTCCGCGGCCGACGACGGCACCGTGACCGCGAAGTCCCACCCGCAGGGACTGAAGCTGGCCGGCGAGTCCGGTACCCGCCCGGCCTCGCTCCGCGCCGCCCAGTCGGCGAAGGCCACCGACCTGGTGACCATGGGCGAGGGCGACCAGAAGATCACGCTGCAGTGGAAGGGCGGGCTGCCCAAGCCGAAGCTGGACGGCACACGTGCCGAGTACACCGATGCCGTGCCCGGGGCGGACGTCGTCGTCGAGGCCACCCGTACCGGCTTCGAGCAGTACGTCGAGATCAAGAAGCAGCCGGACACGGGCGCCTACACCTACACCTTGCCCTTGCAGGTGAAGGGGCTCCAGGCGGAGCAACTCGCAGACGGCAGCGTCCAGTTCACCGACAGGAAGAACAAGAAGCATTCCGTGATGCCTGCTCCCGTGATGTGGGACGCGTCCGTCGACAAGCGCTCCGGTGAGCACACCAACCGCGCCGAGGTCGGCCTGAAGGTCGTTCAGAGGGGCGCGTCCGTCGATTTGGTGGTGACACCCGACGCGAAGTTCCTCGCCGACCCGGACACGGTCTATCCGGTCACCGTCGACCCCTCCACCTCATCGCTGTCGAACGTCTTCGACACCTACGTCCAGCAGGGCGAGACCGTGGACTGGTCAGCCGACACGGAGCTGGACCTGGGCAACCCGGGGACGACGAATTCCAACGGCACGGCGCGGACCGCGCGCTCCTTCATCAGCTGGAACACCGCGCCGGTCCAGGACGCCCTGGTGCTGGACGCGAAGCTGTCCCTGTGGAACTTCCACTCGGGCAACACCGACTGCAAGCCGTACCCGTGGGAGGTCTGGTCGACCGGGGCCGCCTCCACGTCCTCGCGCTGGACCGCACAGCCCACCTGGACAGCGAAGAAGGCGACTTCCACCGGAACCACCGGGAACGCGGGCTGCGCCTCCCAGCCCGACGGCTGGATCGACTCCGACGTGACAACGCTCGTACAGGAGTGGGCATCGGCCAAGGCCACCCGCGGGCACATGGGCCTGCGGGCGACCGACGAGGGCGTGGTCGCGCAGTGGAAGCGGGTGAACTCGGCCAATGCCGCGGCGAATCCACCCAAGCTGGTGGTGAACTACAACTACCGGCCCCGTACCGGCACCAAGGAGGAAGCCGGTCCGCCATACTTCTCCTACGGCGGTGACTACATCGTCAACACCCTGACACCGACCCTCAACGACACGTTCGTCGATGCGGATGGCGATCAGGTCAACGGCACCTTCCAGATCTTCGACGACGCGACCGACGCCCAGGTCGGCAAGGTCCTCGTGTCAAAGTACGTGCCCTCTGGCGAGGTTGCCTCGGTGACGGTGCCGGAAGGTGTACTCGCCGAGGGGAAGACATACCGGTTCCGCACCTCTCCCTACGACGGCGCCCATTACAACACCGGGTGGTCGTCATGGAAGAAGTTCACCGTCGACACCAAGGCACCTTCGGCCCCCACGAAGATCACGTCCACGGACTATCCTTCCGGTTCCTGGGTCAAGGGAGCAGGTGAGGCCGGAACATTCACCGTCACTCCGCCGTCGGCCGACCACCACTGGCTCGAATGGTCACTCGACGGCACGACGTGGGAAAAGGTCGCAACGAGCGGATCCTCCTCGGCCAAGGCCATCACCATCACCCCGCCCAAGAACGGTACCCACACCGTGCAAGTGAGGGCGGTGGACAAGGCGGACAACAAGTCCGAGGCGATCGAGTACACCTTCCACGCCGGCCCGGGCGGGTTCGTCCAGCCGGAGGAGGGTGAGCGCACCGCACGCCGCCTTCCCCTGGTGGCCGAGGCCGACGCCGGCACCTACACGTCCGTGGCATTCTCCTGGCGCCGCTCCGAGGCCGACGACTGGACCCGGATCCCCGTCGGCGACGTCACCAGCAACGGCAAGCCCCTCAGCAAGTGGCCGGTACCGCTGACCATGGGCCAGAACGCCCCGCTGACCTGGAGCGCCACGGACACGGTGGATCCTGACGGATCCGTCCAGATCCAGGCCGAGTTCACCGGATCCGGTACGACCAGCGGAGCCACGGAGCCTCTCAACGTGGTCGTGGACCGCAACGGAGACGGGGCTGCCACACAGCAGGTCGGTCCCGGCAGCGTGAACCTGCTCACCGGCGACTTCGCTCTGTCGGAAACCGATGCCGGCGCCTTCGACATGTTGGTTTCCCGCACGTCCTCGTCCCGCACCCCGGCCAAGGGTGGGGAACAGGAAGGTCAGGCGCCGATCTTCGGCA
Organism: Streptomyces sp. NPDC046716; assembly: GCF_040645755.1. NCBI lineage: Bacteria > Bacillati > Actinomycetota > Actinomycetes > Kitasatosporales > Streptomycetaceae > Streptomyces > Streptomyces sp. NPDC046716. The sequence goes on from NZ_JBEYYU010000032.1 coordinate 22,653, forward strand.
AGGAGTGGGTGTCAGGTACCGCCGCCGAACTTGCGGACTCCGACTACGCGCACCTTCGTAAGATCTCCGACACCGCCGTCGCCGTCGTGGACTCCGAAGGCGACGAGATCCACTTCACCGCAACTGCGGACAGGGCGGGCTGGATACCCGAGCCGGGTGCGGAGGAGCTCACCCTCAAGGGCAATGTGACCAGTTCCTTCACTCTCTCCGACACCGAGGGCACCGTTACGCGGTTCACCAAGGCGGATGCGTCGCTGTCGACATGGCAGGTCTCCAGCACACTTCTCGACGGGCTCTCCCACACGACGACCACGGTGGTCTCGACCAAGACCACCTACCAGGGCAAGGCCGTCGCCCGGCCCAAGTGGGTCATCGCTCCCACGTCGGCCGCCACCGCGGCCGAATGCGCCGAGGATCCCTCCACCAAGGGATGCCGCGTCCTCGAATACCTGTACCCCTTGTCCACCACCGCGACGGAGACCGAATTCGGTGACGTGGTCGGACAGGTCAAGTCCATCCGTTTGTGGGCGACCGAACCGGGTGCCACCAGCTCCAAGGTTCTGGCCATCGCCACCTACGCGTACGACGGCGAGGGCCGGCTGCGCGAGGTGTCAAACCCCCGGACCTCCCCGGTGGAGAAGACCCGGTACGAGTACGACGGCGCGGGTCGCGTCGTGAAGTACACCCCTCCGGGCGAGCTGCCGTGGACCTTCACCTACGGGAAGGCCGGCGATGCCGCCACCGCGGGCGAAGGCATGCTCCTCAAGGCCACTCGCGCCGCGCTGAAGCAGGGTTCGGCCGATACAGAGGACGGCAAGGCGATCACCAGTGTCGTCTACGACGTTCCGCTGACCGGTTCCGCCGCCCCTTACAGGATGGGCGTCGACACCGTCGCCACCTGGGCACAGCTCGATGCCCCCGTCGACGCCACGGCAGTCTTCCCCGCGGACTCGGTTCCCTCCTCGAACTCGGGTGGCGCACTGGATCCGGAGTCCTACAAGCGGGCCGAGGTGCACTATCTCGGCGTTTCCGGCCGTCGCGTCAATACCGCACAGCCCGGTGGCCACATTACGGCCTCCGAGTACGACCGCTTCGGCAACCTCGTCCGGGACCTCTCCGCCGCCAACCGGAGTGTGGCCCTCGGCCTGACGGCAGCGGACCGTCAGGTCCAGTCCGACCTCGGCATCGACCGCCTGGCTTCGGCGGAACGCGCGGATCTACTCTCCACGCGCTCCCTCTACAACGTGAGCGGCACACGGCAATTCGAGCAGTTCGGGCCACTGCGACGGGTCGAGCTGACCGCTGACCTCAAGCAGGGCAGCACCGTTCTGGCGTCCGCGGGCACTGCGGTCACCGGCCGCTCCTGGACCGTCAACGCGTACGACACCGGCCGTCCCACAGATGGAACGGCCACCGTCCAGCACCAGATCACCCGGTCCACGAACGGAGTTCAGGTTCGTGAGCACCCCGCGGTCCAGGGCGACACCCGTACGACTCAGACCGTCATCGACTGGGTCAAGGGACTTCCCACCAAGGTCATCAAGGATCCCGATGGGCTCGCGCTGACCGAGACCACAGAAATCGACGCCCAGGGACGGGTCATCCGTCAGATCCTTCCCGGAGCCGACAGCGGCGACGCCAGTTCGCGGGTCACGACGTACTGGTCCGCCACGGGCAGCGGCTCGTGCCAGGGCCGCCCCGAATGGGCCGACCTCGTCTGCGCCGTCTCCGCGGGCGGCGCCGTCACCGGCGGCGGCAGTAACCCCGCAGGGATGCCCGTCACCACGACCGAGTACGACTGGTGGGGGAACCCCGCGAAGGTCTCCGAGACCGCCAACGGCACGACCCGGACGACCACGACCACGCACGACGCGGCCGGCCGTCAGACCAAGACGTCCGTCACCGGCGGCATCGGACAAGCGATCTCCGATGCCACCATCGAGTACGAAGAAGGCACGGGCAGGCCGCTGAAGACCACGTCCGCAACGGGCGGCACCATCACCAAGGGCTACGACAAGCTCGGCCGTCTCATCTCCTACACGGACGCGGACGGCGGCACGACGACGAGCCAGTACGACCTGCTCGACCGTGTGGTGAAGGTCTCCGACAGCGCACCGTCCACCACGGTCTACGCGTACGACCATGCTGCCGAGCCCGGTGGAATGGCCACATCCATGACCGACTCGGTGGCCGGTACCTTCGCGTACGCCTACGACGCCGACGGCAACGTCAAGAAGGAGACCCTGCCCGGCGGCTACCGGCTGGACGTCCGACTGGACACGAACGGCAGCGTGCTGAACCGGACCTACACCCGCTCCAGCGACGACACCCTCGTCTACTCGGACACCGTCACGACCTCCACCCACGACCAGGTCGTCGCGCACACCGGCTGGTCGGACCAGAACTACCGCTACGACGTGGCGGGGCGACTCGCCACGGTCGAAGACACCGCCGAGACGGTCTGCACGCGGCGGAGCTACACCTTCGACGCACGCGCCAACCGCACGGCCCTCACCACCGCCGCGGCGACTCCCGGCGCCGACTGCACCACCAGTGGAGGCACGACCACCAGGCACACCTACGACAGCGCCGATCGCATCACCGACACCGGATACACCTACGACGCGTTCGGACGTACCACCACACTGCCGTCGGGCAGCACCATCTCCTATTACACCAACGATCTCGCCCACCAGCAGACGGCCGGCGGCAAGCGGCAGACCTGGCAGCTCGACTCCGCCCTGCGGTTCCGCTCCTGGACGGTCGAGAGCGGCAGTGGCTCCACTTGGACGCAGACCTCCTCGAAGATCAACCACTACGGCAGTGACAACGACTCGCCGCGATGGATCATCGACAACACGTCGACCGGAGCGCTCACCCGCAATGTGTCCGCGGTGACAGGGCAGCTCGAGGCAACCACCGCGAAGAGCGGCAGCACCGCGCTCCAGCTCACCACCATCCATGGTGACGTGGCACTTCAACTGCCGCTGGACGCCTCGGAGGCCCCGCTGGCGATGGACTACGACGAGTACGGAACCCCTCGCACCAACTCGTCCTCCGACCGCTACAGCTGGCTGGGCGGAGCTCAACGCTCCAGCGAGACCCTGACGGGGCTCACGCTCATGGGCGTGCGCCTGTACAACCCGGTGACAGGTCGTTTCCTGTCCGTCGACCCGGTCTACGGCGGAAGCGCGAACGCCTACGAATACGGCATGGGCGATCCCATCAATGTCTTCGACCTGGACGGCAAGAAGTCCAAGAAGACGACCAAGTGGAAGCGGAAATCCACATACTGGGTGAACGGCAAGTGGTACAACTCCACGTACAGCAACATGCCCAGGGCATTGCGTGCTTTCTTTCAGGGCATCATGGGGCGGTTCTGGTTCGGCGTCTACATCGACAGCATGAAGTGGCAGAGTCGTCGGCGTCACGCCGTCTGGACCCGCTACTACAAGGGCAAGAAGCAGACGAAGCGAGGCCGGGTCACCACCGGCTTCTACAACTTCGCGGAACGCTCGCGGATCACCGTCTGCGTCCCCTGGGTAGGGTGCTACACCAAGACCTCCCCCTGGGACGACGGCCGCTGGGGCTGACCCCCCGTTTGAAAGCAAGCAGTAAGTAGCAGCAGGCGAGGTCCGGACCCTCCGGACCTCGCCCTTCCACCACTCACCAAGAAGCCCACGTTGACCATTCTGAATGTGATCCTCGGCATCCTGTGCCTCCTCCTCACCGCAAAAATTGTCGTATCGTCAAAAGGTGTTTCAGACCGCAACATGTGGGCTGCCGTGGCCGTGCTATTGATCGGCGGTATAGCAATTCCCGCAACGCATCCCGATGTGGGGTGGCGACTTCTCTCCACTGTTCCCTCTCTCGTTCTTCTGGTGCTCATTGCGCGAAAACAGCGACGGAATTCATAGAATCAATATGGCTGAGGCTTTCATCCTGGCGGAGCCGCGACGTTGACGCCGCTCGAGGTGGCGTCCCCTCAACGGGACTCGGACGTTGCGGGCTGGCATACGGCGGACTGTGACTACAGCAGCCGCCGGAGCGGGCCCGGTCGGTCGAACGCGGGGCGGGAGGCTTCGGTCTTCAGGCGTAGCGCGTGAGAAGGGCCTGGAGGTATCCCTCCAGCCGCCTGGCCAGCAGAGCGGGGGTCAGATCGCGGCGGCCCACCTGGCGCCACGGGACCGCGACCTTCTCCGCGTCCGGAGCGAGGGCCAAGGCGTCCAGCAGACGCCAGTAGAGATGCGCGGCGCGATCTTCGGCCAGCGTCCCTCCCGCCGCAACGTAACGGTCGGCGAAGTGCATGCCCGCGGCAACGCCGTGCAGCAGAGCCAGGGCCGTCGAGCAGTGGGCCACGTCGAGGTCGGCCGGTCCCCACGAGGTCTCCACCCAGTCGACGACGCCGCTGATGCGCAGACCGTCGCCGTCGCCCGTGAAGAGGACATTGCCGGGATGGAAGTCTCGGTGCAGGAAGCAAGCCCGGTAGTCCGGGGGCTCGCGGCGGATTACGTCCACGGCCCGTTGCCACAGCTCCGGCTGATCGGTGTCTTCGGGCGGGATCACCCGCTCGGGAGAGGTCCACGCCTGATACGCGCGCGGCCGTTCCACTTCGGGCACCCGCAGCCGGTGGATGCGCAGCAACTGGCGCGCCAGTAGGTCGGCACGCCGGTCGGTCCGCGCATCATCCAGGCGTACGGTCCCGGGCAACAGGGACATCAACAAGGAGGGGTGATCGCAGTACTGCGCTGTTGCGTCCACGGCGACCAGCCTGGCCGCGGGCACATCCGTGCTGGCGAGCATGCGCAGAACGGCTGCCTCTCGTGTCAGCAGGCCCTCCGCGTGGCGAACGAAGAATGGCTTGACGAACGACCGCAGGACCAGCGAGCGTCGACTGCCCGGCCCGCAGACGTCCAGCCGGCGCATCTCCGACGTCCAGCCGCCACGCAACTGCGTGACTTCCTCGATGCGTTCCGCCTCGGGCAGTCCCTTCTCCACCCAGGCACGCGTCGCGCCCCAACCCTGGTCCTCAAGATCGGTACCAAGGTGCTCGGTCCCCTCGTCCGCAGCCATGGCGGCAGGCTATCGATCTCTTCGACGGGCGCATGCGGCCGCCCCACCCCACAGCTCCTTGCAATTACTCGTCGTCCTCCGCATGTCCGGACGGCAGATTCCGTCAAGCGGCTCCGTATCCGAAGGCCCGAAGGATCACCCGGCGCGCGTCGCTGTCGGCGTCGGGCATCGCCGACTTGGTTCAGCCATCTGAGATTGCATGCAGTGCATCCTCTGCGGCGCGGGCCTGTGGGTGAGAGGCGTCATAAGTCCTGGCGGACTCAACATCCGTCTGTTTCAGGGGTGTTGCCGCACTGATGCCAGCACTCCGCGCTCTTCCCGAGATCGACTTCGGTGGCATAGATTCCCGGCGGCCTGAACATCCATTCAAGTCAAGGGGATCCTTTGACACTCCATCTGTCAGGAAGAAGGCGCCGCCTGCTCGTGCTGGCGGCCGCCCTTCTGGTCACCGCGGCGACCCCGCCGATGACCGCATCCGCAGACACCCCGCGGAACGTCGACGCCAAGGGCGCGACCCGCACCGCTGACAACGTTGCCACATCGATCGTCACCTTGATCACCGGCGACAAGGTCACCATCACGCCCACTGCCGGCGGCGGCCCCGGCACGCTCAAGGTGCAGGGACCCGACGGTGAGCCGGGCGCGGCCCGCGTGCTGACGGTGGGCGGCGACACGTACGTCTATCCCGACTCCGCCCGCTCCTACCTGGCTTCCGGCGCGCTGGACGACCAGCTCTTCAACGTCACCCGCCTGGTGGCCGACGGCTACGACGACGCCTCGGTCGACCGCCTGCCCCTCATCGTCACCTACGGCGGCAAGGACGCCTCGGCTTCCACACTGCGAAGACGCGCGGCCGCGATGCCCGCCGAGGTCACCGGCGTCCGGCCGCTGACCAGCGTCAACGGCGTGGCCCTCGCCGCGGATCGCAAGGACGCCGGCGCGCTGTGGAAGGAACTCACCGGCACACGCGCCGAGACGGCAGAAGTCCGCGGCAGCGGCACCGACTTGGCGGGCGGAATCGGCAAGGTGTGGCTCGACGGCAAGGTCGAGGCCACACTCAGCGACTCGACCGCCCAGATCGGCGCCCCCGAGGTCTGGAAGGGCGGCAACACCGGCGACGGCGTCGACGTCGCCGTCCTGGACACCGGCTACGACCAGGCCCATCCCGACCTGACGGGCGTGGTCGAGGACAGCGACAGCTTCGTCCCCGGCGAGGACGTCACCGACCGCAACGGCCACGGCACGCACGTCGCCTCCACCATCGCGGGCAGCGGCGCGGCCTCCGGCGGCACCGAGAAGGGCGTGGCCCCCGGCGTCGACCTGCACGTCGGCAAGGTGCTGTCCGACGAGGGCTACGGGTACGACTCCTGGATCCTCGCGGGCATGGAGTGGGCCGCCCGCGACGAACGCGCCCGCGTCATCAGCATGAGCCTGGGCAGCAGCGTGAACGCCGACGGGGAGACCGTCCTCGCCGAGGCCGTGAACGAACTCAGCGCCGAGACCGGCGCGTTGTTCACGATCGCCGCGGGCAACGACGGCCCGGGCGCCCAGACCGTCAGATCGCCCGGCACCGCCGACGCGGCCCTGACGGTCGGCGCCGTCGACTCCTCGGACGCCATCGCCGACTTCTCCAGCCGCGGGCCCCGCTACGGCGACGACGCCCTCAAACCGGAGATCACGGCACCCGGCGTCGGCATCCTGGCCGCGCGCTCGCAGTACTTCAGCGAAGGCTCCGGCTCCTACATCTCCCTCAGCGGCACCTCCATGGCCACCCCGCACGTGGCCGGCGTCGCTGCCCTTGTGGCCGCCGCCCACCCCGACTGGACCGGCAGCCGCATCAAGGACGCCCTCGTCAGCACCGTGAAGGCCACGCCCGACATCACGGCGGACGACGGAGGCAACGGCCGCGTGAACGCCGCGCAGGCCGCCACCGCGCCCCTCACCGCGACCGGCACGGTCGACGCCGGCATCCACTCGCCCGGCGACGGCACGGACAGCGTGAAAAAGACCGCGACCTGGACCAACACCGGTGACCAGGCCGTCACCGTAGACCTCGCCGTGGACGCACCCGGCGTCCCCGCGGGCGTCTTCACCGTCTCCGACGACCGCATGGAAGTCCCCGCGCACGGCACGGCGAGCGTCACCGTCACCACCGACCCGGCCAAGGCGGGCCAACTCAAGCGCTGGACGGGCAGGTTGAAGGCCTCCGAGGACGGCGTCGTCCTCACCCGCACCCTCCTCGGCGTCAGCACCCGCCAGCAGCTCTTCCACGTCCGCAGCACCATCACCGGGCGGTCCGGCGAAGCCACCTGGGGCGCCCTCACCTTCTTCCGGGAGGGCGACGAGTACGCGGGCTACTACCTCTTCGACGGAGGTAGTTCGGACCAGCTCCTGCCGCCCGGCCGCTACACCGTCTACGCCGACTTCCGCGTCGAGGGCACCCACGGCGCCTCATCGGCCGGATACGCCCGCATGGTCATCCCCCAGGTGGACATCACCGGCGCCACCGACCTGACCTTCGACGGCAGCAAACTCCGGGAGATCTCCGCGGTCACCCCGCGCAAGACCGAGAACTTCTCCCGACGCCTGGACTACTACCGCGAGTTCGACGACGGCACCTCCGTCCTGGACAGCACCCTGATCGCGGACGGCTGGGACAGCATGTGGACGGCCGCCACCCCGAAGGTGAGCGACGGCGAGCAGTACGTCACCGCGCGCTGGCGCAACCAGGAACCGCTGCTGACGGTCGCCTCCGGCACGCAGGAGTTCGACGACCTGTGGATCATGCCGGGGTCGTCGAAGCTCCCCGAGGACGACTACGACCTCGACCTCGTCCACCCCGGTGACGGCCTCGACGAGGACTACGAGGGCGTCGACGCCGCCGGCAAGGCCGCCGTCGTGCCCTGGGACTCCGACGACGAGGACACCGCGGACGACCAGATCAGGGCCGCGCAGAAGGCCGGCGTGAAACTGCTGCTGTTCGTCAACGATCTCGACGGGCGTCTGCGCGAGGCCATCATCAAATCGTCCATCGAGGTGGTGGGCCTGTCCCGCACCGAGGGCGAGAAACTCCTCGCACGCGTCGACGCCAGCCCCACGAAGAGCATCCCGCTGAAAGCCGTGTCCCGCCCCGACACCGACTACCTCTACGACCTCGTCCACACCTGGAAGGGCCGCACACCGGCGAACCCCGTCTACGCCCCCAGGGACGGCCAACTCGCCCGCGTGGAGACCACGTTCAACAATCCCACCGGCCGTGAGGTCTACGAGAACCGCTACGACGTCCACCCCTGGACCGCCTACCGGGTCGGCAGCAACCGGCTCAGCACCGCGGGCGCGCACCGCACCGACTACGTCAGCACGGACACGTCCTTCTCGTGGGTCGAGGAGGGCGAACTCCAGTCGCTGTCGTACAGCGCCTCCGGCGCCGTCACCTACCCGGCGGGCAGGACCACGGACGTGGACTGGTTCGGGCCCGTCGTCAGGCCGCGCATCAACGGGAGCGTCGCGGCGCCCGTCCGCACCGGCGACCAGATCGACGTCACCCTGCCCTCGTGGGGCGACTCGGGCGGCGACCACGTCAACTGGACGCCGTTCGGCAGCACGGACACGACCCAGAAGACCACCCTCTACCGCGACAGAACCCTGCTCGCCGAGGGCGGCGCCGGACTGACGGCGACCGTACCGGCGAAGAAGGACAGGTACCGGCTGGTGCACGAGGCGAAACGGACCGCCACAGCCGCCTTCCCCTATTCGACCGCCACCCGCACCGAGTGGACCTTCACCTCGGCGCGGCCCCGCGACAAGGAGGACGCGACGCAACTCCCGCTGATCCAGGTCGACTACGCCCTGCCGACATCAGCCGACGGCAAGGCGGAGCGCGACGCCTCGCTGCTCATCACGCCCGCCCACCTCGACGGAGCCGCGAACGCGGCGCTGCGCACCACCAAGGTCCAGCTGTCCTACGACGACGGCGCGACCTGGACCACGGCCCGGCTCGGCGGCCGGGGCGACGGCAGGATGAGCACGACCCTGCACGCTCCCGCCTCCGCCCAGTACCTCACGCTGCGCGTGCAGGCGGCGGACAGCCACGGCAACACCGTGACGCAGACCGTCGTGCGCGCCGCGGGCATCACCGGATGACCCCGGCGTGAAGCCGATCGCCGGCGGCCGTGAAGCGGCCGCCGGCGATTCGCCCCCGCACAGGCCCAGCAGGTCATGCTCCAGCGATCGCGGCAGACCTGACCGGGCGCCGTGAACCGCGTACGCGCCAGGTCGCCCACGTGTCGCCGGAACGACGTGGTGGCGTCCGCTGAGGTTCACCCGGGGCTGGTGAGCTGAGCTCCAAGATCAAGCATCAGTCAAGGAGTTGCCATGTTCAGACCGCGTCTGTCCCGGCGTCACGCGATGGCCGCCACGGCCGCCGCCACGGTCACCGCCGCCGTCGCGTTCTCCGCCTCCGCGGGCGCGTTCAGCTCGCAGGACCAGGCCCGGCACGCCGTCCAGGGCGGCAAGGCCAAGAACGTCATCCTGCTCATCGGCGACGGCATGGGCGACTCGGAGATCACGCTGGCCCGCGACTACACCGTGGGGGCGAACGGCCGCCTGAACATGGACAAGTTCCCCATGACCGGCGCCTACACGACGTACGCCGTGCACAAGGACGGCACCCCGGACTACGTCACCGACTCCGCGGCCAGCGGCACCGGCTGGGCCACCGGCACCAAGACCGTCAACGGGCGCATCTCCAAGACGCCGGGCACCGACAAGGCCGTACCGACGATCCTGGAACTGGCGCAGAAGGGCGGCTTCGCCACGGGCAGCGTCACCACCGCCGAGCTCACCGACGCCACCCCGGCCGTGCTCGCCTCCCACGTCACCGACCGCTCCTGCCAGGGCCCGGCCGACATGGCCACCTGCCCCAGCGACACTCTCGCCAAGGGCGGACCCGGCTCGATCGCCGAGCAGAGCGTCAACCACAAGGTCGACGTGCTGTTCGGCGGCGGCAAGCAGCGCTTCGACCAGAAGGTCACGGACGGCAAGTACAAGGGCCGGACCGTCACCGAGCAGGCGCGGCAGCTGGGCTACCGGGTCGTCACCGACAACGCGTCGATGAAGGCGGCCAAGGGCGGCAAGCCGGTGCTCGGCCTGTTCGCGTCCGGCAACGTGCCCACCGAGTGGACCGGCAAGACCGCCGCCGTCGGCGGCACGGACCCGCAGCGCTGCGTCACCTCCAACGCGAACCGTCCCGCCGGCACGCCGAACCTGGCCGACCAGGCCACCAAGGCCATTCAGCTCCTGGAGGCCAAGCAGAAGTCCAAGCACTCCAAGAAGGGCTTCTTCCTGCAGGTCGAGGGCGCCTCGATCGACAAGCAGGACCACGCCGCGGACCCGTGCGGCCAGATCGGGGAGACCGCCGCGTTCGACCGCGCCGTCAAGGTCGCCCGCGACTACGCGGCCAAGCACCCCGACACCCTGGTCGTCACCACCGCCGACCACGGCCACACCAGCCAGATCGTGCCGCTGGAGGCCACCCCGCCCGGCCTGTCCTCGACGCTGGTCACCGACGAGGGCCAGCAGCTGAAGGTCAACTACTCGACCAACACCCCGGGCCAGTCCCAGGAGCACACCGGCACCGAGGTCCGTATCGCGGCCCAGGGCCCGCAGGCGTACCGCGTGCTCGGTGTCACCAACCAGACCGACCTGTTCACCACGCTGCGCGAGGCGCTCGGCGTGCGCTGACAGCGCGAGGGCGTGAGGCCTCCCGCGAGGTCGTGGTCCTCCGGCCTACAACCCTTTCGGTGGCCCGCCCGCCGGGTGTCGATCAGCACCCCGGCGGGCGGGCCTCCGCGGCTCAGCCCGGCAGGACCCGGGTGAACACCTGGAGGACGGAAGCTCCCGGATCGGGGCGGAGTTCGCCGAACCTCTCCCACTCCCACGCCTGAAAGGCAGCCTGCGCCTCCACGCCGGCGGGATCGACCAGCGCGACCGCCAGATCCGCGTCGCTGGCGGCGAGCAGCCGTTCTTGGAGGCGGGTGCCGATCCCGCGGCGGCGGTGCTCGGGCAGCACCATCAACTCGGCGATGGCGAACACCTTGCCCGAGGCGGTGAGTTCCTCGACCTCGTCGGGCAGTACGCCGACGAATCCCCGCCACCACGAGCCGTCCCGGTGCAGCGGATAGCCGTACGCCACCCCCGCCGGTTCGTCGTCGTCGCCCTCCGCGTCGTCGGCCACCACCATGTCGAATCGCGGCCGCTGGGCATCCTCCGAGAGCCTGGCCAGGAAGCGTTCGCGATTGCGGTACTCCTCGCCCGGTGGTTCCTCGTAGGCGGACACGTAGAGATCCGCCAGCTCCTCCCGGTCCCCGTCCGCCTGCCACCGGCTCAGCCTGCGGAAGAACACCTCGCCCATGCCGATCCCCCTCGCCCACGACGCCCGGGCAGTCAGCCTGCCCGCCGCCTCGGAGCCTATGCGGGATGCCCGATGATCAGGCATCCCGGGTGCTTCTACCGCTGCGGACGGCCGCGAGAACGGGGCCCGGCCCGATCACGCGCGGCCGAAGCACTTCTCCAGTTCGCCGAGTTCGTAGAACTTGCTGCCCTTGGCCACCGGGGCGCAGCCCGCGCGGAAGGCGGTCTCCTTCTCGTTGTAGAGCATGCGGACCAGGTAGGTGTCGCCCTTGCGGAAGACGTCCCACTGGATGTTCGCGCCGAGCGGGGCGACGGCGGCGCCGCGCCAGTGGTTGTTCTTGTACGTGTACGGACGGTCCGGCGCCACGGCACGTGTGCTGCCGGGCAGACGCATCAGCGCGGCCAGCGGGATGATCTCCTCGGCGTGGGTGAAGCGCAGCTCGGCGCCCAGGTCGCCGGTGCCGTCCTGCCTGGCCTCGACCTGGGCGAACAGGTCGTCCAGGAGCGGCTGGGCCATGTCGTACGTGATGTCGCTGTCGGAGAACCCGGGCCCCTTCTCGTAGAAGTCCTCCGCGTCACCCAGGTAACCGAACCAGGAGGCGGCGGCACGCGGCACGTACCGCTCCAGGTGCCAGCCGGCACCGTCCGGACTCTCCTGGCTCATGGCGGGTGCGATGGCGTACAGGTTGTAGACCGCTTCGGCGGCGTCGACGGCATCGGCGTCGGGCAGACCGTCCACGAAGGCGTCGGTGAGCAGCTCCCGCAGGATCGTGCGGGCGGCGCGGAGCGTGGCGGGCTGCTCGCGGATGGCGGTGAGGGTGTCCTTGAGACGCTGGTCGTTCTCGACGTAGTCGCGGTAGGCGGCGCCGCCCGCGGCCTTGTGGAAGTACAGCAGGTCCTTGTCGGTGCGCGAGGCGCCGATAAGCGGCTTCAACGCCGGTTCGACGGCCGAGAGTTCGTCGCTGAACGCGCTGCCGCTGGCGACGGCGCGGTCCTGTCCCGAGGTGACCACGTCGATCTTCTCGCCGTCCTCGGCGATCCGGGAGAACAGCGAGGGCAGCCGCTGATGCATCCGGTCGGCCGTCTGCCGCATCTCCTGCTTCCCGCGTCCGCTGAGGTTTCCGTACCCCACCTTCTCCATGGCGGCGAGCAGTCCGCGCACCCGCGACTCGAACTCCCGCCCCTTCGTGGTGAGTTGGCCGGCCGACTCCGCCTTCCGCGACAGTGCCAGCACCAGATCTGCGTCCTCGCCGTCGGTGGCGGCGCGTGATCCGTGCCGGGAGACGAGCTCCGTGAACACCGGCGTGAACCCCCGGGGCGCCCGCTCGTACGTCCCCGGGTTCTGCTGCGGCCGGTAGACGGCCTTGGTGCCGTAGCCCTCGGTGTTCCCGCGCGGACCGGCGTGGGCGGGAAGAGTGGAGGCTGCCAGGGCGCAGAGGCCGAGGGTCAGGGCGGGGGCGAGGTGTCGTCTCATGGACGCATCGTCGAAGGCGGACGTGAACGCGGGATGGCCGGGCGGTGGCGGGGACCGACAGGTGTCCGGGGCGCTCCCCGCGGTTCTCCGCCGCAGCGGTCGCTAGGTCCTGCTCCACCCGGTTGTGCCGGAGTAGAGGTCGAGCAGGTCCACCACGAAGACCAGGGTCGAGCCCGCCGGGATCAACCGCGAGGGCGACTGATTGCCGTAGCCGAGACGCGGGGGAACGACGAGCTCGCGCCGGCCGCCGACCTTCATCCCCCTCAGCCCCCGGTCCCAGCCCTTGATGACCCTGCCGCCGCCCAGGGCGAACTTGAACGGCTCGCCCCGGTCCCAGGAGGCGTCGAACTCCTTCCCGGACGCGAAGGTCACCCCGACGTAGTGGACCCTGACCACCATGCCGGGTTTCACCTCGGCCCCGTCCCCGACGATCAGGTCCCGGACGGTCAGCTCGGCAGGAGGGTCACCTTTCGGTACGTCGACCTCGGGCTTCGTCGGTTCGCTCATCGCCGCCTCATCACTCTCCGCCGGGGGGCCTGCTCGGACCGACCGGACACATGGACACTCCATGCGGTGGATGGTCACGCTACCGAGGATGCCGAGCCCTGGAGCACGCCGCATCCGGCGGCCACGCGCACGGTGGTCCGGGCTCGCCTCAGGCCGTCGGGTCCCAGAGCCCGCCGGCCGCACCGCGGGCGAGGTGCTCGGCGTAGACGTCGACCTTCCGGGCGATGACGGACCGGCACTCCTCCAGCGCCCGGATCTGTGCGTCGACGCGCTGTCGATGGGCGTCGAGCAGCCGCAGCCGTTCCGCCTCGTTGCCCGGTCCGCCGCGTACCAGTTCGGCGAAGTGCTGGAGGTCGGCGAGCGGCATGCCGGACTCGCGGAGCTTGACGCAGATCAGCAGCCATTCGACGTCGAAGGAGGTGTAGCGCCGGCGGCCGCCCGACGTGCGCCGGACCGGCCCGACGAGGAGGCCCTCACGCTCGTAGAAGCGCAGGGCGTGCACGCTCAGTCCGGTCCGCTCGGCCACTTCGCCGATGCTCAGCGACCGCGCGGAAGCCTCGGTGGTCGTCATGCCGCTCACTCCCGGGGTTGATCTAGACCTCGCTCTAGATCGTAGCGTCGGCGGCATGACGCTCACTGATCAGCAGCCGCTCGGCTCGCCCTTCTCCGCCTCCACCACCGCCGACGACATCGTGGGCGGCCTCGATCTCTCCGGCAGGACGGCCGTGGTGACCGGTGGCTACTCCGGGCTCGGCCTGGAGACCGTCCGGGCCCTGACGGCCGCCGGAGCCCGGGTCGTCGTCCCCGCCCGCCGCCCCGACGTCGCCCGTGCCGCCCTGAAGGAGCTGAAGGACTGCGAGATCGTCCCCATGGACCTGGCCGACACCGACAGCGTCCGCTCGGCCGCGGCGCACATCAGGGACCGTCTCGACCGGGTCGACCTCCTGATGGCGGTCGCCGGAGTCATGGCCACCCCGGAGCGGCGCGTCGGGCCCGGCTGGGAAGGCCAGTTCGCCGCCAACCACCTCGGCCACTTCACCCTCGCCTGCGAGCTCCATCCGCTCCTGGCCGCCGCGGGCGGCGCGCGCGTCGTCGTCAACAGCTCGGCCGGACACACCCTGACCGGCATCCGCTGGCACGATCCGCACTTTCGCACCGGCTACGACAAGTGGCTCGCCTACGGCCAGGCCAAGACCGCCAACGCCCTGTTCGCCGTGCACCTCGACGCCGTCGGGAAAGGCGACGGCGTCCGGGCGTTCGCCCTCCACCCCGGCAAGATCATCACCGGGCTCCAGCGGGAGATGACGCTCCAGGCGCAGATCGACCGCGGCTGGGTGGACGAGCACGGCACGGTCATCGGCGACGGTTTCAAGACCCCCTCCCAGGGGGCCGCCACCGGGCTGTGGGCCGCCACGTCCCCGCTCCTCGACGGCAGGGGCGGCCTCTACCTGGAGGACTGCGACATCGCCCACGTCTCCGCCCCCGGCACCCCCATGGACGACGGCGGCGTCCGCGCCTACGCCATCGACCCCGACGAGGCGGCCCGGCTCTGGTCCCTGTCTCTCGCCGCGACCGGCGCCACTCCGATCCCCGGATGAACCCGCGCGCCGCATACGCCGCACCGTCCGCCGCCGTGGCGGGCAGCGTCGAGCGGTCCACCCCTCGGAGCGGATCGGGGCCGCACCGGCGGAGCGGACAGATCCGGGTGCCGCACCGCAACGCGCCTCTCAGGGGCGCGGGGCGGTGGCTCGTCGAAACGCTGGCGCGGTGCGCGATCGCGTACGTCGCCGCCGAGACGGGTGTCCCGCGGGCGTGTGCCCGCACGTGGGTCGACCGATGGCGCCGGCACGGTGATCCCGGTCTGCTGGACCGCTCCTCGATCCGGCAACTGCGTGGCACGCCGCAGTCGCCGCGGTTATCGCGACGGGTCGGGGAGTCCTCGGCCGATGGTGCGGGCAGCCTCGCGGAGGGCGCTGCCGACGCGGTCGTGCGGGGAGCTGGTGGGCAGGGTGACGAAGACCGCCGCCATGGTCCGGCCGTTCCGCGACACCGCTGCGGCGAAGGAGAGTTCTCCCAGAACGTACTCTTCGTGGGCCGTCGCCAGGCCGGTCTCCCTGATCCGGATCAGCTGGGAGCCCAGGATGCCCGGTGCGGTCACCGTGTGACGGGTGTGGCGCCGTACCTCCGTCGGCGGGCCGTGGCCGTGGGCGAGGAGGATCTTGCCGGCCGACGTGGCGTGCAGGGGCAGGCGTCTGCCGCCGACCAGACACAGAGCCGTGCCGTCGGAGGGGACGGCGATGTCCGCGGTGCCACCGGTGCGCGAGGTGAGCGTGCGCAGGGCGGGGAGCGAGACGTCGAGCAGGCCGCGCGGGCAGGGAGCCGCGGCGCCGAGGGAGCGGATGCGGGTGCCCAGGCGGTAGGAGCCGTCGGCCGCCCGCTCCAGCCCGCCCCACGCGACCAGCTCCCGCACCATCCGCAGTGCCGTCGGTACCGGCAGCCCGGTCCGGCGGGCGATCTCCGTCAGACGCAGCGTGGCCGGCGCGTCCACGAACGCGTCCAGCACCGAGAAGACTCGCCCGGCAACGCTCTCGGCCATGTCGCACCCCGCGTTTTCATCCAGTGAAAGTCCGGCGTTGTCGCCGCACCGCATGTCCCGCGAAGGTCAACGCATGACTCTCGACCTCTCTTCCGACGAACTCCTTTCCACCACCCGGGCGGTCCGGCACCGCCTCGACCTCACCCGGGACGTACCTCGCCGGCTGATCGAGGAGTGCGTGGACCTGGCGGTCCAGGCCCCGACCGGGCGCAACCGCCAGCGCTGGCACTTCGTGATCGTGACCGATCCCGGGCAGCGGGCCGCGCTGGCCGAGGTGTGGCGGGCCGGCGTGCGCACGCCGGGTGCCTCCGACCCTCTCCCCGAACGGGATGTGCGCCGGGCCGGCGTGGCGCACATGGAGCGGGTGTACTCCGGCGCCGCCCATCTCTACGAGCACATCCACGAGGTCCCCGCGATCGTCGTGCCCTGTGTGGAGGGCCGCACCGACAACGCGCCCGTCCTGAACCAGGCCGGCACCTGGGGCTCCATTCTCCCCGCCGTCTGGAGCTTCATGCTCGCCGCCCGCGCCCGGGGCCTCGGCAGCTGCTGGACCACCGGGAACCTCGTCCACGAGAAGGAGTCGGCCCGCGTCCTCGGCATCCCCTACGACGACGTCATGCAGGCGGCGTTCATCCCCCTGGCGTTCACCCTCGGCACCGGCTTCCGCCCGGCCCGCCGCATCCCGAGGGAGCAGGTGCTGCACTGGGACAGCTGGTGAACAGCGCAGGCGCCCGCTTGTTCCGCCGGTCCTGGACGCCGTCATGGGCGCGGGACGGACGGTGAGGAGCCGACCGCCTTCCGGCCGGCGGCCGACAATCCGGCCGATCCGGCAGCGTGCCGCTGACGGACAGGGGTATCAGGGGCATGGTCCCGTCGACGCGCGCACCGGGCTGCGCAGGCGCGTGTCGGTTCGAGAGGGCCGGTCGGGTATCGGTGGAGCGAAGAAGGTGGCCGCCATGGCCCATTGGACGGACCTGGGCAAGGTCTGCAGACGCGTCGAGGCCACCAGGAGGCAATCTGCCGAACTTCGGCAGCAGGCGGCGAAGTTGGTGGAGGAGAGCCAGTCGGCACGCCGTCGCCGGGAGCAGGAGCGGCGGGACCGTCGGGGGACCGGCTGACGGGACGGGCCGGGTGCGTCGGCGGCCCGGTCCCCTGCATTCGCGATGTGGCTCAGCGACGTGTCGCCTCTTCGCTCACGGTGGGCTCGTCGACGAGCTGGGTCCGCAGGTGCCGGCGGAGCAGCGAGCGGCTCACCATGATGAGCCTGGTGCTCTCCTGCTTGAGTTCGCTGGAGACGGCGCGCGCCGCCGCGGCGCGCTCACGTGTCTGACGCAGATGTGCCCAGTCCACCGCAGTCACCACGTGCCCTCGCTGTCGAGACGTCCGTTTCCCCTGAGACTCGACCACGGCATCGGGGTCGTGCAACGCCGGTAACGAACTTTTCACCTCCGGCTGGCCGGCGAGCGAAGCAGTCACCGCCGGGCGTGGGCCGCACCGGGCTCCGGCCGTCCAGGCCGGGCCCCCGCATCGGCGCATCTGATAAACAGAACGCTCTCCGCTGAAACAACTGTTGGACAGAACTCCGGGCTCGGCCGAAGGATGTCCGCAGCGGCGCCGCGGCATCGGCCGCCGCGTGAGTGGAGGTCGAAATGCCCAGTGAGCAGACGGACGTTGTGGTGGTCGGCGCGGGTCAGGCCGGCATAGCGATGAGCGAACACCTGGGAGCGCAGGGCATCCCGCACATCGTCCTGGAACGCGACCGGATCGCCGAGCGATGGCGCTCCCAGCGCTGGGACTCCCTGGTCGCGAACGGACCCGCCTGGCACGACCGGTTCCCGAACCTGGAGTTCCCCGACGTCGCCCCCGACGGCTTCGCCACCAAGGAGCAGGTCGCCGAGTACTTCTCCGCGTACGCGGAGAAGATCGACGCCCCCGTGCGGTGCGGCGTCGAGGTGACGCACGTACGCAAGAACCAGGGCCGCCCCGGCTTCCGGGTCGAGACGTCCGAGGGGGACATCGACGCGCGGTTCGTCGTCGCGGCGACCGGGCCGTTCCAGCGGCCCGTCATCCCGCCCGTCGTGCCGGACGGCGCCGTCCCGACGCAGATCCACTCCAGCGAGTACCGCAATCCGGGCCAACTGCCCGACGGCGGCGTGCTGGTGGTCGGAGCGGGCTCGTCCGGCGTCCAGATCGCCGACGAACTGCGCAGGTCCGGCAGGCGGGTGCTGCTTTCCGTGGGGCCGCACGACAGGCCGCCGCGCCAGTACCGCGGCCGCGACTTCTGCTGGTGGCTCGGTGTGCTCGGCCTGTGGGACCTGACGACGCCGCCCCAGGGCGCCGCCCACGTGACCATCGCGGTCAGCGGGGCCCGCGGCGGCCACACCGTGGACTTCCGGGCGCTGGCGGGCACCGGCGTCGAACTCGTGGGGATGACAGCGTCGTACGAGGACGGCGTGCTCCGGTTCGCCCCGGATCTCGCCACGAACATCGCGCTCGGCGACGAGAAGTACCTGGGCCTGCTCCGGGCGGCCGACGCCTACATCGAGCGCAACGGCCTCGACCTTCCCGAGGAGCCGCAGGCCCACGTCCTCGGCGCCGACCCGCGGTGCCTGACCGAGCCCCGGCTCGCACTCGACCTCGCCGAGGCCGGTGTCACCTCGATCGTGTGGGCCACCGGCTTCGCCGCCGACTACGGCTGGCTCGACGTCGACGCGTACGACGAGAACGGCCGGCCCGAGCAGAGCCGCGGCGTCTCCCGCGAGCCGGACGTCTACTTCCTCGGTCTGCCCTGGCTGTCCCGGCGCGGATCGAGCTTCATCTGGGGCGTCTGGCACGACGCCAAGTACGTCGCCGACCACATCACGACCCGGCGCGGATACCTCGCGTACCGGAGCACCGACGACAGCGTCCACGGCAGCAACTGAGGAGCACAGAGCATGGCAGGCGCCCCGATCGTGGCCGGCGGGCACACCCGGATCCGGCCGTTCAACACCCGAGACACCTATCCCGAGCAGAACCTCGACAACGACCTCTGCCAGGCCGTCGTCGCGGGCGACACCGTGTACGTCCGCGGCCAGATCGGCCAGGACCTCGACACCAGTGAATCCGTCGGCGTCGGAGACGCCGAGGCACAGGCCGAGCAGGCCATGGCGAACATCAAGATGCTGCTCGAAGAGGCGGGCAGCCGGATGGAACACCTGGTCAAGCTGACGATCTACCTCATCGACCCGCGCTACCGCGAGGCCGTGTACCGCACGGTCGGGCGGTGGACGAAGGGCGTCCATCCGATCTCCACGGGGATCGTCGTCTCCGCTCTGGCACGCCCTGAATGGCTGTGCGAGATCGACGCGATCGCCGTGCTGCCGAAGGAGGAGCGGGCATGACGTTCTCCCTGGTGGTACGCGACGGTGACCGGTTCGGCATCGCGGCGAGCTCGTCGAGCCCGGCCGTGGCGGCCCGCGTCGTCCATCTGCGGCCCGGAGTGGGCGCGGCGACCTCGCAGAACATCACCGACCCGACCCTCGGCACCCATCTGCTCGACGGGCTGACCGAGCACGGCGACGCGGAGCGCGCCCTGGCCGACGTGACCGGCGCGCGGCGGTACGAGAAGACCATCGGCTACCGGCAGTTGACGGTCCTCGGACGCTCGGGGCCCGGCTTCGCGCACAGCGGCCCGCACACCCTCGGCACGTACGCCGCCGTCGCCGTCGACGGCGCGGTGGCCGCGGGCAACATGCTGTCCGGCCCGCACATTGCGCAGGTCCTCGTCGACGCGTACGCGGCCGCCGCGGGGGAGCTGGAGGAGCGGCTGATCGCCGCCATGAAGGCGGCCGTCGCGGCCGGCGGCGAGGAGGGACCCGTCCACTCCGCCGGGCTCGCCGTCGTCGCCGACGTCGGCTGGCGGGTGACCGACCTGCGCGTCGACTGGGCCGACGACCCCGTCGACCGGCTCGGCGACCTCCTCGACGTGTGGCTGCCGCAGCGGGACGACTATGTGCGGCGCGGCCTCGACCCGGCCGCCGCACCCTCCTACGGCGTACCGGGGGACCGGTGAACGGCCGCGCCCCGAAGGACGCGGCCCGGCAGGCCGTCGACCGGCACGCCGGAGAACTCGTCGCCCTCTCCGAGGGACTGCACGCCGACCCGGAGACCGCGTGGGAAGAACACCGGGCGGCCGCCCGCGTCCCGGAGCTGCTCGACCGCGCCGGATTCGACGTCACCTCCTCCTACCTGGGCCTCGACACGGCGTTCCACGCGCGGATCGGCACCGGACCCGTGCGCGTCGCGCTGTGCGCCGAGTACGACGCGCTGCCCGGCCTCGGCCACGCCTGCGGGCACAACCTGATCGCGGCGAGCTCGGTCGGCGCCGCGCTCGGCCTCGCCGCCGTCGCCGACGACGCGGGGCTCACCGTGGAGGTCTACGGGACGCCGGCCGAGGAGGGCGGCGGCGGCAAGATCGAACTCCTGGAACGCGGCGCCTTCGCCGGCGTCGACCTCGCGATGATGGCCCACCCGGCGCCGGTGGACGTGGCCGAGGCCCGCCCCTTCGCGGTCAGCCACTCCCGGATCTCGTACACGGGAAAGTCGGCGCACGCCGCCGCCTACCCGGAGTCCGGGGTCAACGCGGCCGACGCCTTCACCGTCGCCCAGGTCGCCATCGGCCTGCTGCGCCAGCAACTCCCGGCGTCGGCGCGGGTGCACGGCGTGGTGACGCACGCCGGTGACGCCCCGAACGCCATCCCCGAGCGGTCGTCGGGCCGCTGGTACGTGCGGGCCGAGACGCTCGCCGAACTCGCCGAGCTCGAACCCCGGGTGATGCGCGCCTTCGAGGCGGGCGCCCTCGCCACGGGCTGCGCGCTGGAGATCGAACCGGAGAGCAAGCCGTACGCGGAGTTCCGCGCGGACGAGACCGCGCTCGCCCACTACCGGGCCAACGCCGTCGCCCTGGGACGCGAGTTCGCGCCGCCGGGCCAGGCCGCGCGCATGAACCGGGCCTCCACCGACATGGGCAACGTCTCGCAGGTGGTGCCCGCCATCCACCCCTACATCGGCATCGGTTCCCTGCCCGCCACCAACCACCAGCGGGAGTTCGCCGCGCACTGCGTCGGCGGAACGGCCGAGCGGGCCCTGCTCGACGCGGCGATCGCCCTGGCGTGGACCGCGGTGGACCGGGCCGCACCCGAGGAGGCAGCGACGTGACCACCACCGAGACCGAGTCCCGCGCGGTGGACGGGCCCACCGACCCGGCCACCCTGCGCAGGAGCGTGGCCGCGGGAGCCGTCGGCGTCTTCGTGCACTGGTTCGACTGGGCCGCGTACGCCTATCTCGCCGACACCGTCGCGACCGTGTTCTTCCCCGCCGAGGACCGCACCACCGGCCTGCTCGCCGTGTTCGGCGTGTTCGCCGTCTCCTTCGGCATCCGGCCGGTCGGCGCCCTGGTCCTCGGCCCGCTCGGCGACCGGATCGGCCGCAAGCGGACCCTGTCCCTGGTCATCTTCCTGATGTCGGGCGCGACCCTCACCATCGGCCTGCTGCCCGGCTACGACTCGATCGGCATCGCGGCCCCGGTGCTCCTCGTGCTGTTGCGGCTGGTCCAGGGCTTCGCCGCGGGCGGCGAGTTCGGGAGCGCGGCCAGCTTCCTCGCCGAGAGCGCGCCGCGCCGCCGCCGCGGGTTCGGGGTGAGCTGGCTGGAGGTCGGCTCGCTGCTCGGCTTCCTCGCCGGCTCGTTCGTCTTCCTGCTGCTGTCCACCGGCCTCGACGACGCCCAGCTCACCTCCTGGGGCTGGCGCATCCCGTTTCTCGTCGCGGCGCCGCTCGGCGTGATCGGCGTGGTCATCCGCAACCGGATCGAGGACACCCCCGAATACCGCGCGCTGGAGAGCAACGACACCGTCCCGCGCAGCCCCGTCCGCGAACTGCTGCGCTCCCACCGGCGCCAGCTGCTGCAGGCGGCGGGCCTGATGACGGCCATGCACGTGCCGTTCTACGCGGTCCTGACCTACCTGGTCACCTACGAGACGGACCACCTGGGCCGGTCCGCCGACGGCGCGGCCCTGCTCTCCACCGCCATCTCGCTCCTCGGCCTGGTGCTCGTGCCGCAGTTCGGCGCGCTGTCCGACCGGGTGGGACGCAAGCCCGTGTTCATCGGGGCGACGGCCGCCCTCTTCGTCCTGTCGACGCCCGCCTTCTGGCTGATGCGGACCGGGCTGACCGGAACCTGGATCGCGGGTCTGACGCTCGGCGTGATCCTGGCGGCGATCCTCGGCACCTACGCGGTGTGGTCGGCGGAGACCTTCCCGACCCGCACCCGGCAGAGCGGCCTGTCCATCGCGTACAACGTGACGGCCGCGCTGTTCGCGGGCACCGTGCCGTACCTGCTGACCCTGCTCATCTCGGCGACGGGCAGCACGCTGGTGCCGGGGCCCTACCTCATGGTGTTCGCGGCGGGCGGTCTGATCGCCGCGCTGTCCCTGAAGGAGACCGCGGGCTCGACGCTGCTGCACGCCGAGGACGTGGCGGTGCCCGGTGAACGCCCGGCCTAGAGTCGGGCCCACACCCGATCCACCGGCACAGGGGCCCCGCATGACGACACCGCCCGGATTCACCCTCGTCCAGCTGCGCTACTTCCTGGTCGCGGCCGAACGCGGATCGATGACGGAGGCGTCGGCCGAGCTCCACATCGCGCAGTCCGCGGTGTCCGCCGCCGTCACCGGTCTGGAGCGCGACCTCCAGGTGCAGCTGTTCATCCGCAGGCGGGGCCGGGGCCTGACCCTCACCCCGGCGGGCGAGCGGCTGCGCCAGCAGGCCCGGGACCTGCTGGGCCGGGCCCGCGAGATGGAACGGGAGGCGCGCGGCGACGGACCCGCCCTCTCCGGGCCCGTCAGCGTCGGCTGCTTCGTCACCCTGGCCCCGTACTATCTGCCGCGCCTGTTCAGCGAGTGCACGCGCCGGCACCCCGGCATCGAGATCGACGTGGTCGAGGACGAGGCGGACCAACTCGTCGCCGCCCTCACGGCGGGCCGCATCGACTTCGCCCTCACCTACGACCTGGGCCTGTCCACCGAGCCGGAACTGCGCAGCGAGACGATCGCCCACGCCCCCGCCTACGTCATCGTCGCCGCCGCGCACCCGCTGGCGGACCGGGACGGCGTGAGCCTCGCCGAACTCGCCGCGGAACCGCTCGTCCTGCTCGACCTCCCGCACAGCCGCGACTACTTCCGCGCCCTCGTCACCGCCACCGGCACCGCGCCCGACGTCCGCTACCGCACCCGCAGCTACGAGACCGTCCGCTCCATGGTGGCCAGCGGCCTCGGCTACTCCGTGCTCAACCAGCGCCCCGCGACCCGGTCGACCTACGGCGGGGGAGAGATCGCGGAACTCGAACTCCGGGACGCGGGGCGCCCGTTGGAGGTCAGGATCGCCTCGCTCGACGGAACGGCGCAGTCGGCCCGCGCCCGCGCGGTCATGGACGTCCTGCGGGAGATCGCCGAAGGGACCCGAGCCGGAGGGACCCGAGCCGGAGGAAACTGAGCCGTCACAGCTCCGCGCAGCCCGTCACCGCCCGCGCCTGGACACGGATCAGGCGCTGCGCCTCCGCACGGGTCAGACCGGCGTTGCGGCTCACGATGTGCAGGCCGAAGCCGTCCTCCAGCGCGACCAGGTTCCTGGCCAGATCGCCGACGGGCCCGGTCAGGGTGAACACCCCCGTCGCGGCGCCCACTTCGAGCACCGTCGTGTAGAGACCCACCTCGCTGGAGAACAGCGACGCCATCAGCGCCGCGTGCCCGGCGCTGCGGTCGGCCCTGCCGTGCAGCTCGTAGAGCAGCCCGTGCGTGGCGTCGTCGGGGGCGGACGGCAGCCCGGAGGCGATCAGCGCCCGCAGCCGGTCCACCGGGTCGGCCACCTCGTCGGTGACCGCGTGCCGTGCCGCCAGGAAGCGCTCGACCGCGCCCCGGTGCACCTCGATCACCAGCTCGTCCAGCTCCGGGTAGTAGTAGAGCACCGACCCCGCGGACATGCCGGCCTCCGCCGCGATGTCCTTGATGCGCAGGCCCTCCAGGCCCCGCTCCGCGATGGCCCGGCCCGCCGCGTCCACGAGCGCCTCGCGCCGCGCCGTCTGGTTCTTCGGTCTGCCCAGTTTCCCCATGCGGTTAATTCTCTGTTACGTCGTTCAGGTAAATCAAGCAGATCCCGTTCAGGGCATTGACGTACCTCTGACGCATTGTTTGAATCCAGCATCAAAGAACTGGGTCAGGAGAGCCGCCTTCGCAGGACTCGGCCCGGACACCTCCGTACGGCCCGCGTGCCGTACGCAACCGAAGGCCCCCATGCCGACGCACTCGCACTGGCGGCAGCGCGCCGCCGAACTCGCCCCCCGCACCAGCCTCTTCATCGACGGACGATGGACCGAACCGGTCGAGGGCGGCACGCTCGCCACCGTCGACCCGGCCACCGGGAAGACCGTCGCCGACGTCGCGGTCGCCACCGCGGCCGACGTCGACCGCGCCGTGTCCGCCGCCCGCACCTCCTTCGACGACGGCCGCTGGTCGCGCGCCGCACCGGCCGAACGCAAGCGCGTCCTGCTGGAGCTGGCCCGGCTCATCGACACGCACGGCGAGGAACTCGCCCTCTGCGACACCATCGACATGGGCAAGCCCATCGCCGAGTCCTTCGGCACCGACGTGCCCGGCGCCGCCGGCGTCTTCGCCTGGTACGCCGAAGCCGTCGACAAGCTCTACGACGAGGTGGCGCCCGCCCCGCCGGGGAACCTCGCCCTGGTGCGGCGCGCACCCCTCGGCGTCGTCGGCGCGGTGGTGCCGTGGAACTTCCCGCTCGACATCGCGAGCTGGAAGCTCGCGCCCGCCCTCGCCGCGGGCAACAGCGTCGTCCTCAAGCCGGCCGAGCAGTCACCGCTCTCGGCCCTGCGCCTCGCCGAACTGGCCGCCGAGGCGGGGCTTCCCGACGGCGTCCTGAACGTGGTGCCCGGCCCCGGCGAGGTGACCGGGCGCGCGCTCGGCCTCCACCCCGGCGTCGACACCCTCGTGTTCACCGGATCGACCGCCGTGGCCAAGCGCTTCCTCGCCTACGCGGCGGAGTCCAACATGAAGCAGGTGTGGCCCGAGGCCGGCGGCAAGAGCCCGAACGTGGTCTTCGCCGACGCCGATCTCGACGCCGCCGCGGAGCGCGCCGCGTGGGGCTTCGCCTACAACGCGGGACAGGTGTGCTCCGCCAACACCCGCCTGCTCGTCGAGGCCTCGATCGCCGAGGAGTTCACCGCCCGCGTCGCCGCACACGCCCGTACCTGGCTGCCCGGCGACCCGCTCGACCCCGCCACCCGGCTCGGCCCGCTGGTCGACGAGGCGCAGGCCGAGCGGGTGCTCGCCGCGGTGCGCGGCTCGGGCGGCACGCTCGTCTGCGGCGGCACCCGCCCCGAGCGCGAGGGCGCCTACGTCGACCCGACCGTCGTCACCGGCCTGGACGCGGACTCCCCGCTCGTCCGCGAGGAACTGTTCGGGCCCGTCCTGACCGTCCAGTCCTTCCGCGACGAGGCGGAGGCCGTGCGCCTGGCCGACGACTCCGCGTACGGGCTCGCCGCGTCCGTGTGGACGCGGGACGTCGGCCGCGCCCACCGCGTCGCCGACGCCCTCCACGTCGGCACCGTCTCGGTCAACACCGTCGACGCGCTCAGCCCGTTCACCCCGTTCGGCGGCTTCAAGCAGTCCGGCCACGGACGCGACCTCTCCCTGCACTCCTTCGACAAGTACACGGGCCTGAAGACCACCTGGATCACCTACGGGTGAGCGGCCCGGGCTCCCCGAACAGCACGTCACCGATCACGGAAGGCAGCTTCATGACCCTCGACGCCGCAGACCTCGTCCGCCGGGACCGCGCGCACATCATCCACCCCTACCTGCCCGGCAGCGCCACCGAGCGCGTCGTCATGACCGAGGGATCGGGCTGCCGGCTGACCGACGCCGAGGGCCGCGGCTACCTCGACGCCACCGGCGGCCTCTGGCTCGCCCAGGTCGGACACGGACGCGGCGAGCTGGCCGACGTCGCCCATCAGCAGATGAGCAGGCTGGAGTACTTCACCAGCTTCTGGGAGTTCTCCAACGACCGCGCCGTCGAACTCGCCACCCGCCTCGCCGCGCTCGCGCCCGACCCGCTCAACCACGTCTACTTCACCTCCGGCGGCTCGGAGGGCAACGAGGCCGCGATCAAGATGGCCCGCTACTACCACCACCGCCGCGGCGACACCGACCGCACCTGGATCCTGGCGCGCAGCAAGGCCTACCACGGCATCGGCTACGGCGGCGGCTCGGCCACCGGATTCCCGCTGTACCACGAGGGGTTCGCGCCGATGATGCCGCACGTCTCGCACCTCACCCCGCCCTGGCCCTACCGCACCGAGCTGTACGACGGCCAGGACCCCACGGACTTCCTGATCCGGGAGCTGGAGGAGCGCATCGCCGAGATCGGTCCCGGCAACATCGCGGCGATGATCGGCGAACCCATCATGGGCGTCGGCGGCATGCTCGTCCCGCCGGCCGACTACTGGCCGCGGGTCCGCGAAGTCCTGGACCGGCACGGCATCCTGCTGGTCTTCGACGAGGTCGTCACCGCGTACGGACGGATGGGGGAGTGGTTCGGCGCCCAGTACTTCGGCGTCACCCCGGACATCATCGTGACCGCGAAGGGCATCACCTCCGGCTACGTACCGCTGGGCGCCCTGCTCGTCGGCGACCACGTCGCCGAGGTGCTGCTGCGCGACCACGGCTTCCCGATGGGCTACACGTACAACGGCCATCCGGTCGCCACCGCCGTCGCCCTCGCCAACCTCGACATCATCGAGAAGGAGGGCCTGCTGGCCCGCGCCAAGACCATCGGCGCGACCCTGCACGCCGAACTCGAGGCACACCTCGGCGATCTGCCGATCGTCGGCGAGATCCGCTCCGTCGGCATGATGCTCGCCGTGGAACTGGTCGCCGACCGCGCCACCCGCGCCCCGCTCCCGCTGGACCCCGACCGAATGCCGCACGACGTCATCCGCCGCGAGACCGGCGTCATCGTCCGCGACTCCGCCCACAGCCTGGTCCTGTCGCCCCCGCTGATCATGACGGAGACCGAGACCAAGGAAGTGGCCTCCGCCCTGCGCGGCGTCCTCGAACGCACCGACACCACCGGCGAGATCCGCCCCGCCTGACACACACGCTCCGACGGCCGGGGTCCGGCACCCGCCGGGCCCCGCCCCCGTCCGACACGGACCCCCCCGCAACGCGCCCGCACGCCACTGCTCGCAGTCCCCGACCCCTGCCCTAGGAACTGCCCGTGTCCACCAAGCTCACGTCCGCCGGCCCGCAGGCCGAGACCGCCACCACGGGGCTGCGACGCAGCCTGAGACGCTTCGACATCACCGCCATGGCCGTGGCGGCGGTGATCTCGTTCGACACCGTCGGCCAGATCGCCACCGGCGGCGGCGAGGCCGCCACCTGGACGGCGGCCATCGCCCTGTTCTTCCTCGTGCCCTACGCACTGCTGTTCGCCGAGACCGGCGCAGCGTTCCCGCAGGAAGGCGGCCCGTACGTCTGGGTGAAGCTCGCCTTCGGCCGCCCGGCGGCCGCGCTCACCACGCTCTTCTACTGGGTCACCAACCCGATCTGGCTCGGCGGCTCCCTGGTCTTCCTCGCCGCCGAGACCTGGGACGGCTTCGTCTTCCACCTGGGCTCGGGCACCGTCGGCGACTACACGTTCAAGCTGCTCTTCGTGTGGATCGCCATCCTCACCGCGATCGTCTCGCTCAGCCGCGGCAAGTGGATCACCACCGTCGGCGCGGTCGTGAAGGTCCTCTCCCTGACCCTGTTCACCGTCACCGCGGTCCTCTACGGAGCCGAACACGGCTTCCAGGGCCTGTCCGACGCCCGGTTCACCCCGACCACAGCCGGCTTCCTCGGGCTCGTGCCCATCCTCCTCTTCGCCTACGTGGGCTTCGAGGCGCCGAACGCCGCCGGCGAGGAGATGCACGATCCGCAACGCGACGTACCCGCCGCTCTCGGCCGCTCCGCGACCATCGCGGCCGCCTGCTACCTGCTCCCGGTCCTGGCCCTCCTCGCGGTCGTACCCGGCGACAAGGTCACCGGCATCGGCGGCTTCATGGAAGGGGTCCGGCTGGTCTTCGGCGTCTACGGCGGCGCGGCCGGCCCGCTGCTCACCTGCACCGCCGTCATGTTCGTCTTCGCCCTCCTCACCCAGGGCAGCGCCTGGATGATCGTCAGCGACCGCATGCAGGCCATGGCGGCGGCCGACGGCGGCTTCTTCACCCGGAGCCTCGGCGCCTTCCACCCCCGGCTCGGCACACCGGTCCGCACCAACCTGCTCTCCGGCGCGGTGGCCACCGTCTTCATGCTCACCGCGATGCGGTTGGTGCACGGTGACACGGGAGCGGTCTTCGGCGTCGTCCTCACGGTGGCGGTCACCACGCTGCTGCTGTCCTACCTCGCGATCGTTCCCGCCCTGCTCGCGCTGCGCCTGCGCCGCCCCGAGGTGCACCGGCCCTACCGCGTCCCCTTCGGCGACCGGGGATTCGTCGTGTGCGCGGCGCTCGTCTACGCCTGGATCCTGATCGGCTCCTGGGCGGCGCTGTTCCCCGGTGTCCTGGAGTCCGTCTTCGGCATCGACTACGACTTCCAGGACACCTGGGGCGTCTCCCGCCCCACGTTCGAGACGTTCACGCTGGGCACGATCGTGGTGCTGCTGCTGGTCGGCACCGCGGGCCTGGCCGTGGCGGGGCGGACAGGGGAGAAGAGGTAGCGGCTCAGCGCTTGGGCTGGCCGTACGCGCGCTCCACGTGGAGGGTGACGAGGACCCGCTTGTCGCGGACCATGGCACGGCGGAAGTCGTCCCAGTCGTCGTGCTCGCCGTTGCGGTCGCGGTACAGGGCGATCAGGGCCTCGACGGTCTCGTCGTGGGGGTCCGAGGCGACCGGCGTCAGTTCGGCGGTGCCCTCGACCACGGTCCAGGCCCAGCGGTCCTCACTGGTGACGTGATAGCCGGCCCGGGGATCACGGCGGAGGTTCTTCGTCTTGGCCCGGTCGTCGGTGACGGAGATCCGGAGGGTGCGGGCAGCGGGATCGTAGACGTGCCACACATTGGACAACTGCGGGCGGCCGTCGCGCTTGAGCGTGACCAGGACACCTTCCTTGATGTCGGCGGCGAGCTGGAGCAGTGCGTCTTCGTGCGCCTGAGCGTCGGTCATGCCGGGCCCAACACCTCGGCGGCGCCGCGGATTCCCGTCCGATGTCCAGGACTCCGGTGGGCAGGGCCCGCGCTCCACGGTCAGTACGCGTGGCAGATCTTCGGCGCCTTCAACGTCCTGCGGGAGAGGGTCGACCACCTGCGTACGGTCGATTCCCCGGGCGCCACAGTGCCGTGCGCACCTGACACCGCCCCGGCTCCGTCGCGGGGCCGGGTGTGCGGTGTCCGGCGCCGCGTACCGCCCCGGAACGGTCCAGGACGGAGCGCGGCGATTCTGCCCGGCGGGCGTCAGCGGGCGCCGATCACCTGGGCGGCGAGCAGGTGTGAGTCGAGCAGGGTGATGTCGGCGGTGCGGTCGGCCCGGGAGTAGCCGGCCAGCATGCGCTTGGTCAGGACCAGGGATTCCGGCGACCGTCGGGCGAGCGGTCCGGTCCAGCCCGCGACGGCCCGCTCCAGTGCGTCGGCCGGGGTCACCTTGTGCAGGAGCGAGATCCGGTGGGCGGTGTCGGCGTCGAACATGTCGCAGGTGAGCATGAGTTCGCGGACCCGGGCGGCGCCGCCCTCGGAGATCAGGCGGCCCATGGCCCCGCCCCACGCCGGAGGCAGACCGATGCCCACCTCCGGCATGCGGAACCGACACGTGTCAGCCCCCGCGCGCAGATCGCAGTACGAGGCCAGCGCGAGGCCGGCTCCGATGACCTTGCCGTGGAGCTGGGCGATGGTGATCGCGTGCGTGGTCTCCAGCGCCTGGCACAGGCGATGGGCCCTGTCCACGATGCGGCGCAGGGCGGCGCCGCTCGGATCCTGCTCCATGGCGGCCCGGAACTCGATGCGATCCGCGCCCAGGCAGAAGTCCTCGCCCATCGAGGACAGCACCAGGACGCGGATGTCGGGTCTTTCGTGGAGATCGTTCAGCACCGAGATGAGGTCGTCGAGGACGGCGACGCTCAGGGTGGGGTCCATCCCCTCGGGGGCGAGGCGGACGTGGAGCACCGGGCCGTCCTGCTCGACGCGAATCGCCTTGGGGGAGGGCGTCGAGAGGAAACGATTCTGTTCTGTCATGCGGGGGCAACGTCCAGATTCAGCGGGCGCCGGAACGCCACGCGGGGCGCCCAGGCGGGAGGTCGGACCAGGGTGAGGCGGGGGAGGCGCTGGGTGAGGTGGCGGAGCAGGGTCTGGGCCTCCAGCCGGGCCAGGGGGGCGCCGAGGCAGTAGTGGATGCCTCCGCTGAAGGCGAGGTGGGCGGGTTTGCGCAGGGGGTCGAAGCGGTCGGGGTCGTGGTGCCGGGCCGGATCGCGGTGGGCCGCCGCCACCATGAGGTGCACCATCTCGTCCCGGCGGACCTCGATTCCCTCGAGGGCCGTGTCCCGGGCGGCGACCCGGCTGATCACATGGGTGGGCGGATCGTAGCGGAGCGTCTCCTCGACGAATGCGGGGACGAGATCGGGGCAGGAGGCGATCAGGTTCCACCGTTCCGGCTGCTCGACGAGCCGGAGCACCGTCATCGTCAGCAAGGTCGAGGTCGTCTCCAGGGCTGCCAGGACGACGAACAGGGCCAGCAGGTAGACCTGTTCGTCGGCCTCGTCGCGGTTCGGCTCCACGGCGTCCCAGGCCTTGATCCACCGGGACACGGGGTCGTCGCCGGGCCGGGCCCGCCGGTCGCGGACCAGCTCGACGAAGTAGGCGCGCAGTTCGGCGGTGGCCGCGTCCGACCTGGCCAACTGGGTCGCGGAGGGGAGCAGTTCCTGCGTGAAGACCTGCTCGTGGGTCAGGTCCCGCAGCCGTGGCCAGTCCTCGGCGGGCAGACCGAGCCAGTGCCCGATGGTCGCGACGGGCAGCTCCTCGCTGACCAGGGTGGCGAAGTCGGCTTCGCCCTCCCGCAGCTGTTCGGTCAGGTTGCCGAGCAGCCGGTCGGTCACCTGGTCGAGCATCCGGCCCATGTCCTGGATGGTGGTGCGGTCGAATCCGCCGGCGGCCCGGCGTACCCGGGTGTGGTCCGGTGGGTTGAGAGCGGGCAGGGTCCTGCCCATCTCCCGCGAGGAGGGGGCGTTCCAGCGAGTACCGGCCCCCTGACGTTCTCGCCAACTCGCGTCCGGCTCCAGCCACTCGCGACTTCGGAGTATCTGGTCGCACAGGTCGAAGCCGGTGACGAGAGAGCCGCCCCACGGGGCGGGACTGACGCCGCCCCGGGAAGCGAGATCCGCGTAGAAGGGGAAGGGATCGGCCTGTCCCGCGGCGGTCCGTAGTCTGGAGAACAGTGAGACCGCGGCCCGGCGATCGTGCGTCCGGGTGGAGACAACTCCCATGGCTGATGCTCCTTTCTGAGCGTCAGCCGCCATGAATACCCACATGATCGTTCAAGCATCCAATAACCCACTGTCCTCGCAGGGTTACTAAAATCACTCGCCTCTCGTCCACGCCACGAAGCGGCTGAAAAGGCCCCCCTTGCGCTGCTGCGGCTGCCGCGAGGACGCCGATCCGGCGCCGGCCTGACCGCCCTGCGTGGCCGGAATGTAAGCCTCCGCTGAAGTGGACGCGGGGTTGACACCGGACAGCGCCGACGCCTGGCCCGAGTCGCCCAGGGCGTACGGAACGGCCCGCGAGGTGAAGCGGACGGGCAGCGTCACCAGCGACCGGCTCCACGGCGAGGGCACCCAGGCCAGGGTCGCGAACGGCTGGCGCAGCTCGACGTCCGGCAGCCGCTTGAGCAGCGACTCCACGGCGGTGACCGCGATCATGAACGCCGGGTCCTTGGCCGGGCAGCCGTGCGGACCGGCGCCGAAGCCCAAGTGGGCCTTCGCGCTGAGCTGTTCGCGGTGGACGTTCAGCTTGGGGTCGGTGTTGGCCGCGGCGAAGGAGATCAGCACCGGATCGTTCGCGCGGATGACCCGGTTGCCCAGCTCGACGTCGTGCGTCGGGTAGTGGGCGGCGTAGTTGGCGATCGGCGCGTAGTTCCACAGCGTGTGCGAGACGGCGCTCTCGACCGGCAGCCCGGCCTGCCACTCCTCGCCCAGGTACAGCGCGCTGCTGGTCCCGATGGTGGCCGCCAGCGGCGCTGTGCCGCCGGACAGCAGGGTCACCAGCTGGTGCAGCACCTCCTCGTCGCTGAGCTGGGCCGGGTGCTGCATCAGACGCGTCGTCAGATCCTGTCCGGGGCTGCGGTGCTTGAGCGCGATCAGCTCGGCGAGCGCGCCGCCGAGGACCTCATCGGCGCCCGGCGTGCCCTCGAAGATGCCGCTGATCCCGGCGATCACGCGGTCACCGAGCTCGGGCGGGCAGCCGAACAGCTGGCTGAAGACCAGCAGCGGCAACGGCTGGGCGTAGGACGCCATCAGCTCGGCCTGGCCGCTGGGATCGGCGCTGAAGCGGCCGATCAGGTAGTCGGCGGACTGCTGCGTTAGGCGGACGATCTGGCGTTCGTCGACCGTCGCGAGGCTCTCCGTCACGACCTGGCGCAGCCGGGCGTGCGCGGCGCCGTCGCTGAAGAGCGCGTTCGGGCGGTAGCCCATCATCGGCAGGGCCGGGCTGTCGGCCGGGACGCGCCCCTCGTTCAGCGCGTTCCAGCGCCGGGAGTCACGGACGAAGGACGCCGGGTTCTGCAGGATGTACAGCGCCGCGTCGTAGCTGGTGACCAGCTCGACCTCGACGTCCGGGGCGATGTCCACCGGCGCGCTGGGCCCGGCCGCGCGCAGGTGCGCGTAGTGACCGTCGGGGTCCGCGCCGAACGCGGATCCGTAGAGCCGGACGTTCTCGTGCGCGGGGCAGCCCGGCGGTATGTGCGAGGACTCTGTGGGCTGTTGCATTTCCGTGCTCCTAGGGCCTGGCCGGCGGCGCGGGCCGCGCGTGGGTGGCGATCTCTTGTCGGTGCGGATGAGCGGGGGCGGGCCGGTGCGGCCCGGCGGACGACGCCCCGGCGTCGTCCGCCGGGCAGGTCCCTGGAGGGGCGGGCCCTAGGCGAGCAGGGTCATGAGGTGCTCCACCAGGGTGATGAGTGCTTGCCCGGCCGACTCCTCGTCGCGGACGTCGCAGCCGACGACCGGGGTGTCCGGAGACAGATTCAGCGCCTCGTGCACTTCTTCGAGGGGATAGTCGGCGGTGCCGTCGAACCGGTTGACGCCGATCGCGTACGTCAGGCCGAACCGCTCCACCAGGTCGAGGACCGGGAACGACTCCTCCAGGCGCTCGGGGTCGACCAGGACGAGCGCGCCCAGCGCGCCGCGCGACAGCTCCTCCCACATCTCCTTGAAGCGCTCCTGCCCGGGGGTGCCGAACAGATAGAGGACGAGGCTGTCGCTGAGGCTGAGCCGGCCGAAGTCCATGGCCACGGTCGTGGTCGTCTTGTTCGGCGTGCCCGAGAGGTCGTCGAAGCCGACACTGGCCTCGGTGATCTCCTCCTCGGTCCGCAGCGGCTCGATCTCGGAGAGGGCGCCGATGCAGGTGGTCTTCCCGACCCCGAAGTGCCCCACTATGAGGATCTTCACTGCGTGTGAGACGTCTGGATCCAAGTACAAGTTACGCTCCGAATCGCTTCTTCCGCAGGCCGTCGAGAACGGCGCTGACCAGCTCCCTGTCGGGCCTTTCGGCACTGGGGATGGGCTTCCGGACGAGGATCAGGCCGCCCTCCTCCAGCTGCGCCAGCAGGATGCGGACGATGCCCAGCGGCAGATGGGTGTGTCCGGCCACTTCGGCCACGGACAGGAATCCGTTGGCCACCAGGTCGAGGACGGTACGCGCCTCGGGGGACAGCCCACGCGCGGCGGTGTCCGCGTCGCGGGCGGCCGTCACCAGGGCGGTGTGCGCGTACTGGTGATCCGGCGGCAGGGCACGCCCGTTCGTGATCACGAAGAGCGGTACTAAGGGAGAGGTGAGTTCCGGTCCCTCGTCGGGCTCCTCAGACATCGCCGACTCCCCCTCCGGGTGCGGAGCGCGCGGTCAGTTCGGGCACTGCCTGGTGGAGCCGGGTGGTGAACTCCTCGATATCGCAGTCGTGTTCGGCGGACGCGGCGAGGAAGGCCCCTTCGCCGGCGGCGATCAGGAAGATCCAGCCGTGCGAGAACTCGATGACCGTCTGCCGCCACGTCGCGTCCGCGACGGGACCCGCGAACTGGGCCGTCACCCGGCTGTAGGCGTGGATGCCGGTCATGGCGGCGGAGATGGTGTCCGCCAGGTCCCGGCTCATCGCGGAGGTCGCCCCGCGCGGCAGTCCGTCCCCGCCGAGCAGGACCGCGTGCCGGGCGCCGTGCACGTCCGCCACCGCCCGGTCCAGTTCGGGGAGCACGAATCCCGATCCGCCGCCAGCCTCGTGCCGCTCCGCCGCGGCGGAGCCGCCCGCCCCGAGCTCGTCGGTCGGGACGCGGGGCGGCGAGGTGAGGTTGTTGCCCAGGCGGGCCACCAGCCGGTGCATGCGGAAGGAGATCTGCTGCATGTCGACGTCGGGCTCGGCCGCGGCGGCCAGGTAGGCGCCCTGCCCGGCCCCGATCAGGAAGATCCAGCCGTGGTCGAACTCGATGACCGTCTGGCTCCACTCCCCGTCCTTCGCCGAACCGGCGAAGTGGGCGGTGGCGCGGCTGAGGGACTGCATGCCGGCCATCGCGGCCGAGATGGTGTCGACGTCCTTCGGGTCGAGGCCCTCCGTCGAGCCGCGGGGAAGGCCGTCGGCGGACAGCAGAACTGCGTGCCGTGCCAGGGGCACGTTCTGCACGATGTCCTGGAGCATCCAGGACAGGTCTGGCGTCATTCGTCTTCAGACCCTTCGGCGGACGGCGTGTCGATCTTGCGGGCCGAGAGTGTGCCGCGCTGGAGGGCGCCCAGGCTGCGGCCCGAGGTGCGCGGAGCTCCGTCGGCGGATCCGAACGCGGGCCGGCGGGGCGACGCGTCGGGCACGCTCGCGATGGGGGACTGGCGCTCTCCCCGCTTCGGCAGGCCGTGCACCGTGCGCTTCGGGGGCTCGGTACGCGTCTCGGAACGGGTCTCCGCCGCCGGCTCGGGCTGCTCGACGGGCGGTTGCTCCTGGGGAGCCGGGGTCCGACGGATGCGGCTGACGGGCGCGTCGGCCCTCGGCGGTGTCTCCTCCATGGTCCACAGCTCCTCGGGCAGCAGCACGACGGCGCGGACACCGCCGTACCGGGAGACTCCGGTGACATCCACCTTGAAGCCGTACTGGCGGGCGATCAGACCGATGACGGGGAAGCCGAACTTGGGCTGGGTGCCCAGCTGCGACAGGCGGGGAACGTCGTCACCGGAGAGCAGCGCGGTCGCGCGCTGCCGGTCCTCGTCGCTCATGCTGACGCCCGCGTCGTCGATGACGATGCACAGGTTGTTCTGGATGCGCTGGAAGGTCACCTCGATCGGTGCGTCCTGCTGAGAGAAGCTGGCAGCGTTGTCGAGGAGTTCGGCCACGGCGAGGGCGACGGGCGCGACCGCGGACGCCTTCAGCGCGAGACCGGTCTGCTGCATGATCGCGACCCGGCTGAAGTTGCGGATCTGGCCCTGGGCACTGCGCACCACGTCGTAGACGCTGGCCGCCCGGTTGCGACGGCCGAGGGGCGCGCCGCACATCACGGCGATGCCCTGGGCCTTGCGCGCCATCTGGGCGTTGGAGTGGTTCACGTCCAGGAGGTCGCTGAGGACGGCGTGCCCGCCGTACCGCTGCTGCACGCCGTGCAGCAGAGTGGTCTGCTCGGCCGCGAGGCTCTGCAGGAAGCTGGCCGCGCCCTTGAGGACCGCCTTGGTGTTCTCCTCGGCGTCTTCCTTCGCGGCCAGGATGGCGCTCTCGCGCTCGGTCCAGATTCTCTGCAACTCGGCGGACGAGCCGTGGAGTTGACGTTCCAGAGCACTCACCTGCTGACGCAGATCGGCTTCTGACCGCTGCTTCTTCGCCGCGAGCGCTCTACTGCGGATGGTGAGTGCCACAACGGCGGCGACTGATATCGCCGCTATCACAACCAGGCACCACACCAGTGCGTCTCGTGTCATGGAAACCTTTCTCGGCGCATGGCGACAGATGCACTTCGTCAGGGCCCGCGACACGGCCCAGAGCGTCACCCGACCGACGATGCACACACGCGGGCACATCGCAAGGAGGCGCGCGGAACGAGTGGATCAAGATCGCGGATGCCGGGATGCTATCACCGTGATCGACCCTCAGATTCCGCTTGGTCAGCGGCCTTTGGGGTCCGTGAATCGCGAGCTCATCCGCGTGCGGCGCGCCCGCGGGACCTGCCTCGACGGCCCGGCGTGGCGGCGCCACCTGGATCAATGCGGGTATTTGGACGGCGCGTTGACAAAAGTCGACTCAACCCATTGGTGACTGGGTGCGGGGGCACCCCCAGGGGGTACGGGGTTTCGATGTGTCCGCGTTGTGCCACCCAAAGGCTGTTTCCGGCCATCGGGGTGCCGCAAGTTGGCCGGAAGGCGCAGGCGGTGCGCACGAGGCGGCCGCACCGCCGGGCGGGCCCGCGCGCTCTTGGCCATGCACGCGACAGACGGTAATGTCGTGCCGTTATCGACGACGGTCGACGGAAGCCGGTGAGAACCCGGCACGGTCGCGCCACTGTGATGCGGGACGCCCTCGGCGTGCTGCGAGTCAGACCCGTGACGGTCGTCCATGTGCACCACCGAGACGGGACGCGAACTCCCGAAGGAGGCCCTGCCATGGCGCAGCACGTCGCCCAGCCGACCGCCACCACTCCTGCCATACCGGCCAAGCTGCCGTTGAAGGCGATCGCCCCCTGGGCCGCGTTCTTCGGCATCCTGATGCTCGTCCTGCTGTACTTCGTCGGCGCCGAACAGGGCGCCACCTCCGTGTTCAGCGGAGCGGGTGTCCACGAGTGGGTGCACGACGCCCGCCACCTGCTCGGCTTCCCCTGCCACTGAGAAGGCGGAGGAACGTCGTACTCCCATGAACTCCACCACCGTACGCAACCTGCTCGTGCGGGGCATGCTCGCCGGTCTCGCGGCCGGCGTGCTCGCCCTCGTCATCTCCTACTGGCTCGGTGAGCCGCTCGTCGACAAGGCGATCGGCTTCGAGGAGTCCCACGCCGGCCACTCGCACGGCGACGAGGCCGAACTCGTTTCCCGCGGCCTGCAGTCCACCGCCGGACTCGCCACCGGCGTCCTCGTCTACGGCGTCGCCTTCGGCGGCATCGCCGCACTCGCCTACTGCTTCGCGCTCGGCCGGGTGGGCCGCTTCGGCCCCCGCGCGACCGCGCTGCTGCTGTCGGGCTGCGCCCTGCTGGCCGTCTACGTCGTACCGTTCCTGAAGTACCCGGCCAATCCGCCCGCCGTCGGCAACGCCGACACCATCGGGAAACGGACCACCCTCTACTTCCTGATGATGGTGCTCAGCGTCCTCCTCGCGATCGCGGCGACCATCCTCGGCAAGCGTCTCGCGCCACGCCTGGGCACCTGGTGGGCCACCGTCGTCGCCGTCCTCGCCTTCGCCGTGGTCGTCGGCCTCGCCTTCCGGTTCCTGCCCGTGATCAACGAGGTGCCCGAGCACTTCCCGGCCGCCGTCCTCTGGCGCTTCCGGCTCTCCGCGCTCGCCATCCAGATCACGCTGTGGACCGGGTTCGGCCTGCTCTTCGGCGAGTTGGCCGAGCGCCTGCTCGACCCCAAGCCCGCCGAGGCCCGTCGGACGGTCCCGGCAGCGAACTGAACCGGCCGGCCGAGCAGCAGGGCCGAGCCGGACGAGAGGGCCCGCGGAACCTTCCGCGGGCCCTCTCGCGCCGCCCGGGCGCCGCCGGTCAGTTCTCGCCGACGAGAGGCCGGCCGCAGCGCAGGTTCCAGCGGCCGCCGCGGCCACTCAGCTCGGTGACGGTCAGCGGTGCCACGTCGCAGCGCCAGAACGCCGACAGGGGCGCGCCCAGGGCGTGCACCACGGCGGCCCGCGCCAATTCGGGCTCCACGACACCGATGACGAGCCCGCCGTCCGGCACCGCCGCCTCCCCGTCCAGCGCGTCCAGCCATCGGGACACCCGCGCGCACACATCGGCCACCGACTCCCCGCCCCCGGCGCGGAATTCCGGATCCCCGAGCCACCGGCCCACGTCCTCCGGCGACGTCCCGCTCACTTCGGCCAGGGTCCGGCCGCGCCAGCTCCCGGTGTCCGGAGCGGCCAGCGCGTCCGGCGCGGTGGCCGGACCGAGCCCCAGCAGCCCGGCGGTCTCGCGGCAGCGCCGGCTCCCGGACACCACGGCCAGCGCGGGCGTCGGCAGCGAGGAGGCCGCGGCGCGGGCGGCCGCACGACCGGCTTCGTCCAGCGCGGCCCCGTCGTCGAACCGGGCCTGGCGCAGCGAGGCGTTCAGAGCGGGCGGGACGAACCAGACTCGGCGGCTCACGAGACGTTCCTTCCGGGAGGCGGGGCTTCGGCGACGCGCCGGGCGCCGGCCCCTGTTCCGTGGCGGGGCTCGGCGCGGGGAATCTAGCATTCGGCCCGAACCGTGGAATCCGTACAGGTCAGGGCGGTAGGACCGGAGCGTGTGTCGGGGTCGCCGGGCGGAGCGCGAACAAGGGGCCCGCAGCGGGGCCGCGCGCCGCCGACTGCGAGACTGTGCGTCATGGGCACGCAGAACTCGCAGGGCACGGAGCAGCGCACGATCCTCGTCATCGGGATCGGCGCCGGTGACCCCGACCACCTCACCCTTCAGGCCGTGAAGGCCATCCGGCGCGCCGACGTCTTCTTCGTCGTCGGCAAGGGGGCCGACAAGTCCGCGCTCACGGACCTGCGCCACCAGATGCTGGAGGAGCACGCCGAGGCCCCGTACCGCGTGGTGGAGGTCGAGGACCCGAGCCGGAACCGACGCCCCATGGACCGCTCCGCCTACACGTCCACCATCGAGGACTGGCGGGCCCGGCGCGGCGACCTCTTCGAGCGGCTGATGCTGGACGAGCTGGCGCCGGGCGAGACCGGGGCGTTCCTGGTCTGGGGCGACCCGTCGCTCTACGACAGCACCCTCGGCATCCTCTCCGACATCGAGACCCGCGGCCGGGTGTCCGCGGTCATCGAGGTGGTCCCCGGCATCACCAGTGTGTCCACGCTCGCCGCGCGCCACCGCATCCCGCTCAACCAGGTGGGCCGCCCCGTGCACATCACGCCGGCCCGCCGCCTGCCCGAGGTCGGCCGGCACGACGATGGGGACATCGTCGTCATGCTCGACGGCGGCGAGTCGTTCACCCAGGTCGAGGGCGCGGGCCTGTGGATCTACTGGGGCGCCTACCTGGGCACCCCGGACGAGCTGCTGATCGCCGGGCCCCTGGACGAGGTCCGCGACCGCATCCGGCAGGTGCGGTCCGAGGCGCGGGCGCGGCACGGCTGGATCATGGACACCTATCTGCTGCGCACCACGGACGGGACGGCGCGCCCCGCCGCCC
Organism: Streptomyces sp. NPDC046716; assembly: GCF_040645755.1. Lineage (NCBI taxonomy): Bacteria > Bacillati > Actinomycetota > Actinomycetes > Kitasatosporales > Streptomycetaceae > Streptomyces > Streptomyces sp. NPDC046716. Next base: position 62,336 of record NZ_JBEYYU010000032.1, read on the forward strand.
CCGAGACCGCCTGACCGCCCGACACCCGTGAAACGTACGCAGGCCGCCGCCGGAATCTCCGACGGCGGCCTGCGACTCAGGTCCTGGGGATCAGTCCACGGACTGGCCGCACTTGGCCCGCAGTTCCGCGATCGCGTTCTCGAAGTCCGTGAGGGATTCGAAGGCGCGGTAGACGGAGGCGAAACGCATGTACGCCACCGGGTCCAGCTCGCTGAGCGGTTCCAGTACGGCCAGCCCCACGTCGTGCGTGCTCAGCTGGGCGCTGCCGGCCGCCCGAAGGTTCTCCTCCACCTGCTGGCCGAGCCGGTCGAGCATGTCCTCCGTGATGGGACGGCCCTGGCACGCCTTGCGGACACTGCTGACGATCTTCGTGCGGCTGAACGGCTCGGTCACCCCGCTGCGCTTGACCACGAGGAGCGAGTACGTCTCCAGCGTGGTGAAACGGCGCTGGCAGTGGGCGCACTGCCGTCGTCGGCGGATCGATGTGCCGTCATCGGTCGACCGGCTGTCGATGACGCGGCTGTCGGGGAGCCTGCAGAAGGGGCAGTACACCGTGGGTGTCCTTTCGGATTGCCTCGGACGGTTGGTGTTCGTCCGGCGTCCGGCCGACCGTGGAGCGACACTCATCGTAACGTAACTGACCTGCGGGTTTTCGTGAACTCAACCAAGTCGGCCCGCAGTCGGGGCTCCCCGGCCGCGGGGCGGATCAGACGGGGCCGACCTCCCCGCGCACGGTCCGCGCGGCCGTGACCAGGTTCTCCAGGCAGGCGCGGGTCTCGGACCGGCCGCGGGTCTTCAGGCCGCAGTCGGGGTTGACCCACAGCCGCTCGGCCGGAATCGCCTCGAGCCCCTTGCGCAGCAGCGCGGCCATCTCGTCCGCGCCCGGCACACGCGGGGAGTGGATGTCGTAGACACCCGGACCGGCCTCGCGCGGATAGCCGTGCCCGGCGAGCTCGCGGGCCACCTGCATGTGCGAGCGCGCCGCCTCCAGGCTGATCACGTCGGCGTCGAGGTCGTCGATCGCCTGCACGATGTCGCCGAACTCCGCGTAGCACATGTGCGTATGGATCTGGGTGTCCGGGCGCACGCCCGCGGTGGTGACGCGGAACGCCTCGGTCGCCCAGTCCAGATAGGCCGCGTGATCGGCGGCGCGCAGCGGCAGGGTCTCGCGCAGCGCGGGCTCGTCGACCTGGATGACCGAAGTGCCGTTCGCCTCCAGGTCGTCGACCTCGTCGCGCAGGGCGAGGGCGACCTGGCGGGCGGTGTCGCCGAGCGGCTGGTCGTCGCGGACGAAGGACCAGGCGAGCATCGTCACGGGACTGGTCAGCATGCCCTTGACCGGGCGGTCGGTCAGCGACTGGGCGTACGCCGTCCAGCGCACCGTCATCGGTTCGGGACGCGAGATGTCCCCGGCCAGGACCGGCGGCCGCACGTAGCGGGTGCCGTAGGACTGCACCCAGCCGGCTTGCGTGGTCAGGTAGCCGGTGAGCCGCTCGGCGAAGTACTGGACCATGTCGTTGCGTTCGGGCTCGCCGTGCACCAGGACGTCGAGCCCGGTCCTCTCCTGGAAGGAGACGACGTCCCGGATCTCGCTCGCGATGCGTTCCTCGTACGCGGCGGCGTCGATCCGCCCGGCCCGCAAGTCGGCGCGGGCCGTGCGCAGTTCGGTGGTCTGCGGGAACGATCCGATCGTGGTGGTCGGCAGCGGCGGCAGACCCAGGTGGGCGTGCTGGGCCGCGGCCCGCACGGGGTAGGGCTGGGAGCGGCGCCCGTCCGTGTCCGTCACGGCCTCGGCGCGGGCGCGCACCGCGGGATCGCGGGTGAGGGCGGAGGTGGCGCGGGAGGCGAGGTCGGCCTTGTTGGCCGAGAGTTCGGCGGTGATGGTGTGGGTGCCCCGGGCCAGGCCCTTGGCGAGCGTCACGATCTCGGCCGTCTTCTGGCGCGCGAAGGCGAGCCAGCGCAGGATCTGCGGTTCGATGTCGCGCTCCAGGGTGACGTCCAGCGGGACGTGCAGGAGGGAGCAGGAGGCGGCGACGTCGACCCGGTCGGCGAGGCCCAGCAGGGTGCCGAGCGTGGCGAGTGACTTCTCCAGGTCGTTGATCCAGACGTTGCGGCCGTCGACCACACCGGCGACCAGGCGCTTGCCGGGCAGACCGCCGACCGAGGCGAGCGCTTCCAGGTTGGCGGCCGCCGCGTGGGTGAAGTCGAGGGCGAGACCGTCGACCGGGGCCTTCGCCAGGACGGGAAGAGCGTCGCCGAGCCGGTCGAAGTAGGAGGCGACCAGCAGCTTCGGGCGGTCCGTGCGGGCGCCGAGGTCCCGGTAGGCGCGCTCGGCCGCCTTGAGCTCGGCCGGCGTGCGGTCCTGGACCAGGGCCGGCTCGTCCAGCTGCACCCACGCGGCTCCGGCGGCGCGCAGATCGGCGAGGACCTCCGCGTACACGGGGAGCAGCCGGTCGAGCAGCGTCAGCGGGTCGAAGTCGGCGGCGACACCGGGCGCGGCCTTGGCGAGAAGGAGATAGGTGACCGGGCCGACGAGGACCGGGCGGGGCGAGAGCCCCAGGGCGAGGGCTTCCTCGACCTCCGCGACCTGCTGGGCCGAGTCGGCGGTGAAGACCGTGTCGGGGCCCAACTCGGGCACCAGATAGTGGTAGTTCGTGTCGAACCACTTGGTCATCTCCAGCGGCGCCACGTCCTGGGTGCCACGCGCCATCGCGAAGTAGCCGTCGAGGGCGTCGGCGGCCACGGCGGCGCGGTGGCGCTCGGGGATCGCGCCGACCATGACGGTGGCGTCGAGAACGTGGTCGTAGTACGAGAAGTCGCCGGTGGGGACTTCGGTGATCCCGGCGGCGGCGAGTGCCCGCCAGTTCCCACGGCGCAGTCCGGCGGCGGTGGCCCGGAGGGAGCCGGCGGTGACGCGGCCCTTCCAGTAGCCCTCGATCGCCTTCTTCAGCTCGCGGTCGCGTCCTTGCCGGGGGTAGCCGTACACGGTGGCCCGTGCTGCCGCGGCTGCGGTCCTGGTGGTCACGGAGTTCTCCTTCGAGAGACGTATCCCTGGGATCCCGAGAACCCGAACGCGTGAAGGAGTGACAGCGACGACGGGAAGGCCCTCGCGCAGCAGGGCGCGGCCGTCCGCCGGATGTGTGCGCCGACCCGCCCTCGAGGTCACCGGGATGTCCGCGCACGCGTCGTACGCGCACGGGCAGTTGGCAGGTCTTCGGACTCGCGGACGTGTCCCGTGCGTGTCGCCACGTACGGAACTCCTACTGGCCGTCGCTTCCCAGGTCCCGTTCCTCGGGGCCCAGTGCGTATGACGGCGGTCGTTCCCACTCACCGCTGCGGGGCAGTCCCGGATTCCCACCGGGTTCCCTCTTGCGACGCATCCCGCCTGGCGGACGGGGCGAACCAGCTGCGCGGCCCACCCTACGGGCTGCCGGTCGGCGGTGGCCAGACGGAGCGGAGCGGGCGGCACAATGCGGGGATGGATCACACAGTCATGAAGGTCGTCGCGGCGGCCGTGGTGGAGCACGGCAGGCTGCTCGTCGTCAGCAAGCAGGCGGCGCCGGACATCTTCTACGTTCCGGGAGGCAAGCCCGAACCGGGCGAGGAACCGGAGGAGACGCTGGTACGGGAGCTGCGGGAGGAGCTGGGGGTCGAGCCGGGCCCGCTCGAACCGCTCGCCGTCGTGGAGGAGCGGGCGGCCCTGGAAGGCGTACCGATGCGGCTGACGGTCTTCGCCACGACGCTGATCGGCGATCCGGTCCCCGCGGCCGAACTGTCCGCCCTGCGCTGGACCGACGGGCGGGACGCGGATCTGCGGCTCGCCCCCGCCGTCGAGCACCATCTGCTGCCGCTGCTGCGGGACATGGGCCGGCTGGAGCCGCTCGGCGCCCCGGCGGAGGGCACGTCGGACTAGCCGGTCGCGACCCGGCCCCGTCGATCCACCGCGGGGGAGCCGGCGTCGGCCTCCCGCCGCTCCAGCGCGAAGTCCGCCCGGGCCGTCTCTCCCGGCGTCAGCAGCCTGCGCCGCGCCACCGGATGAAGTCCCGGCGCCGAGGCCACGAGGGAGAGATGGCCCTCCGGGAGGCCGGAGACGGCGTAGCGGCCCTCGGCGTCGGTGACGGTGGAGACCAGTTGCCCGCCCAGTCCGTCGAGCACGATGACGGCGGCGCCGCGGACCGGCCGCCCCTCGCCGTCGCGGACCGTTCCGGCCAGGACGGGCTCCGGTTCCCCGAAGTGGTGGGGGTGGACCGGGAGCGCCGTGGGGACGGGCGTTTCGAGGGCCGGGTCGTCCACGGGCGGCTCGGTGACCGTGTCCCGCGCGGTGGCCCGGCGGTGCCGCAGGAAGTCGAGGCCGAGCAGGGACGCGCCCGCGGCGATCCAGCCGCACAGGACGAGGACCGGCTTCAGGACCCCGGCGCCGTCGAAGTAGAGGACGCCGCGCAGGGCGTCGACCGCGTTCGCCAGCGGCATGACCGCGTGCACGTACTGGAAGAACTCCGGCAGCAGCGGGGCCGGTACCGCCCCGCCGCTCGTCGGGATCGACAGGACGATGAACAGGGTCATGCCGACGGCGGGCAGGAACCGGCGGGTGAACGGCGCGAGTCCGGACGCGGCCGTGGCGACCGCCGAGGTGAGCAGGAACGCGACGGCCATCACCGCCGGTTCGGCGTCCAGATAGCCCAGCGCGGTCCCGACCGCGTAACCGACGACGCCGAAGACCGCCGCGACGACCGTGACGGCCAGCAGCTTGCGGCGGCGGTCGAACGCGACGGCGCGCAGCAGCGTCGTGGCGAGGATGTACGCCGGGATGTTCCAGGCGATGCCGAAGTAGAGGACGGTCGAGCCGAGGAGGTCCTTGCCCGCGGTGGGGGCGACGTCGTCGACCGCGAGAGGGGACCGCTCCGCGACCGCCGTGCCGAACGCCGTGGTCAGCGTCTGCTCGAGGGACGCGCCGTTGGCCTTCGCCACGTACAGCACCGGACGCGCGCCGTCGGCCGCGTACCCCGCGAACGCGTCCCGGTCCAGAACCGCCTGCCGGGCCCGCTTGCGATCCGCGACGGGCCGGACGTCGAACCCGCCGGGGTAGCGCGCCTCCAGCGCGGCGTCGACCCGCGCCGCCGCGTCCGCGCCACCCGCGACGGCCACCTTCACGTGGTGGGGGCCGGGCGCGTGCAGGGCGGGAGCGAAGAAGAAGACGATCCCCAGGAAGAGGACCGCCGGGAACCAGGCCGCTTCGGCCAGGGCCTTCGCCGTCCGCCCTCGTGACCGGGTGCCGTGCCCCGTGCTCGAACGTGTGCTGTTCTCCACCGGTGTTCCGCGCTCCGTTTCCCGCACCCATTGATGTACCGATCGGCACATGAACTCGGATGGACTATACGTGTACCGTCCGGTACGTTCAAAATGTGGCTCGACCCGTGAACACCGAGAAGCGCGCGGAACTCCTGGGGCAGGTGGTGGAGTACGTGCAGCGCCACGGCCTCGCGGACCTGTCGCTGAGCCCGCTCGCCGAGAGCATCGGCACGACCAAGCGCATGCTCCTGTACTACTTCGGCAGCCGGGAGAACCTGATCGCTCTCGCCCTGGAGGCGAGCCGACCCGACGCCCACGCGCTGTTCGACGGCGTCGAGGACGCCGACGACCTGCGGCGGTCGGCCCGTGCGCTGTGGAAGGCGATCACGGTCGGCGAGCAGGCCGGGCCCATCCGGATGCTGCTCCAGCTGCTGAGCCTGGCCGCGACGCACCCGGAGACCTACCGGGACATCGCCGCGGAGACCGTCGAGGTCATGGTCGGGCCGATCGCGGACGCCTTCGCACGCCTCGGCCACCCGCGCGCGTCCGCCCGGGAGCGGGCGACCCTGCTCGTCTCCGGCCTTCGCGGCCTGTGCCAGGACCGGCTGGTGACCGGCGACGCGGCCCGCACCGACGCGGCCGCCGCGCACCTGATCACCGCCGCGGTCGCTCCCCGGAGCTGACGCCGCCCGGCCGCCCGGGACCGGCTCCGGACTCCCGGTGCCGCCCCGACAGCACGCCCGGCGCACCGCCGCGAAGATTTCCGCGCGACCGCGGCAACCTCACGCGGGGTCGCGCGTCGTGTGGGGGTGAAGGGCGCCGGCCGGCGCCCTCGCCCCGACCGTGGAGTACGACCGTGAACCACCTCGCCCCTGTCCGCAGCGCCGTTGTCGCCACCGGCCTGCTGGCCGCCCTGGCCTCGATCCCCGTCGCCCACGCCACACCGGCCGAGTCGTCGGCCGCTCCCGCGAGCGCCGGCACCACGGCGCCGAGTCCGGTCCCCTCGACGCCCGCCACCGACGCCCCGACGCCCGCCCCGAGCGCCCCGGCGACGGCCGAGCCGTCCGCCGCGCCGACAGAAGAGCCGTCCGCCGCACCGGCCGCCCCGGGCGGCAAGGACGACGCCACCCCGGCGCCCGCCCCCTCCAAGGACGAGCTGGCCCATACTGGTTCGTCGAACACGGGCACCACCGTCATGGGCGCCGGAGCCGTCGTCCTCGTCGCCGGCGGGGCGGGAGCCCTCTTCGCCGTACGCCGCCGCTCGCACCGCTGACGCCGCCCCCGAGGAACCCAGTGCACAGCCCCGCAGCCACCCCACTCGCCCCGTGGCCCGAGCCGTTCACGCGCCGGCCCGGCCGGACCCGCCCCGGATGGCGGGAACTGCTGCGCGGGCTGCTGCGCCGCGACCGGTCCACGCTCGAAGCGGCCCGCGACCCGGACACACCGCGGAACGTCTCCGCGTACGACGGCGCGTACCCGGACCGGCGGCCCGGCCCGCCGCCCACGATCAGCGAGCTGTACCACGCGCACCGGCTGCGCATGGTCCGGCTCGCGGTGCTGCTCGTGGACGACCTGTCCACCGCCGAGGACGTCGTGCAGGACGCGTTCACCGCCCTCTACCGACGTCACGGCGAGCGGATCACGGAGGTCGACAACGCCCTCGGCTATCTGCGGACCTCGGTCGTCAACACCGCCCGGTCCGTCCTGCGCCGACGCCGCACCGCCCGGGCCTGGACACCGCCACCGGCCGGCGTGGCCCCGTCCGCCGAGGACTCCGTCGTCCTCGACGAGGCACACCGCGAAGTGCTCGCCGCACTCGCCCGACTCACCCCGCGCCGCCGCGAGGTCCTCGTCCTGCGCTACTGGGCCGACCTCAGCGAGGCCGAGATAGCCGCCACCCTCGGCATCAGCAAAGGCGCGGTGAAATCGAACGCCAGCCGCGCGCTCGACGCACTCGAAAGGATCCTGGAGGGCCGGATATGACGCCCCGAACCCCACGGGCCGCACCGGCCGACCGCCCTGAACGCCCGGTGGAGCGACGGCTGCACGAAGCACTCGCCGCCCGCGCCGACGGCATCACCGTCCGCAGCCTGCGCCCGGCCGAACCGCCGGGCCCGCACCTGCGCCGACTGCCCCTGCTCCACCACGGCCGACGCCGCTGGGCGCTGGCGCTCGCCGGACTCGCCACCGCCGCCGCCCTCGTCATCGGGCTCCTCACCCGGGACGCCGATCCGCACCGCACCCCCGCGCCGCCCGCCGCTCCCTCGGCGCCGGCCGACCCCGACGAAAGCCCCACGCCGCGCCCGTCGTCGCCGCCCCCGTCCGGCGCGTCGCCGTCGGACACCGCGGTGCCCTCCCCGTTCCGTCCGCAGTCCCCGACGGCGACCCCGAGCACCCCCGGCTGAGCCGGGACCGGCCGACACCCGCACACCGGGGCGTCCTTCCGTTCGGGCACACGGCACAGTTGGGGCAGCACAGTGTCGGTGCGGTGTCTGAGGGAGGAACGTGTGCTCGGTCTGGAGCTTGTCGTGCTGTTGGGGATCGCCGTGCTCGTCGGCTCCGCACTCGGCGACCGGCTGCGCATCGCCCCGCCGGTGGTGCTCATGGCCATGGGCGTGCTGATCGGCCTGATGCCCGCCCTGCGCAAGGTGGAACTGCCCTCCGAGGTGGTGCTGCTGCTGTTCCTGCCCGCACTGCTGGCGTGGGAGAGCCTCAACACCTCGCTGCGCGAGATCCGCCGCCACCTCACCGACGTCGCCCTGGCCGCCACCGTCCTCGTCATCGCCTCGGCCGCGTCGGTGGCCTGCGTCGCGCACGCGCTCGGGATCGGCTGGGGCCCGGCCTGGGTGCTGGGCGCGGCCGTCGCACCGACCGACGCGACGGCCGTCAACGTCGTGGCCAGGCTCCTGCCGCGCAGGGACATCACCCTGCTGCGCGCCGAGAGCCTGCTCAACGACGGTACGGCGCTCGTCGTCTACGGCATCGCCGTCGGCGTGACCGTCGGCACGGAGGCCGTCACCGCCCCGCACGTCGGATGGCTGTTCGTCCTCGGCTACGGCGGCGGAGCGCTGATCGGCCTCGCCACCGGTACGGTCGTGCAGTGGCTCCGCGCCCGGATGACGCAGGCCGACGCGCTGCGCGGCCAGGTGCTGTTGCTGCTCGCCCCGTTCTCCGGATATCTCGTCGCCGAGCGGATCGACGCCTCGGGCGTGGTCGCCGTCGTGGTGTGCGGGCTCATGCTCAGCCAGAGCGGGCCGCGCACCGTACGCGCCGAGGTGCGGGTGCAGGCGCAGAACTTCTGGCTGGTCGCCACCTACCTCCTCAACGGCTCCCTGTTCGTCCTCATCGGAGTCGAACTCGACTTCTCCGTCCGCACGATGGGCAACGACGAGATCCCCCGCGCGATCGGCACCGGGTTCGCCGTGGCCGGGACGCTCGTCGCCGTGCGCTTCGCCTACTACTTCGGCGTCGCCGCCTTCTTCCGGATCGCCCGCAGGGGCACCGCCCGCGCCTCCGGCACGACGTACTCGCACCGGCGCCTGACCGTGAGCGCCCTGTCCGGGTTCCGCGGCGCGATCTCGCTCGCCGCGGTCCTCGGCGTCCCCGCCCACCTCGACAGCGGTGAGGCCTTCCCGTCGCGCCAGCTCATCGTCTTCGTCACCGGTGTGGTGATCGTCGTGACGATGGCGCAGGCCCTGATCCTGCCCGGGGTGGTGCGCTGGGCGCGGATCCCGCGCGACCGTTCCGTCGCCCGGGAGGAATGGCTCGCCGAGTCGGCGGCGCTGGAGTCCGCGCTCGCCGCCCTGCCCGACCTGGCCGGGCGCCTCGAGACGGCGCCCGCCATCCGCGAGGCGATCGAGCGCTCCCACCGGTTGCAGGCGGACGCGGTCGCCCTGCGCTGCGCCACGATCCCGGACGAACCCGAGGAACGCGCCCTCCACCCGCGGCGCCTCACCGACGACCACGCGGCCCTCAGCCTCGCCCTCCTCGCCGAGCGCCGGGCCGTGGTCATCCGGCTGCGGGACGCGGGCGACATCGACGACACCGTCCTGCGCCGTCTCCAGGGCCGTCTGGACAGCGAGGAACTGCACCTGTTGGGGCATGTCCCGGTGGGGGAGTGAGCGTGCGTCGGGGCGTCCCTCAGGGCAGGTCGAGTACGCCCGCCGGGGTGTCGAGGCGGACCGTGAGACCGGTCCGGCCCTCTACGACGTCGAGATCGGTGCCGAGCGCGACCAGCACGCGGCGGACCTCCGCCGAGTCCGGCGCGCTCGCCGCCACGGACCGCAGGCCCACGGCGGGCAGCCCGGCCGACGGATGCGCGGTCGCGCCCCAGTCGATGAGGAACGGGACCACGCCCGCGCTCTCGTCGAGGGTCAGCCGCCACTCCAGCAGGGTGCCGTCCGGCCGCCGCCTGCTCATCGCACGGACCGGACCGACCCCGGCCCCCGCCGCGAGCGCCGCCGCCACGGTGGCGTCCAGGTCCGGTGGGCGGATCGCCCAGGTCACCACGGCGGGAGCGGCGAGCCGGTCGATGCCGAACGGGCGCGGCCTCGCCGGCTCGGGCTGCTCCGGATCCGGCCCGACGATCTCCAGATAGGCCGAACCGCCGAGCCCCACAAGGAAGTTGCGGGTTCCGAGGCCGACGTGCGCGCCACCGGGCGCGGGCGCGACTCCGGTCCGCCGGGTGAAGTCGGCGACGGTCGCCGCCAGGTCCGGGGTGGCGAGGACGAGATGATCCAGCAGCGGGGGAGGGGTGGCCATCCGGGCACGCTAACAGCCCGTCGTCCGTCAGACGGTACGGGCGGCCATCACCCCGAACCCGGCGATGTACTCCTTGATCGGCCGGTAGAAGGAGTACGCCACCTCGTAGGGCCCCGCCGCGCCGAGCGCCGCGAACGCGGCCACCCAGGTCCGCACCTCGTGGGCGGAGTTGCCCGCGTCCCGCGCCATCCCCGCGGGCGTCATCGCGTCGACGGGGGAGAGGTCGCCCGAGGCGAGCGTCGCCATCAGGGCCCGGTCCCACTCCGGGTTGAGGTCCTGGATCGGGGCCGTGCCCGCCGCGAAGGCCTTCGCCGTGTCGATGACGCGCTGCTGACGGGCGTCACGGGCCGCCGCGGTGGGATGCCTGCCGTTGAGGAGCATGGCCCGCGCCGTGTCGTCGGCGGTCGCCCACTGCGGGACCGGCGGGTCGTGGGAGAGGCCGCCGGAGCCGACGACGAGGACGCGTTCGTCCCGGAGCCCGGCGAGGAAGCCTCCGACGGTCTCGCCGAGCCGCCGCACCCGGCGCATCGTCACGAAGGGCTCGGCCACGCCGTTGACGAAGACCGGGACGGTGGGCACGGTGTCGATGCCGCCGAACAGGATCTCCAGCGGCTGGATCGCCCCGTGGTCGACCTCCATCCGGCGGGAGATCGCCACGTCGATGTCGCGCTCGGCGACCCACTGGGCCAGTTCCTGGGCACGCTCGGTCGGGACGTTCAGCGGACCTTCGGCGGTGCCGTAGTCGCCGACGCCCAGCGCCTCGTACCCGATGCAGAACGGCGGCATCAGGTCGTAGAAGAAGCCGTTGTAGTGGTCGGGCGCGAAGGAGACGACCAGGGTGGGGTCGTACTCCTGCACGAAGGTCCGCGCGGCGGAGAAGGCGCCCTGGACCGCGTCGGCCACCTCGGCGGGCGGCTCGGCGAACTCCAGCAGCGGGCTGTGCGACATGGTGACGAGGGCGACGGTCACGACGAGGCTCCTTCGGTGGCGAGTTCCCCGACCGGCGCTGGCGCGGACACGGGGGTCAGCGAGGCCGCCGCGCGCAGGGCGGCCAGGGCCCGCGGCGCCTGACGGGTGAGGGACGCCGCGGCCACGAAGTGATCGGGGCGCAGCACGACCAGACCGCAGGCGCGCACGTCGAACCAGTCCTTGAGCGCGCCGGTGCTGTCGCCGACCACGGTGACGGGCTCGGGGGAGTCCGCGTACCGCTCCTCGGCCCAGCCGCGCTGGGTCTCCGGCATGAAGGACACCAGCTTGATCCGGTGCCGGCGGACGAACGCGAGGTCCGTGTCCGTGAGGTACGCCGTCGGGTCGGTGCCCCAGGTGGCGAGCGTCCACCAGTCGCCGGTGACGTCGTCGAGAAGGACGTCACCGGTGTCGGCGGTGCTGACCCTCGGCTGGATGAATTGGAGCCCGACCGGGGAGAGTTCACCGGCGGAGTCGAGGTAGGGCGCGAGCGCGCCGCCCCGCTTGAACCCCGCCCGCGCCCGGCCCGGCGTGAGCGTGGCCTGGTCGACCACGACCCCGGTCGCGTACCGCGGCATGGGCTTGAACCGCAGCTCGGTGAAGTAGGACTTCCACTTCGGTACGAGGTTGAGCGCGGACGCGGCGACGTCGCGGAGCGTGCCGCCGAGGCGGCCCATCTTCATGACGGTGCCCGCGGCCATGTTGACGTCGATCATGTCGGAGGCGTGCTTGCGGCGTTCCGCGGTGTACGTGTCCAGGAGGGCGTCGGCCGCGTCGCCCGCGAGGACGGCGCTGAGCTTCCACGCGAGGTTCGTCGCGTCGCGGATCCCGGAGTTCCAGCCCTGGCCGAGCCAGACCGGCATCAGGTGGGCGGCGTCACCGGCGAGGAAGACCCGGCCCTTGCGGAAGTCGGCGGCGACGCGGCCGTGGTGGGTGAAGGTGCGCTGGTTGATGACCTTCAGCGTCGCCGGGTCGGGAACGTGCCGGCGGAGCAGGGACCGCATGAACGCGGGGTCGTCGCACAGCTCGGTCGGCTCGTCGTCGTGGAGCATGAACTCCCAGCGGCGGATGCCCTGCGGCAGGCCGATGGAGACGTAGGGGCGGCGCGGGTCGGCGCCGAGATACACCGACGGGGTGCCGATCGGGTCGTCGGCCACGTCGACGACCACCCAGCGCGTCGACGGTGACTTCCCCTCGAACCGCACGCCCATCCACTTGCGGGTGAAGGAGCTTCCGCCCTCGCAGCCGACGGCGTACCGGGCGGTGAAGGCGACCGTCCCGACGGCCGCGCCCTCGGCGTCGAGCCGTTCGGCGGTGACCACGACGTGGTCGCCCCGGTCCTCCAGGCCGACGACCTTGTGGCCGAAGCGCAGCTCGGTGCCGGGGAACCGGTCGAGTCCCGCGGCGAGTTCCCTGTCGACCAGCGGCTGGACGAAGCCGTGCTTGCGGGGGTGGCCGAACTCCTGCGTCCGCGGGTTGTTGGTGGCCAGCACCCGGCCGGTGCCGTTGACGAGCCGCACCACGTGGTGCGGGACCGTGAACGGCCGCACGCGCTCCCACAGGCCCGCCGTGTGCAGGGTGCGGATCGACTCGTCGTCGAGGCCGACGCCGCGCGGGTAGTCGATGAGTTCGTGGCGGGCTTCCAGGACGGTGGCCCGCCGGCCGCGCACGCCGAGCAGATTGGCGAGGGTGAGGCCCACGGGCCCGGCTCCGATGACAACGACGTCGGTGTCGAAGGTGGTCATGGGGTGTTCCGATCGATTCGGCGCCGGTGCGAGTACCGGTGCGGTGGCCTGGTCAGTTGTGCGACAGGAAGTCGGTGACGAGGCGGTTGAACTCGGCGGCGTGCTCGATCATCGCCCAGTGCCCGCACCGGTTGAGCAGCACCAGGCGGGAGTCGGGGATGTTGGCCAGGAGCCACAGGCTGGTCTCGTAGTGCAGCACCCGGTCGTCCTTGCCGTGGATCAGCAGGGTCGGCGCCTCGATGCCGGGGATCGCGTCCCGGTCGACCTTGATCGGGATGGGGGCGCCGTGCGCGAGGCCCTCGACGTAGTTCGCGAGGTGGTCGGGGCGGGCGAGCGCCGCCTCCGAGCGGGCCCGGGTGAGCTCGGGCGTCGCGAAGCGCGCCTTGTCGTACGTCATGATCTCGACGAGCGCCTTCATGTTCTCCGGGCTCGCGTCCTTGTACGCCCTGACGAGGACCTTCAGGCCCTCGCTGGGGCCGTCGCCCGCGCCGAACAGGGAGGCCGGGCCCCGGCCCAGCGAGGCGCCCATCGTCACCAGGTGGGTGAGGCGCTCGGGGTGCAGCGTCGCGAAGCGGACCGCGGTGTGGCCGCCCATCGAGTTGCCGACGAGGGCGGCCTTCGGCAGGCCCAGCGCGTCGAGGAACTCCACGAGCGTCGCGTCGTGGTCCATGTCCGCGGTGGCCTGGGCGTCGGAGTCGCCCCAGCCCGGCATGTCGGGGGCGATGACCCGGAAGCCCGCGGCGGCGATCGCGCCGATGTTCCCCGAGAAGTTCGACCAGCCGGTCGCGCCGGGCCCGGAACCGTGCAGCAGCACGACCGGCACGGCCCCCGCCTCCCCGGCCTCGTAGTAACGCAGGCGCAGGCCCGACGGAAGGGTGATGTCGTGCGACGCGGCTTCCTTGGTGAGGGACATGACCCCGGCTCCTCGTTCTCTATATGCACGATAGCGTTTGTTATTTACACGCCAGTCACCATGATGCAACGCTCGCCCGGAACGAATGTCAAGAGGTTCTTGCTCACGTCGACTGAGCAGGTCACCGCGCAGGTCACAGGCCCGCGGGCACGCCGAACAGGGCCGGGAGACCTTCTCCCGGCCCTGTGGCGTACGCGCGTCAGCTCGCCTGTGCGAGTCCCAGCGCCACGTCGACGATCATGTCCTCCTGGCCGCCGACCAGACCGCGCCTGCCGACCTCGACGAGGATGGTGCGGACGTCGACGCCGTAGCGTTCGGCCGCTGCCTCCGCGTGCCGCAGGAACGAGCCGTACACCCCGGCGTAGCCGAGGGTGAGCGTCTCGCGGTCCACGCGGACGGGCCGGTCCTGCAACGGACGGACCAGGTCCTCGGCCGCGTCCTGGAGCGCGAACAGGTCGCAGCCGTGCTCCCAGCCGTTGAGGTCGGCGACGGCGACGAAGGGCTCGATGGGGCAGTTGCCCGCGCCCGCGCCCTGGCCGGCGAGGGAGGCGTCGACGCGGGTCACGCCCTCCTCGACGGCGACCATGGAGTTGGCGACGGCGAGGGACAGGTTCTCGTGGGCGTGGATGCCGATCTCGGTGGCGGGGTCGAGCACGTCCCGGTAGGCGCGCATCCGCTCGCGCACGCCGTCCATCATCAGCCGGCCGCCGGAGTCGGTGACGTAGACGCAGTGGGCGCCGTAGGACTCCATGAGCTTGGCCTGCCCGGCGAGCGTCCTGGCGTCGGCCATGTGGCTCATCATCAGGAAGCCGGACACGTCCATGCCCAGCTCGCGCGCGGTGGCGATGTGCTGGGCGGACACGTCGGCCTCGGTGCAGTGCGTGGCCACCCGCACCGAGCGCACCCCGAGCGCGTACGCCTGCTTCAGCTCCTCGATGGTGCCGATGCCGGGCAGCAGCAGGGTGGTCAGGCGGGCGTTGTCGATGTGGGCCGCCGCCGCCTCGATCCACTCCCAGTCGGTGTGGCTGCCGGGGCCGTAGTTGAGGGAGCCGCCGGCGAGCCCGTCGCCGTGGGACACCTCGATCCCGTCGACACCGGCCGCGTCGAGGGCGGCCACGATCCGGCCGACCCGCTCCGGCTCGATGCGGTGCCGGATGGCGTGCATGCCGTCCCGCAGCGTGACGTCCTGGATGAACAGCTTGGCGGCGGTCATGCGTCGGCTCCCTGGAGTGCGGTCGCGCGGGCGGCCATGGCCTCGGCCATCCGCAGGGCCGCGCTGGTCATGATGTCGAGGTTCCCGGCGTACGCCGGGAGGTAGTGGGCGGCGCCCTCGACCTCCAGAAAGACGGACACCTGGTGGGTGACCGGAGCCCGGGTGAGGGTGTGCACGGGCTGGTCGGCGGGGACCGGCGCGATCTGCACCCGCTGCTTGAGGCGGTAGCCCGGCACGTACGCCGACACCTCCTCGACCCGGCGCGCGACGGCCGCGCGGATCGCGTCCTGGGTGGCCTCGTCGGGCGCGTCCACCAGCGCGAGCACGGTGTCGCGCATGATCAGCGGCGGCTCCGCCGGGTTCAGGACGATGACGGCCTTGCCGCGCTCGGCGCCGCCGACCGTCTCGATGGCGTGGCTGGTCGTCTCGGTGAACTCGTCGATGTTGGCGCGGGTGCCGGGACCGGCGCTCTTCGACGCGATCGAGGCGACGATCTCCGCGTACGGGACGGGCGCGGCCGAGGAGATCGCCGCGACGATCGGCACGGTGGCCTGCCCGCCGCACGTCACCATGTTGACGTTGTCCGCGCCGACGTGGTCGTTCAGATTGACCGCCGGGATCACCATCGGGCCGATGGCGGCCGGGGTCAGGTCGACGAGTTGCTTGCCGTACGGGGCGAGCGCGGCGGCGTTCGCGACGTGGGCCTTCGCGGAGGTGGCGTCGAAGACGATCGCGATGTCCTCGAAGCCGTCCATGGCGATGAGCCCCTGGACGCCCTCGGCGGTCACCGGGACGCCGAGGCGCCGCGCCCGGGCGAGCCCGTCGGACGCGGGGTCGATGCCGACCATCGCGCCCATCTCGAGGGTGTCCGAGGTCCGGAGCACCTTGATCATCAGGTCGGTGCCGAT
Source organism: Streptomyces sp. NPDC046716 (assembly GCF_040645755.1). Taxonomy (NCBI): domain Bacteria; kingdom Bacillati; phylum Actinomycetota; class Actinomycetes; order Kitasatosporales; family Streptomycetaceae; genus Streptomyces; species Streptomyces sp. NPDC046716. The sequence continues at coordinate 78,131 of NZ_JBEYYU010000032.1, forward strand.
GTTGCCCGAGCCGATGACGGCGACCTTGGTCTTCATGCGGTGGCCCCTTCACTGGCGGAGTCGTGGAAGCGGACGGAGACGGGGCCGAGTCCGCTGATGTCGGCGGTGAACACGTCGCCGGCCGCGGCGGGCACCATCGGGCCGAGCGCGCCGGACAGCACGACCTGGCCCGCGCGCAGGGGATCGCCGACGTCGCGCGCGGTCCGGGCGAGCCAGCCGAGCGCGGCGAGCGGGTCGCCCAGACAGGCCGCGCCGTCGCCGCTGGAGACGGTCTCGTCGTGCCGCTTCAGCGTCATCGTGGCGGTGACCGGCTCGAACTCCGGCAGGGGCTTGGCCGGGCCGCCGATGACGTAGAGCGCGGAGGAGCCGTTGTCGGCGACGGTGTCGCCGAAGCTGATGTCCCAGTCGGCGATCCGGCTGTCCACGATCTCCAGCGCGGGGACCGCGTGCGCCACGGCGGCCCGTACCTGGGCGTCGTCGAGGGGGCCGTCGGCGAGGTCGGCGCCGAGGACGAACGCGATCTCCGCCTCGACCTTGGGCTGGAGGAGACCCCCGAGCGGCACGGACGCCCCGTCCGCGACGCTCATGTCGGCGAACAGCACCCCGAAGTCCGGCCGGTCCACGCCCAGTTGCCGCTGCACGGCGGGGGAGGTGAGGCCGATCTTGCGGCCGGTGACGCGGCCGCCCGCCGCGAGGCGGCGCGCGGTGAGCAGCTCCTGGACGGCGTAGGCCGCCCGTACGTCGTCCCTGCCGATCAGATCGCGGACCGGAGCGCAGGGAACGCGGTCGGCGGCGGCGCGCAGCAGCCGCTGTGCCGCCTGTGCGACGGCGTCGTCGCCGGGGGAAATCTCGTTCATGCCCTCAGCTTGGACACCGGGGGCGACCGGCGCCCAGGAAAGAGTTCCGCCTGGCGGAACTCGGGCCGGATCCGCGGATCAGTGGCCGCGCAGCTCGGCGCGGCGGCCGAGCGTCGCCGAGATCCCCGCGGCGGCCGCGCGCACGCTGGTGGCGTGCCGGGCGGGCTGGAACCGGTGCACCGGTCCGGTCACGCTGACCGCCGCCACGATCTCGTCGGCCGGGCCGAAGACCCCGGCGGCGACGCACACGATGCCGACCGCCGACTCCTCGTACTCGAAGGCCACGCCCTTGGCGGCGATGTCGGACAGCTGCCGCGCCAGCACGTCGACGTGGGTGATGGTCCGCGGCGCCTTGCGCTCCAGGGGCCCGCTCAGGGTGGCCTCGCGGACCTCGGCCGGGGCGTGGGCCAGCAGGACCTTGCCGAGCGCCGTGGCGTGCAGCGGCATCCGCCCGCCGAGCCGCGAGGGCGAGTCGGCCTGCCGGTGGCCGCCCATCTTGGCGACGTAGACGACCTCCGAGCCCTCGCGCGTGCCCAGGTGCACCAGCTCGTGGGTGCGCACGTACAGGTCCTCCAGGAAGGGCGTCGCCACTTCGAGCAGTCCGCGCTCGACCGACGCGCGCATCCCGAGCTCGAAGACGAGCCCCGACAGGCGGTAGCGGCCCTGGACGCGGTCGAGCAGCCGGGCGGCCACCAGATCGCCGAGCACCCGGTGCAGCGTGCTCTTCGCGAAGTCGGTGCGCCGCTGGAGCTCGGCGAAGCCCAGGGTGGTGTCCTCGACGGTGAAGGCCTGCAGCACCGTGAGCGCCTTGCCCAGGACGCCGCTCGGCGCGTCGTCGCTCAAGGGGTCTTCCTTCCGTCCTGTCCGCCTTGACGACCTTACGTGAGCGTGCGCGCGGTCCCGGGGTGACGGTGTGTCACCACCGCGCCCGTAGACTGGGCGGATGAGCGACAACCAGGCGGAGGCGGACACGCGGAGTGCGCCGGGCGGCGGATCCGGAAGCGCCGCCGGACGGGGGAGCGGGGCGGCGGGCAAGGCCGTCGGGTCGCAGACCCTGGCGCGCGGGCTGCTCGCCCTCGAACTGGTCGCCGCGCAGCCGCAGGGCCTCGCCGTGCAGGACGTGGCGCAGCGGCTGGGCGTCCATCGCACGATCGCCTACCGGATCCTGGTCACGCTCGCCGAGCGCCATCTCGTCGTCCGAGCGTCCGACGGCCGCTACCGCGCGGGGTCCGGCACGGTCACGCTGGCGCGCGGCTACGCGGCGGGCATCCGCGAGGCCGCCCTGCCGGTGCTGCGCCGCACGGCCGACGAGCTCGGCTCCACGGTCGCGCTGATCTCGGCGGAGGGTGACGAGGCCGTGGCCGTCGCGGTGGTCGAGCCGTGGTCCGTGGACTACCACCTCAGCTACCGGGTCGGCAGCCGCCACCCCGTCGGGACCGGCGCCGCCGGCCTGGCCCTCGCGGCGCTCCGTCCGCCCGCAGGGGGCGAGCCGCCCGAGGTCGCGCGGGCCCGCGAACAGGGCTACGCCCAGACGTTCGGCGAGGTCGAGCCCGGCGCGTACGGCGTCGCCGTGCCCCTGCGCATGGCGGACCCGGCGCTGCACATGTGCGTCAACCTGATCACCTCGCGGGAGGACGTGGCGCGCGGATCCGTCGCCGCGATGCGTGCCGTCGCCGAGGAGATCTCCGCGCTGGGCTGAGCCGCACCGGCGCACGCCGTCCCGTCCCCGGGCCCCCACGTCGCGTGGGGGCCCGCCGCGTTTTCCGGGGCCCGGCCGCTTTGATCGATCATCCGGGCAGCTCTTGACACCCTCTGCGGCCGCCCGCAAGGTGTTCGCTATCTACAAGCGCTCGTGCGGAAAATGCACACCTGTCGCGTCGCGGCCGTGGACGATCCGGCCGCACCCCGCGTGCACCCCCTCCGCAGCGCACCGAACCCCCGGAGCCGCAGATGCCCACCCACGACGCTGCGCGTCGCGCCCAGTCACGGCGGATCGCCCTGTCCAGCTTTGTCGGCAGCGCCATCGAGTTCTACGACTTCCTGCTGTACGGCGCCGCCGCCTCGCTCGTCTTCAACGAACTGTTCTTCACCGACCTGAACGCGCTGGCCGGCACCATCGCCGCCTTCGGCACCCTCGCCGTCGGCTATGTCGCGCGACCGCTGGGCGGCATCGTCTTCGGGCACTTCGGCGACCGGGTCGGCCGCAAGTCGATGCTGGTGCTGACCATGACCCTGATGGCGCTCGCCAGCTTCGCCATCGGCCTGCTCCCCACCTACGACACCATCGGCATCTGGGCACCGGTGCTGCTCGTCGTCTGCCGTCTCGTGCAGGGCGTCGCCGTCGGCGGCGAGTGGGGCGGCGCCGCCCTGATGGCCATGGAGCACGCGAGCACCGAACGCCGCGGTCTGATGGCCTCCTTCGCGAACATGGGCGGCCCGGCGGGCGCCGTGCTCGCCACCGCCGTCTTCGCCGGGTTCTCCGCACTGCCCGAGGACCGGTTCCTGGCCTGGGGCTGGCGCGTACCGTTCCTGCTCAGCCTGGTGCTCATGGCGCTCGGCCTGTTCATCCGGCTGAAGGTCACCGAGAGCCCGGTGTTCGCCGAAGCCCGGCGGCGGGCCGCCGAACAGCCGGCCGCCCGGCAGGAAGCGCCCCTGCTCACCGTGTTGCGCCGCTACCGCAGGAACATCGTCCTGTCCTGCCTCGGCGGTTGCGCGGCACTCGTCCTGCAGTCACTGCTCGCCACGTTCATGCTCACCTACGCCACCGGCGCCGGCTTCGAGCGCTCCACCGTGCTGCTCGCCCAGACGGTCTCCTCGGCGCTGCACATCCTCACCATCCCCGCGTTCGCGATCCTCTCGGACCGGGTGGGCCGCCGCCCGGTCATGATCACCGGAGCACTGGTCACCGCCGCGGCCGCGTACCCGCTGTTCGCCCTGGTGAACAGCGGTTCGGTGACACTGCTGTTCGCCGCCTACATCATCGGCAACCCGATCCTCCAGGCCTCGATGTACGGGCCGATGGCGGCGTTCGTCAGCGAGATGTTCGGCACCCGCGCCCGGTACACCGGTGCCTCGCTCGGCTACCAGCTCGCCTCCACCCTCGGCGCGGGTACGGCGCCGCTCATCGCCAGCAGCCTGCTCGCCGCCGCGGGCGGTGGCACCCGGTCCGGCTGGGTCAGCGCCTATCTGGCCGGCGTCTGCCTGGTCAGCGCGGCGGCCATCGCGCTGACCAAGGAGTCGCACCGCGCGGACATCACGGACGGCACGCCCGCGAAGCCGCTGCCGGTCCAGGAGCCCGCCCGCGGCTGACGCCCCCTCGGCTCCTCGGCCCGGCGGCTCAGAAGAACGTCTTGTCCCAGTCGCCCGCGACCAGCGCGCGGACCGCGTCCTCGAAGCCGTGGCCGACGCGCTGGAAGCCCGCGTCCCCGTAGAACAGGATGTCGCCGTTCTCCGCGAGGAGCACGGACTCCTCCGTGGAGAACACGGTGCCGACCAGCAGGACGGGGGAGCCGAGCCGCTTGCCGAGGACCCGTACGTTCCGCGGCGTGGCGTGCGTGGACTCCAGCGTCGTCCCGACCGATGTCGTCAGGGTCTGCTCACGCTGCCGCCACAGCCAGGTCACGGTGATCTCGCCGTACCGCTCCAGGAACTCACGGAGCCGGGACGTGATCTCGTAGCCGTCCTCGGCGTACTGGCCGCACGCCTGCTCGACGTCCAGCTCGTGGAGGGTGAGGGACGCGGTCCCCGCCAGGTCGTCCCGCAAGGTCCGGAGCGCAGGGCGCTGCCTGGTGTCCGTCATCCCGTCAGGACCTCTCCTCCGAAGTCGGGCACCCATGTCGAGCAGTTCTCGCACATCTTGAACTTCTTGCCCTTCGTGTTGACGGTCACCAGATCGATGTTCTTGGGATCGGCGCCGTCCTTGATCGCGTTGGTGAACATACGCGGTTCACCGCAGACTCCGGGCGGCCGCCCGTCCGCACGCTGGGACTCGTCGGGCAGGGCCTCGCTCACCGACTGATGGTGTCCGGTCTCCGGGCCGCTCTCGCCGTAGTAGACCTTACCGGTGGTCCGGTCCTTGCCCACCGAGTAGGCGCCCGGGGGCATATCGTCGTCGCCGAGTCCCGCGGCGACGTGCTGCGCCCGCTGCTTGCCCTTGGCCATCAGCTCCTTCTTGAGGGCGTCGGACGGGTCCGGCATCAGACCGAGCGGGTCGCACCAGGTGTGCGGATTGTGCACGTAGGCGTCGGGGTTGGGCGCCGGGCCGAGACCGAGCGGGTCGGGCGTGGTGTAGCGGGCGGTCTCGGGGTCGTAGTACCGGTTGAGGTTGTAGTGGAGCCGGGTCTCCGGGTCGAAGTACTGGCCGGGGAAGCGCAGCGGCGTGTACGTGGTGCTGTCGGCCGACCATGTGGTGCTGCCCCACAGCGTCGAGACGGCCCGCCACGCGATGGTGTCGGTGGCCGGGTCGACGAGTTCGGTCGGGGTGCCGACGAGATCGGTGACGATCGCGAAGAACCGCCGGTCGATCTGCTCCTGCGGGATGCCGTCGCCCGCCGGGGTGGTGATGGTCTCCGACTGGGCGAGCGGATGCAGGCCCCGGTGGTCCCAGCTCATCGTGTACGGACCGGGGAGCGAGGGCGCGTGGACGGTCTGCTCGACCAGGGTCGACCCGTCCCAGGTGAAGTCGGTGCGTTCCTCGACGGCGGCACCGTCGGCGCCCAGCCGCTCCTTGGCGATCCGGCGGCCGAGGGGGTCGTGGAGATAGCGCCAGCGGATGCCGTCCGGGGTGGTGACGTGGGTGAGGCGGTCCTCGGCGTCCCAGGTGTAGCGCCAGTTGGCGGGCTTCTTCGACAGGCGGGTGATCTGCCGCAGCACGGTGCGGCCCGCGTCGTCGTACTCGTACCGGACGCGTCCCGCGGCGTCGAGCCGGCCGCCGGAGAGCGTGCGTCCACCGAGCGCGGCCTCCGCCTCCGGCGCGCCGGAGGCGGGCCAGACGGCGTCCGTGAGGTTGCCGACCGGGTCGTAGGCGTAGCTCTCGGTCCGGTCGGCGTGCACGGCGGTGACCCGGCCCGCGGCGTCCAGTTCGAAGGCGCGGGGGCCCGCGAGCCGGTCCTCGACGCCGGTCACGGAGCCGTCACCCCGGTAGCGGTAGTCGCGCCGCTGCAGCACCGACTGCTCGGACCGGAGGATCTGGCTGGTGAGACGGTGCTCGGCGTCCCAGGCGCTGGCCAGGGTGAGCCGGTCCCCGAAGGTGCGCTCGCGCTCGTGGCCCGCCGCGTCGTAGGCGAAGTCGATCCGGCCGCCGGGGGTGGTCAGGGACGTGCGCCGGCCCGCCTCGTCGTACGTCCACAGACTGGTGTGGCCGCGGGGGGTGGCCCGGCCGGTGCGGCGGCCGAGGGCGTCCAGCGTGTGCGTGAGGGTCTGCCCGTTGACCGTCTCGCTGAGGAGGTTGCCCAGCGCGTCGACGGTGCGCAGCAGATCGGCGTCGGGCCCGGTGGCACGGATCAGATGGCCCGCCGGGTCGTAGGCGTAGCTGGTGAGCGCCCCGTCGGCCGTCTTCGCCGTCAGCCGGCCGACGACGTCGTACTGGTACTGGATCCGCTGCCCCAGCGGGTTGGTCCGCGCCACGAGCTGACCGGCGGCGTCCAGGTGATAGCCGACGCTGCGGCCGCCGAAGTCGGTCTCCGAGACCAACTGGCCGGCCGCGTCGTAGGTGTACGTCCAGGATTGCCCGAGCGCGTCGGTGACGGACACGAGCTGCATGTGCGCGTCGTAGTCGAACGTCAGCCGGGTGCCGTCGGGGTCGACGCGCTCGGCGAGGGTCTCGAACGGCGTGTACGCGAAGCGCGTGACCTGGCCGAGCCGGTCGGTGTGCGCGAGGACGTTGCCCTCGTCGTCGTACTCCCAGCTCTCGGCGGAGCCGTCGGGCGCCGCGTAGGACGTCAGCTTGCCCTCGACGCTCCAGGTCAGCCGGGTGACGCCGCCCAACTGGTCGGTGACGGAGGTGACCCGGCCGAAGGCGTCACGCTCGTACCGGCTGCTCGCGCCCGCGCGGTCGGTGACCTCGACGGGGAGTCCGGCGCGGTTGCAGCGGATCAGGGTGGAGTGCCCGAGGGCGTCGGTGACGGAGGCGAGGTGCCCGGCCTCGTCGTAGGCGTAGCGGGTGGTCGCGCCGGTCGGGTCGGTGACCGAGGTGCGCCGGCCCGCCCGGTCGTAGGTCTGGTGCCAGGTCCGTCCGCCCGGCCGGGTGAGCAGCGTCGGCCCGCCCGCGTCGCTGAAGTACGCGGCCGTGGACTGCTCTCCGTCGGGGCGGACCACGGCGATGAGGGTGCCCGCGTCGCCGTACTCGAACCGGGTGGTCCGGCCGAGCGGATCGGTCTGCGCCACCAGCCGGTCGTACGCGTCGCGTTCGTAGCGGGTCGTGTTCCCCAGCGGATCGGTCTGCGCAACGATCTGTGCGTGCTCATTGACGTGGTAACGGGTCGTGTGGCCAAGGGCGTTGGTCTCGGAGTGGACCTTCAGGCCGGTGGCCGGGTCCGGTTCGCCGTACGTGAAGCGGAAGGCGAGCGTTCCGTCGGCGCCGCCCTCGGTGACGACCCGGTCCCGCTCGTCGTACGTGTACAGGTAGCGGGTGTGGTTGCGGTCGGTCCAGGAGACGATCCGGCCCTGCTCGTCGTTGGTGAACCGCAGCGGCCTGCCCGAGGAGTTGTACACCCCGCTGAGATGCCCGCCGACGTAGTCGTACGAGGTCACCAGCGCGCTGTCGCCGTTCTCCCCGGCACCGGCGAGCCGCAGCGCGGTGATCCGCCCCGCGTCGGTGCCGACCAGGACGCGATAGCCGCCGGAGTGCGTCATGCTCAGCGGCGTGCCGTCGGCGGCGTAGCCGAAGTCGACCCGGTGACCGGCCCGGTCGCGGATCCCGGTGAGCAGCGCCGTCCCTTCGCCGGGCCCGCCGCCGAACTCCCGGACCAGGCCCGTGACGACGTCGGTCAGGGTGTACTCGCCGTCGTGGCCGCCCGCCCTCAGGTCGAGCCGGGCACCGGCCGACGCCTGCACCGCCTCGCCGTCCTCGGGGTGCGGATAGGCCTGGGCGACACGGTCCGCGCTGAGGTACACCACGCCCTCGGCGTCGATCTCCAGGCGCTCGTCGAAGGTGCAGACCCAGTGCGGGCCCATCCAGCGCCCGGCGCGGTATCCGGACTCGTACGAGCGCTTGAACAGCAGCGCGAGGGCGCCGGGCAGGGACAGGTCCTGCTGCTCGATGAACATCCGGCCCGTCGCCATGTCCACCGGCTCGCCGCCCTGGCACACCGACTCCTGCGGGCGGCCCGCCTCGCGCGGGTTCTCCACCTGTTCGCGGCCGCCGCGTCCGCCGCCGGGGCCTCGCCCGGCGGCGCCCGCGTGCGGCCCCGGAAGGTCCTCCTTGCCGCCGCCCTTGAGGATCCTCTCCATCTCGGCGGCGTGCTTGGCGTCGTTCTCGACGTGGTTGTCGGCGACCTTCTTCAGCCGCTTGCCGGTGTCCTGGTAGAAGTCCCTGACGGCCTTCCCGGCGTCCTCGCCGATGGTCCTGGCCATCTTCTGCGCCCCGCTCTCCAGGGCCTTGACGATCTGGTTGCTCACTCGAACGTCACCCCGGCGAGCTTGGTCTGGAACGCCTGCGCGTGCGCGACCACCGTGTCGGCGTGGCCGCGCATCAGCTCGGCATGTGCGTGCATCTGCTCGGGGTGCACCGAGAACCCCTCGCCGACCGCGCCGCCGCCCCCGGCGGAGACGCCGAGCGCGGACTCGGTGGCCTGGAACACGAGCCCGGACACCGCCTTGCCCACCGTCTCCACCAGCGGATCCATGGCGGCCTCGATCACCTGACCGATGATGTACTGCTCCAGTTGCTGTTCGAGGAAGTCCATCAGCTTCTCCGCGGCCTCGATGACGAGCACCTCGGCCGCCTCGGCGAGCCCCAGGGTCGCCACCGCCGCCGCCTGGTCGGCGATGAACGTGGCGGCCAGCACCACCAGTTCGGCGATCGCCTCGCCCTTCATCGCCACGATCACATCGGCCGCGGCATCGAGGGCGGTCGCCACCGTGTGGCAGGCAGTGATCAGCTCGGTCATGTGGCTGTTCGACAGCTGCGCCCACTTCGCGAGCAGCGCGTCGTAGGACGCCCCCTGGTACGCCTCGCCGAGCTTCTTGATCGTCGCGGTGGAGTCCTGGTGCGTGTCGTCCACGTTCTCCGCGAACTCCCGCACGTGCGCGGCGAACTCACGGACCTTGTCCTCGTTGACGTTCGGCCAGTTCACCCCGATGAACTGGAGGAACGACACCACTTCCCCCGGCAGTTCGATCGCCATTGCGCCCCCGTCCCTCCTGTACCGGACAGCTCATCAGGCAGGCCGCTCATGACGGGGCAATGGGAAGGCAAACGTCCCAACAAGAGCACGTCATCGGCGTGCCAACCCCTCTGGCGCCGGGCCGGGAGGGCTCGTCGTGGAGGCGTCCGGCACGGGTTCGTTCCGGACTCTTCACGACGGAATCGAGCCATCCGCTTGCCTAATGCAGTCGTTTTAACTTGAGTGGAGGGCGAGCCCGGAACCTACGTCGGAGGCCTTCACATGCCCCAAGGGACCACGGACGAAGAAGCAGTTCGGCGCTACCCGTTCCCCCAGCCCGCCGCGCTCGAAGCGCCGGCCGAGTGGGCGCGGATGCGGCAGGAGTGCCCGGTGGCACGGGTCACGCTGCCCAGCGGGGACGAGGCGACCCTGCTCACCCGGTACGAACACGTCCGCACGGCGCTCGGCGACCCCCGGCTGAGCCGCGAGGGCGCCGCGAACGACGACGCCGCACGGGTGGCCGAGGGGGAGGGGGACATCTTCAACAGCCCGATGGCCCGCACCCTCAACGCCGTGGGGCACGAGCGATGGCGCCGGCTCCTCGGACGCTGGTTCACCGCCCGGCGGATCCGCGCCCTGCGCCCCGACATGGAGCGGGTCACGGAACGCCTGATCGACGAGATGACCGCACGGCCGGGCCCCGCCGACCTGGTCGCCGGGCTCGCCTTCCCGTTCCCCGTCCATGTCATCTGCGCCATGCTCGGCGTGCCCGAGCGGGACCGGGACGCCTTCAAGAGCTGGTCGGACACCTTCCTGAGCGTCACGAAGCACAGCGCCGCCGACATGGCCACGGCCCAGCGCGAGTTCGCCGCCTACATGACGGAACTGATCGCGGACAAGCGGGCCGCTCTCGAGGCGGGCCGGGTCACCGAGGGCGAGGAGGACCTGCTCACGCTGCTGCTCACCGCGCCCGACAGCGAAGGCGCCGTGCTGCCGGACGACGCGCTCGTCGCCACCGGCCAGGCCCTGCTCCTCGCCGGGCACGAGACCACGGCCGGCTTCATCGCCGTGATGGTCGCCCAGCTCCTCTCCGAGCGCGACCGCTGGGAGCGTCTGCTGGCGGACCGTTCACTGATCAGGTCCGCGGTCGAGGAGGTCCTGCGGATCGACCCGAGCAACGGGTTCGGCATGGTCCGCTACGTCCACGAGGACATCGAGTTCGGCACGGAGCGGGTGCCCCGCGGCACCACCGTCGTGTGCAGCATGTCCGCCGCCAACCGCGACGAGCGCGCCTTCACCGACGCCGACAGCATGGACCTCTCCCGCTCCCCGAATCCGCACCTGACCTTCGGCGCGGGCCCCCACTCCTGCCTCGGCCAGCCACTGGCCCGCACCGAGATGCAGACCGTCCTCGAGGTGCTGCTGCGCCGCCTGCCCGAACTCGAACTCGCGGTCGAACGGAGCGAGTTGCGTCAGGTCGAGGGACTCCTGACCGGCCCGCTGCGCGAACTGCCGGTGACGTGGTGACCGCGCCCGCGCAGCGCACGGCGGCCCGGACCGGAACCCGGTCACCGGCGACCCGGCAGGCCATCATGGCGGCGGCCGAGCGGCTCTACGCGGAGCGCGGCATCGCGGGCGTCTCCAACCGGCAGATCAGCGAGGCCGCCGGACAGGGCAACGTGGCCGCGGTCGGCTACCACTTCGGCTCCAAGACCGAACTGGTCCGCGCGATCATGGCCCACCACTCCCAGGCCGCCGAGGCCGTCCGTCAGGACATGCTCCACGCCATCGACGACCCCGACGACGTCCGCGCGTGGGTCGCCTGTCTGGTGCGGCCCGTGCCGGAGTACCTGGCGCGGCTCGACGCCCCGTCCTGGTACGCGCGCTTCTCCGCCCAGCTCATGACCGACCCCGGCCTGCGGGCCGTGCTCACCGACGACGCCCTGAACCGCCGGGCCGTCGCCGCCGTCCTGAGCGGACTGGGCCGGCTCCTCGGCCATGTGCCGGCCGACGTGCGCCGCAGCCGGAGCGAGATGGCGTCCTTCCTCATCACCCACACCTGCGCCGAGCACGAACTGCGGGTGGCGCACGGCGAAGCGCCGCCGTCCTCCTGGCGTGAGACGGCCACGCTCCTCACCGACGCCGTCAGCGGCATGTTCGCCGCACCCGCCACCCCCACACCGAAGGAGTGACCCCCATGAAGATCACCGTCGACGAGGGCAAGTGCTGCGGCGCCGGCCAGTGCGTGCTGATCGCGCCCGAGGTCTTCGACCAGCGGGACGAGGACGGCATCGTGATCCTGCTCGACGCCGAACCGCCCGCGGACCGGCACCCGTCGGTCGACGAGGCCGCGAGCGTCTGCCCGGCCGCGGCGATCGAACTCCGCGAGGACGCGTGACGGCGCCGTCGAGCGTCCTGGTCGTCGGCGCGTCGGTCGCCGGCCTGGCCACCGTGCAGGCCCTGCGGCGCAAGGGATACGCAGGACGCGTCACGGTGCTGGGAGCGGAACGGCACCCGCCCTACGACCGGCCACCGCTGTCCAAACAGATCCTCGCCGGGACCTGGCAGCCGGAACAGGCCGAGCTGCGAAGGCCGTCCGACCTCGCGGCGCTGGACGCCGAGTTCCTGCTGGGCGACCCGGCCGTCGCGCTCGACGCCCCGCGGCGCAGGGCCCGCACGGCATCGGGCCGGGAGGTGGCCGCCGACGCCGTGGTGATCGCCACCGGCGCGAGTCCGCGCTCCCTGCCCGCCGAGGGACCGACGGACCACGTCCACACCCTGCGGACCGTCGACGACGCGCTCGCCCTGCGCGAACGGCTGCTCGAGCACGGACGTACGGTCGTCGTCGGCGACGGCGTCCTCGGTGCGGAGATCGCCGCGACCGCCCGCGGCCTCGGCGTCGACGTCACCCTCGTCGGACCGCAGCAGACCCTGATGGGCGCCCAACTAGGCCCTGAAATGGGCGAGTTGCTGACGGATCTGCACCGGCGGCACGGCACCCGGCTGCACCTCGGGACGGCGGTCGCCGGTACGGACTTCACGCGGACCGGCAGCGGCGGCGTACGCCTCGCGGACGGGCGGCTGTTGGCCGCACCGGTCGCGGTGGTCGCCGTGGGCTGCGTCCCCGGGACGGCATGGCTCGACGGCAGCGGCCTGGCGCTGGACGACGGCGTGCTCTGCGACGCGAACGGGCGCGCGGCCGACGGGATCCACGCCGTCGGGGACGTCGCCCGCTGGTCCGGTCCGGACGGCACCGCGCCGCGCCGCCTGGAGAACCGGACCAACGCCATGGACCAGGCCACGACGGTGGCCGCCCGGCTCCTCGGCGACCCCCGGCGGCACGACCCCGTGCCGTACTTCTGGACCGACCAGTTCGACGCCCGGATCCACGTCCACGGACTGCCCACCCCGGAAGCCGAGTTGACGGTCCTGGAGGGAAGCGTCGAGGCACGCCGCTTCGTCGCCGCGTACCAGGACCAGGGCCGCACCGTGGCCGTCCTCGGCTGGAACATGCCCAAGCAGGCCCGGCAGCACCGGTCGCGGCTCCTGGAGAGCCCGGCCGCCGGCGCCCCGGCGGCTTAGCACCGCCCGCCCCCCCCACTCTGCATCGCGAGGTTCCGACATGACTTCCCCGTCCTCCGCACCCCCGCGCGACTTCCCCGAACCCCGAGCCGCGGCCTGCCCCTTCGACCTCTCGCCGCCGATGCGGGCCCTCGCCGAGGAGGGGCCGCTGACCCGCACCCGCATCTGGGACGGCAGCACCCCGTGGACCGTCACCGGCCACGCCGAGCAGCGCAGCCTGCTGGCCGACCCCCGGCTCAGCGTCGATCCGGCACGGCCCGGCTACCCGAGCCCCGTCGCGCACCACGGCCCCCGCGCCGACGCCGGGCCCGACCTCAGCTTCGTCCTCATGGACGACCCCGAGCACAACAGGCTGCGCCGCATGGTCAGCGGCGCCTTCACCATCAAACGCATCGAGTCCCTGCGCCCCGCGGTGCAGAGGATGGTCGACCGCGCCGTCGACGACCTGCTGGCCGGGCCCCGGCCGGCCGACCTCGTCCAGGCGCTGGCCCTGCCGATCCCGTCCCTGGTCATCTCGGAACTGCTCGGAGTCCCGTACGCCGACCACGCGTTCTTCCAGCGCAACAGCAAGGTCATCGTCTCCACGACCGCCACCCCCGAGGAGCGCGGCGCCGCCCACGCCGCACTCGGCGACTATCTGGCCGACCTGGTCGCGGAGCGCGTCACCGACCCGCGCGAGGACCTGCTGTCACGGCTCGCCGCGCAGGTCGCGGCCGACGCGCTGACGCCCGCCGAGGCGGCGGCCATGGGCGTGCTGCTGCTCCTCGCCGGGCACGAGACCACCGCCAACATGATCTCGCTGGGGACGCTGCTGCTCCTCCAGCACCCGGACCAGCTCGACCTGTTGCGCACCACGGACGACCCGAAGGTGGTCGACGCGGCCGTCGAGGAGCTCCTGCGCTACCTGACCATCGTCCACCTCGGGCGGCGGCGCACCGCGACCGAGGACATCGAGATCGCCGGCCGCACCATCCGGGCCGGCGACGGGGTGATCCTGCTCGGCGAACTCGCCAACCGCGACCCCGCCGTCTACCCCGACGGCGACCGACTCGACCTCACCCGGGGCGACCGCCGCCACCAGGCCTTCGGCGTCGGTGCCCACCACTGCCTCGGCCAGCCGCTGGCCCGCCTCGAACTCCAGGTGGTGTACCCGACCCTCTTCCGCCGGGTCCCCACCCTGCGCGCCGCCGCCGACCTCGACGCGATCCCGTTCAAGCGGGACGCCGTCATCTACGGTCTGCACGCCCTGCCCGTCACCTGGTGAAGGGCCGCTCAGCCGGCCGCGTCGGGGAGCGCGGCCGGCTCGGCGGTGACCAGCTCGGTGATCTGGCGGGCGAGCTCCGGGGAGAGTTCGCCCCAGCCGTCCTTGTAGCCGTAGACGCTCGCGAGGGTGCGGGCCTCGTAGTCGCCGTTCATGATGTCGATGTCGGCGGGCGTGATGAGCGACGGGTGAGCGACACCGACCGCCCCCGACACCTTCAGCAACTCGCGGCGCAGGGTGCGCAGATACATGGCGGCCCGGTTGGCCTTCGACGGCGCGTCGACGCCGCGCACCAGCCACGGGGACTGCGTGGCGATGCCGGTGGGGCACTTGTCGGTGTGGCACTTCTGCGCCTGGATGCAGCCGATCGACAGCATCGCCTCACGGGCCACGTTGATCATGTCGACGCCGAGCGCGAAGGCGACGGCGGCGTTCTCGGGCAGGCCGAGCTTGCCGGAGCCGATGAAGGTGATGTCGTCGGTCAGCCCTCGCTCGGCGAACACGCTGTAGACGCGCGAGAAGCCCATCCGGAACGGCAGCGACACCGAGTCGCTGAAGATGAGCGGCGCCGCGCCGGTGCCGCCCTCGCCCCCGTCGATCGTCACGAAGTCGACCCCGCGGTCGCCCCGGGCCATCAGGGTGGCCAGCTCCTCCCAGAAGCTCATCTCGCCGACGGCGCTCTTGATCCCGACCGGCAGACCGGTCTCGGCGGCCAGCAGTTCCACGAACTCGAGCATCGAGTCGACGTCGTGGAACGCGGTGTGCCGCGAGGGCGACGCGCAGTCCTTGCCCGCGGGGATGCCGCGGATCCCGGCGATCTCCTCGGTCACCTTCGGGCCCGGCAGCATTCCGCCGAGACCCGGCTTGGCGCCCTGCGAGAGCTTGATCTCGATCGCCTTGACGGGCGCGCCGGCGACGACCGCCTTGAGCTTGTCGAGGCTGAAGTTGCCGTCCTCGTCGCGGCAGCCGAAATACGACGTGCCGATCTGGAGGATCAGATCGCCGCCGTTCCGGTGGTACGGCGACAGGCCGCCCTCACCCGTGTTGTGCATCGTCCCGGCCATCGCCGCGCCCTTGTTGAGCGCCGTGACGGCCGCGCCCGACAGCGAACCGAAGCTCATCGCCGAGATGTTCACGATGCTCGCCGGACGGAACGCCTTGGCGCGCCCGCGCGGCCCGCCCAGCACCTTGGCCGAGGGCAGCGGCGCCTGCGGGTCGTGCAGATCGGGCAGCGGCCCGGCGAACGTGCGCTGCTTCACGTACGCGTGACCCTGCACGTGCTCGACGTCGTTGTCGGTGCCGAACCCGAAGTAGTTGTTCTCCTCCTTCGCCGACGCGTAGATCCAGCTGCGCTGGTCGCGGCTGAACGGCCGCTCCTCGTCGTTGGAGGTCACGACGTACTGCCGCAGCTCAGGACCGATCGTCTCCAGGAGATACCGGGCGTGGCCGACGACGGGGAAGTTTCTCAGCAGGGCGTGCTTCTTCTGCACCAGGTCGCGGGCGGCCACCACGGCCAGCGCTGTCGCGGCGGCCGCGCCTATGTTCCGAGCACGCATGAAACGTCCTTTCCTCGACTGCTCGACATCGGCGCCGGAGGCGCCCGAGCAGGGCCGATGGTAGAGGGAGCGCGCGGAGACGGGCAGGCCAGGGGCTAGCCTGCGGTGCCGGGCGACCGTATGCCCGACCCGAGCCAAGGAGAACCACCATGAGCACCACCGCCCGCGCGACCGTGCAGCACGAGGACGAGCGCATCCGCGTCACCCGCTGGGACTTCGAGGCAGGGCAGAGCACCGGTCGGCACGTCCACGCCCACGACTACGTTGTCGTGCCGGTCACCGACGGACGGACCGACGTGATCGGCGCCGACGGCACCGTCACCCCGTCCCCGATGAAGGCCGGTGAGTCCTACGCCCGTACGGCAGGCACCGAGCACGAGGTCGTCAACGCGGGAGACGCGCCGCACTCATTCGTCGAGATCGAGCTGAAGCAGCCGTAGAAGACAACGAAATCCGTAGCGAAAATCGCAGCTGGTAACGGATATCGTGGGCGCATGGTTCGCGCTCATCCGTCCGTCGCCGCCCGCACCGCCACCCCGGCGGACGCCGACGCCATCGTCTCCACCCTGACCAGCGCCTTCTTCCACGACCCGCTGTGGGGCCCGGCCTTCCCGGACGAGCGACGGCGCGGCGAACAGGCGGCGGTCATGTGGCGCCGGTACGTCACCTCCGCGCTCCGCTACCCCTGGACCCTGGTGACACCGGCCGCCGAAGCCGCCGCCGTCTGGATCCCGCCGGGCGGCACCGAGCTCACCCCCGCGGAAGAAGCCGCCCTGCCGGACCTGCTCGCCCGCGCCGCCGGTGAGGACACCGCCCGGGACATCCTGGCGATCTACGACCAGCTGGAAGCCGCCCACCCCGACGAGCCCTGCTTCTTCCTCACCCTGCTCGGCGTCCACGACGACCACCGCGGCAAGGGCCTGGGCATGGGCCTGCTCGCCGAGAGCCTGGCCCGCATCGACGCGCTCGGCGCGCCCGCCTACCTCGAGTCCTCCAACCCCGTGAACATCGACCGCTACCGCGGCGTCGGCTTCGTCCCGCGCGACACGATCACCATCGCCACCGGCCATGTCGTCACCACCATGTGGCGACCGGCCCGCCCGACGGGCGACCTATAGTCGATCTCATGAGTCGTTGGCAGGATCTGACCGGTGGCACCTCCGGCAGCGAGTACGCCGCACGCTTCGAGGCGCTGGCCCGCAGCGGGCAGGACATGCACGGCGAGGCCTCGTTCTGCGCGGCGCTGGTGCCCGCCGGGGCCCGCGTCCTGGACGCCGGCTGCGGCACCGGACGGGTCATGATCCGGCTGGCCGAACTCGGCTACGACTGCGTGGGCATCGACCTCGACGCGTCGATGCTGGACGTGGCGCGGGCCCAGGCTCCCCAACTGCCCTGGTTCCGCACCGATCTCGCCGCGTTCGACCCGGCCCTGCTCGGTGTCGACGCGGACTTCGACCTCGTGGTCGCCGCGGGCAACGTCATGCCGCTGCTCACCCCCGGCACGGAGTCCACGGTGGTCGGACGCCTCGCCGCCGCCCTGCGCCCGGGCGGCCTCCTCGTCGCGGGCTTCGGCCTCGACGCGGCCCATCTCCCCGTGCCGCCCGCCCTCACACTGACCGAGTACGACGCCTGCTGCGCCGCGGCCGGTCTCGACCTCGTCGACCGCTTCGCCACCTGGGACGCGGCCCCGTACGACGGCGGCGGCTACGCCGTCAGCGTCCACCGCTCCCGGACGTGAGCGGACCGGCTCAGCAGGCCTCGTCGCTCCTGGCCGACAGCGGCGCCCAGGTGTAGCGCAGCCGCACCCCGTGGTCCTGCAGCCACGTGGTCTCGCGGTGCCGGAGATCGTGCGCCGACTCCGGGGCGATGGCGCAGGGCCAGCGCACCAGCACCTCGGTGACGTGGCCCGTCTGCACCAGCTGCCGCACCCGGCGCCACCCGGTCCGCTGGACCGGATCGGGCTCACCGTACGTATCGGTGACGACCTCGGCGATCGTCAGCCCGCGCTCCTGGGCGAACGCCTGGCCTTCGGTCCGCGCGCACTGCGCGGCCGCGCCCGGCCCGGCCGGGGACCGGTCGGCGCACACGTACAGCACGACGGGAGAGACGGGGTCGGCGTGGGTGGGCATGGGTGCCTCCTGGACGTGGCCGGGCCGTGCGGTGCCGGTCTGAACGCATGACGTCGGGTCATCGGCGGAGTCAGGGACAGGAGGTCAACTCCGCCCAGACCACCTTTCCCTCGGCCCGTGTCGAGCGCGCGGAGCCCCACCGGTCCGCGATCTGCTGCACGAGGAACAGGCCCCGTCCGTTCTCCTCGGCCGGGCCCGGGTACTGCTCGGGCGCCCGGACCGGGACCTGGCCGCCGTCGTGCAGCTCGATCCGCAACAGCCGCTCGTCGCCCGTCAGGGTGAGGCCGCAGACGACGTGTCCACTGTCGGTGTGCAGCACCGCGTTCGTCGTCAACTCCGAGACCAGCAGCACCGCGTCGCAGCAGGTGTCCCCCGGCACCTGCCACGCGCGGAGCCGGTCGCGCACGGTGTCGCGGGCGGATCTCGCGCTGGTGCGCAGCGCGGGCAGGCCGAACCAGTACTCCCGGCGCGGCGCGGTCGTCTCTAAGGCCGGGGCAGGGGCCGGGGCGCCGGGTGGGGGCAGAGTCACGAAGGTCGCCTTCCAGGGCCTGCCGTGGGGCGGCCGCGGTGTGGGGGGACGGGCAGCAGCTGGAGCGGTGAGAGGCGGATGACGAGACGGACGCCCTGCGACGAGGTGCCGGCGACGGCACCAGCAGCACGCGCCCCGTCCGGGCCGAATGCTCCTCCAGAGCTGCGACGTGACCGCTCACGCGTCAACTATGCGCGTGATCGTACTCACGCTGCAACCGACTCCCTGATAATTTCAGCGTGGGGGGTACCAATCTGGCGTCATCATCAAGTCACTGCCAGAATGGTGATGTTGATGTCTCCTCAGGAAGGTTGGGCGTGAGCGAAGCCCGTTCCGGCACCAGTGCGCCGACGGTCCTGCGCATGATCCTCGGCCGTCGGCTGCGGGACATGCGGCTGGGCGCGGGTGCCTCGCTGGAGGACGCGGCGCGAGCCCTGCGGGTGAAGACCCTGACGATCCGTCGGCTGGAGAAGGCCGAGGTCGCGCTGAAGCCTCTCTACGTGGAGAAGCTCCTGGAGACCTTCGGCGCCGACCGCCAGGAGATAGAGGAGTTCGTCGACCTGGCCGAGCAGGCCAACGAGCCCGGTTGGTGGCACTCCTACCGCGACGTCGTGCCCAGCTGGTTCACCGCCTATGTGAGCCTGGAGACCGACGCCAAGACGCTGCGTACCTACGAACCCCAGTACGTGACGGGCCTGTTGCAGACCCCGGAGTACGCGCACGCGGTACTGCGCGGCGGCCTGCCGAACGGCAGCGAGGAGGAGCTGGCGCGCCGCGTCGAGCTGCGCCTGCGCCGGCAGGGCCTGCTGGACCGGGAGGACGCCCCCACGCTGTGGGTGGTCATGGAGGAGGCCGTCCTGCACCGGATGGTCGGCAGCCCCGACGTGATGCGGGAGCAGATCGAGCGGCTGCTCGACATGTCCGAACTCCCGCACGTCAGCATCGACATCGTGCCGTTCTCCGCGGGAGCCCACATAGGAGCGTGCGCGCCGTACACGTACTTCCGGTTCGAGGAGCCGGAACTGCCCGACATCGTCTACAGCGAACTGCTCTCCGCCGCCGTCTACCTGGATCAGCGCGAGGACGTCGTCGCCCATCTGGAGGCCCATTCCCGGATGGCGCTGATGACCTCGTCCGACGACAGCAGAGCGCTCTTGAACCGCATGCGCAAGGAGTACTCGTGACGATCACCGGCGAGGACGTGTACAACGGGATGCCGGCCGGCGATCTCGGCGACCAGGGATGGGAGCGTCCCTGGAGCGGGCCGAACGGCGGGCAGTGCGTCGAGACGAAGAAGCTCGCCGACGGCCGGGTGGCCGTACGGCAGTCGACCGACCCGGCCGGGCCGGCGCTGATCTACGCGCCGGAGGAGATCGCCGCGTTCGTCCGCGGGGTCAAAGAGGGCCTGGCCGATCATTTGGCCGCCGGGTGAACCGGCGGTGGGCAGCAGGGGCCTGCGGGCCGACGGACACACGCGCGAAAGGGCGAACATGACCACCAGGCAGGCCGGCCGCGACCTCGACACGAGCAGGCCGCACTCGGCCCGGATGTACGACTACTTCCTTGGCGGCAAGGACCACTTCGAGATCGACAAGGAAGCGGCCCTGGTCGCGGCGGAGGCCCACCCGGGGATCTATCTGACCGCCCGCGAGAACCGGGCGTTCATGCACCGGGCCACCCGGGTCCTGGCCCAGGAGCACGGCATCCGCCAGTGGCTCGACATCGGCACGGGCATTCCGACCGAGCCCAATCTGCACCAGGTCGCCCAGTCCGTCGCGCGCGACGCCCGCGTCGTGTACGCCGACAACGACCCGCTCGTCCTCAAGTACGCCGAGCGTCTGATGCGCAGCACCACCCAGGGCCGCACGGCCTATGTCGAGGCCGACGCGACGGACGCCGACGCGCTGATGAGCGCCGTGGAGGACGCGGGGGTCCTGGACTTCAGCCAGCCGATCGCGCTCTCCCTCAACGCGCTGATGCACTTCATCACCGAGCCGAACGACCCGTACGCGATCATCCGCCGTCTGCTCGAACCGCTTCCGGTGGGCAGTGCCCTGGCCATGAACCACTGCACGCCCGACTTCGACCCCGTCACGTGGAACAAGGTCGCGGAGGTCTACACGAAGTCCGGCTCCCCGGTGGACTTCCGCTCGCACGCCGACGTCCTGCGCTTCTTCGACGGGCTCGACCTGATCGAGCCCGGTCTCGTGTGCTGCCAGCGCTGGCGGCCCGACGCGCCGGCCGACGGGACGGAGCCCACGGACGCCCAGATCAGCCTGCTGGCGGGCGTCGGCATCAAGCGCTGACCCGGCCCGTCAGTCCGCCCGGACCGGGTGTTTGCTGAGGATGGACACCCGGTTGAAGGCGTTGATGGTGATCGCCACCCAGATCACCGCGGAGATCTCGTCGTCGGTGAGCTGCCGGCGGGCGTCGTCGTACGCGGCCGACTGGAGGGCGGCGTCCGCGGGGCCGGTCGTCGCCTCGGCGAGCGCCAGGGCGGCGCGCTCGCGGTCCGTGAAGACCTCGGTGTCGCGCCAGGCCGCCAGCACCCCGAGCCGCTGTGTCGTCTCGCCCGCGCGCAGCGCCGCCCGGGTGTGCACGTTCAGGCAGTAGGCGCAGCCGTTGAGCTGCGAGACCCGCAGGTTGACGAGCTCGACGAGCCTGCGGTCGAGCCCCGCCTCGGCGGCGGTGGCCCGTACCGCCTCCGCGGTCTCGACGAGCGCGTGGTAGGCCTTGGGGCTCTGCTTGTCGACGAAGACCCGCCCGTCCCGGGGTGCTGTGCCGGCGCTCAACTCTGACTCCTCCATGGGCTGCTGCGGGGCGTGGTCGTCGCCTCGGCGAGCCAAGACGTATGATCACCACCCAGATAGTTGAATCTTAACCTATGTCGGGTGGATGGGTGCCATGAGCAGCAGTGTCGAGGTCCTGACCGCACGGGACGTACCGCTCGGCGGACCGCGTTCCATGACCGTGCGCCGTACGCTGCCGCAGCGGGCGCGGACGCTCATCGGCGCCTGGTGCTTCGTCGACCACTACGGGCCCGACGACGTGGGCGTCACCGGCGGCATGGACGTCGCGCCCCATCCGCACACCGGTCTGCAGACGGTGAGCTGGCTGTTCAGCGGTGAGATCGAGCACCGCGACAGCCTCGGCAGTCACGCCATGGTCCGGCCCGGTGAGCTGAATCTGATGACCGGCGGCCACGGGATCAGTCACACGGAGGTCTCCACGCCGTCGACCACCGTGCTGCACGGCGTCCAGCTGTGGGTGGCCCTGCCGGACGCGGACCGGCACGCCGACCGGGACTTCCAGCACTACGCGCCCGACCCGGTCTCGGTCGACGGGGCGCGGATCCGGGTCTTCCTGGGCGAACTGGCGGGGTCCGTCTCGCCGGTACGCACCTTCACCCCGCTCCTCGGCGCCGAACTCGTCCTAGAGCCCCGCGCACGGGTCACCCTCACCGTCGACCCCGCCTTCGAGCACGGCCTCCTGGTCGACCGCGGCACGGTGCGGCTCGCCGGATCGCCGCTCGCGCAGGCCGAGCTGGGGTACGCCGGGCCCGGCCGCGACACCCTCACCCTCACCAATGACACGGACGCCCCGGCCCGGGTGATCCTGCTGGGCGGTCCGCCGTTCGGCGAGGAGATCATCATGTGGTGGAACTTCATCGGGCGGACGCACGAGGACATCGTCCGGGCGCGCGCCGACTGGATGGCGGACACCGGCACCGGTACCGGCGCCCGGTTCGGCGAGGTGCGGGGGTACGACGGGGGCCCGCTGCCGGCGCCGGAGCTGCCGACGGTGCCGCTGAAGCCGCGGGGGCGGGTGCACTGAGCCGCGGGTGACCGGACGCGGGACGATCCCGCGTGTTTGCCGTTCCGGATTCTGGCCAGGAGTCGTCCGTGGCCGGCCGCCGGTCGCGGGTTCGAGTCTCGTATCGTGGGCCGCTGCTGTGTGCTCACTGGTCAAGGTGTTTACATGCGCGTAACACTGACCTTGTCCCGCGCCCGGCAATGGCGCCGAGCGTTCCATGATGGACCGGACCCGAGCGAGCCGCACGCGCTCCGGATCCGGTGGCAGCCGTGCCAGAAAGGCGTTCTGTGACGACGCGATCCGACATACAGCACATACTCGGCACAACCCTCGCCGAGATCGAGCAGCGCAACCCTGCCCAGCCCGAGTTCCACCAGGCCGCTCACGAGGTGCTGGAGACGCTGGCGCCGGTGCTCGAGGCCCACCCCGAGTACGTCGAGGCGGGCCTGCTGGAGCGGCTGTGCGAACCCGAGCGGCAGGTCATGTTCCGGGTGCCCTGGCAGGACGACCGCGGCCGGGTGCGGGTCAACCGCGGCTTCCGCGTCGAGTTCAACAGCGCGCTCGGCCCGTACAAGGGCGGCCTGCGGTTCCACTCGTCGGTCAACCTCGGCGTCATCAAGTTCCTGGGCTTCGAGCAGATCTTCAAGAACGCGCTGACCGGTCTCGGCATCGGCGGCGGCAAGGGCGGCAGCGACTTCGATCCGCACGGGCGCAGCGACTCCGAGGTCATGCGGTTCTGCCAGTCCTTCATGACGGAGCTGTACCGGCACATCGGTGAGCACACCGACGTCCCGGCGGGCGACATCGGCGTCGGCGGCCGCGAGATCGGCTATCTCTTCGGCCAGTACCGGCGCATCACCAACCGCTGGGAGGCCGGAGTCCTCACCGGCAAGGGCCAGGGCTGGGGCGGCTCGCTGATCCGCCCGGAGGCCACCGGGTACGGCAACGTGCTGTTCGCCGAGGCGATGCTGCGCGAGCGCGGCGAGGACCTGGAGGGACAGACGGTGGTGGTGTCGGGCTCCGGCAACGTCGCCATCTACACGATCGAGAAGCTGCTCTCCCTCGGCGCGAACCCGGTGACCTGCTCGGACTCCTCCGGATACGTCGTGGACGAGAAGGGCATCGACCTCGACCTGCTCAAGCAGATCAAGGAGGTCGAGCGGGGCCGCGTCGACGCGTACGCCGAGCGCCGGGGCACCTCCGCCCGCTTCGTGCCCGGCGGACGCGTCTGGGACGTCCCCGGCGATGTCGCGCTGCCGTCGGCCACCCAGAACGAGCTGGACGAGAACGACGCGGCCGCGCTGATCCGCAACGGCGTGAAGGCGGTCTCCGAGGGCGCCAACATGCCGACCACGCCGGAAGCCGTCGACCTGCTCCAGAAGGCGGGCGTCGCCTTCGGCCCCGGCAAGGCGGCCAACGCGGGCGGCGTCGCGGTCAGCGCCCTGGAGATGGCGCAGAACCACGCCCGTACGTCGTGGCCGGCCCAGCGGGTCGAGGACGAACTGGCGCACATCATGAAGGACATCCACGCCACCTGCCACGAGACCGCCGAGCGCTACGGCGCCCCCGGCGACTACGTGACGGGCGCCAACATCGCGGGCTTCGAGCGCGTCGCCGACGCGATGCTGGCCCAGGGCGTCATCTGACGTCGAGCGCATCGAGGCGATGACGAGGGCGGGCCCGGCGGGTCCGCCCTCTGCCGCGTACGGGGCCCGTACGGCCGGCGGCGATGCGCCGGGCGCTCAGGAGGGCCGGACGCAGAAGGGGTGGCCGGCCGGGCTGGAGTACACCCGGGAGTCCGGCCGGGCCGTGCTGCCGACGTCCTCCGCGGGCCGCAGCCGTCGGCCGCCACCGGCGAGCACCCGCTGCTCCGCGCCCGCGAGGTCGTCCGTGGCCAGGTCGACGTGCATCTGCTGGGACGCGCCGTCGGGCCACTGGGGCGGCACCTGCCCCGGTGCGTGCTGGATCACGATCACGGGCAGACCGTCGGCCCGCAGGAAATGGTGCGTCGCCGTCCTCGTGAGCGAGCCGCCGAGCAGCCGGTGCCAGAACGCGCTCTCGCCCTCCAGGTCCGCGGCGTCCACGGTCAGTGACATCAGATGGAAGCTCATGACGTTCTCTCCAGGTGTGTGAGGCCGCTCAGACCACGGGGACGATGCCGCCGTCGACGCGGAACTGGGCGCCGGTGAGCCACTTGGCGCGACGTGAGGCGAGGAACGCGAGTCCACCACCCCGCATAGGCTCTCAGCGACAAGCACGACGGTGCCCCGGCGCACCGCGACCTCCGGAGGTACCTCGCGTGAACCGCCCCCCGGAGGACCCCCGGCCCGTCGAGGACGGCCAGCAGGCCCTGTTCGGCTGGGACGACGCTCCCGCGCCCGCCCCGGCCGACGGCGGGTTCCGCGACAGCGCGCAGGCGCGGCGGCTGCTCGACATCCAGTCCGTCTACGCGGAGCGCGAGGCGCTCGACTCCCCGCGCGGGCGGCAGATCATGGCCCGGCTGCCCGACGCCGAGGTCATCGAGGTCGCCGGCCACTGGCGCATCCCCTCGCTCCACGGCAACGAGGGGAACATCGGGCGCTGGACCCGGATCAAGACCGAGACCCTGGTCCTCGGCGTCAAGCGTCACCTGGTCACCCGCCCCAACGGCCGTTCCGCGGACTGGATCGCCCCCGGCACCTCCAACGGCTGCGCCATGGCCTGCGCCTACTGCTACGTCCCCCGACGCAAGGGATACGCCAACCCGATCACGCTCTTCACCAACATCGAGGCGATCGTCGCCCACGTCCGCCGGCACGTCCGGGCCCAGGGGCCCAAGAGCGAGCCCAACCAGTGCGATCCACACGCATGGGTCTACGACATCGGGGAGAACGGCGACTGCTCGGTGGACGCGCTGCTGTGCGACAACACCGCCGACTACATCACCGCCTTCCGCCAACTGCCGACGGCGAAGGCGTCGTTCGCCACCAAGTTCGTCAACCCCGACCTCCTCCACCTCGACCCCCAGGGGCGCACGCGCATCCGCTTCTCGCTCATGCCCCCTCCCGACGCCCGCCTGCTGGACATCCGCACCAGCCCGGTCGCCGAGCGGATCGCCGCCGCCGCGGACTTCCTCGACGCGGGGTACGAGGTCCACTTCAACC
>NZ_JBEYYU010000033.1:0-98762 GCF_040645755.1 Streptomyces sp. NPDC046716
GCGGGCCCCCTGCCGTCCAGCTGCACCCAGATGCGGACCCTGAGCGAGCGCAGCTCGCTTCAGGGGCGCGGGGAACTGCGCGAGAAGCGGCCACCGGGCCGCGCCCGAAGAACGACCCAGGGGCGCGGGGAACTGCGCGACCAGCCACGGCGCAGCCGGCACCCGGCGACGGCGCTGCGATCAGCGGGCCGCCGCGACCGTGCGCCGCCCCCGGACCCGAACCCCGATGACCTGGTCCATCAGCGCCCCCAGAACATCCCGCACAGACCCGCGGGCCCGCGCATCGCACTCCACCACCGGCACCGCGTCCCCCACCCCCAACGCCTCCCGGATCTCCCCGAGTTCGAACCGGTCCGACCCCTCGAAGCGGTTCACGGCGAGAACGAACGGCGCACCGTGCGCCTCGAAGTAGTCGAGCGCGGGGAAGCAGTCCTCGATGCGCCGGGTGTCGACGAGCACGACCGTCCCCAGCGCCCCTTCCACCAGGTCGTCCCAGAGGAACGAGAACCGGTCCTGCCCGGGCGTGCCGAAGAGATACAGCGCGATCGTCGGATCGAGCGTGATGCGCCCGAAGTCGAGGGCGACCGTCGTGGTCGTCTTGCCCTCGACGCCCGCCAACGAGTCGACGCCCACCGAGACCTGGGTGATCGCCGCCTCGGTGTCGAGCGGCTCGATCTCCGAGACGGCCCCGATGAAGGTCGTCTTGCCGACCCCGAGCCCACCACTGACCACGATCTTCACGGCCAGCGGGGCGACGCGTTCAGAGCGCCCTGACATGGTCCCTGATCCTTTCGAGGGTGTGGAGCGGCAGCTCCGTGGTTTGCGAACACGACAGCCGGCCGCCCACGACCAGGTCGGCGATGAGCACCTTGGCGACGCCGAGCGGCACGCCGATGGCCTCGGCCACATGGGCGACGGTGGCCGGTTCCTGGCAGTGCGCCACGATCCGCTGGTGCTCGAAGGCGAGCGGAGCGGCACCGCCGTCCGGGGCGTCGACGGCGACCACGAGGGTCTCGAGCCGCAGATCGGCCTGGGCGGGCCGCACCCGTCCGCCGGTGATGATGAAGGGACGCACGAAGGCTTCCGACGAGTCGCCGGGCTCGCGGGACTCGCTCATCGCGGCAGCGTCTCCCGCAGATCGGCGATGAGCGTCGGCGTGAGCAGGTCTCCGGCGCGCTCGGCGAGCACCGCCATCTCGTAGCCCACGAGGCCGAGTTCACCGCTGCTGTCCGCGAGCACCCCGAGACAGCTGCCGTCCCTGATCGCGGAGACCAGCAGGAAGCCGCGGCCCATCTCGATCATGATGAGTTTCACGCCGTCGAAGCTGTACCGCTTGGAGGCGCTGCGCGCGAGGCTGGAGAGCCCGGACACGATGGCGGCCAGATGGTCGGCCTCGGTCCGTCCGATCCCTTCGGAGACAGCGATGAGCAGCCCGTCCGAGGAGACCGCGACGGCGTCGCGCACTCCGTCGGTGTTGCGGACGAAGTTGGCGAGCAGCCAGTTGAAGGTCTGCGAGTCGCCCCGCGTGTCGACGGTGGTCACTTGTCGCCCTGCCCTTCGCCGGTGTTCTGCTCGGTGCCCTGCTTGTTGCCGTCAGGGGCGGTTCCCCTGGCGGCCCGTTCCCGCTCCACGCTGATGGATCCGCGCATATGGGCGCTGCGCAGCCCGGACAGCATTCCGGAGACGTCCTCGGGGCCGCGCTCGACGGCGGGTCCCTCGGGGGCGGGCCTGGTGGGCGCGTCCGCCTCGGTCACGGCCTTGGCGATGGCGCTGCGCTGCGGGCGCTTGACGAGCCCGTTGCGGGTGCGGGACGCCGAGGAGGCGGGGGCGCCGGACCTCGGCGTCGCGGCTGCGGCCTGTTCCCGGCGCGGGGCGGGCAGCACGGTCTCGCCGGCGGTGCGGGAGACCGGCACCGGGCGGGCCGCGGCGGCCTTCACCGCGCGCTCCCTCGGGGTCGCTCCCTGCGGTGCCGTGCCCTTGGCGGGCGTCGGCTCCGCCTCGGTGAGCAGCGTGGACGGGATCAGGACCCGGGCCACGACACCGGCGGCGGGCGCTTCGCCGAGCCGTACCTCGATGCCGCACTTGCGGGCGAGCGCGCCGACCACGAAGTGGCCGAGGAACCGGGTGGGTTCGGCCATGAAGCTGGCGGTGCCGGAGAGTCGTACGTTGGCCTCGGCGAGCGCCTGGGTGTCCATGCCGAGCCCGTGGTCGACGATCGCGATGAGGTATCCGGCGCTGGTGCGCCGCCCCTCGATCTCCACGTCGGAGTCCGGCGGCGAGAAGCTCAGCGCGTTCTCCACCAGTTCGGCGAGCAGGTGCGCGAGTTCGGCGACGACGGCCCCGGACGCCTGGGCGGGCTCGACCCGGCGCAGGGTGACGCGGCGGTACTCCTCCACCTCGGAGAGCGAGGCGCGCAGCACGTCGTCGACGGAGAGCGGGGTCGCCCAGGTGCGGGGGCTCGACTCCCCGGCGAGGACGAGCAGGGATTCGGCGTTGCGGCGCATGCGGGTGGCCAGATGGTCGAGTTCGAAGAGGTTGGCGAGGGTGTCGGGGTCGGCGTCCTCGTGCTCCAGCTTGTTGATGAAGCCGATCTGGCGGCGCACCAGGTTCTGGTTGCGGCGGCCGAGGCTGACCAGCGACTCGGTGGCGTTCCTGCGCAGCACGGCCTGCTCGGTGGCGAGGTCGAAGGCGGCGCGCTGCACCCGGTCGAAGGCGTCGGCCACCTCCCGTACCTCGGCCCCGGCCCGGGCGTCGAGCCCGAGCGGAGGGGGCGGCGCGGGCGCCTCTCCCCCGGTGGCGGACTGCACATCGGCGACGGCCCGCGGCAGCCGCACCCCGGCGACCTCGCGGGCCTCCTGGGCGAGTCCGCTGAGCGGCGCGGACACGGACCGTACGCAGTCGCGGGCGAGCGCGGCGAGGGCGCCGATCACGGCGAGCGCGAGCAGGACGAAGAGCAGCAGGTCCCGCTGGGCGGAGCTCTCCAGCTCGGCGGCGCGCGACTCGACGTCGGAGCCGATGGAGATCTGTACGTCCCGCAGGCCGTTGATGGTCGAGGTCATCGTGTCCCACCAGGCCATGGGCGGGATGTCCCGGGCGGCGAGCCGGCCCGCGCCGCGTACGGCGACCGACTCGTACGCGAGGGCGCGCTCGGCGTCGGGCGTCGCCAGGGCGGTGTCGAGCCGGCGCTGCTGCGCCGCGGTCGCGGTGCGCGGGAAGGTGGTCAGGGCGGCCAGCCGGCCCGACCTGATCTCCATGAACCGGCTGTAGTCGTCCCCGCGGAAGCGGCCGCCGGCCCGGACGGAGCCCAGCACGATGGCACGTTCCTGCCCCAGGTACTCCTTGGCGGTGCCGAGGACCTGGAGCGACTGGTAGGCGTCGCGCAGCCGCGCGTCGTCGACGTCGCCGAGGCCGCGGCCGGCCTTGGCGAACTGGGCGATGGTGCCGGTGAAGTAGTCGAAGGTGGCCTTGACCTGGCCGGAGCCGTCGTCGGCGTCGGCGCGGATCCCGGCGAGTCCGCCGAGCCGTCCGAGCGCGTCGCGGGCCGCGCCGGAGCCCTCGCGCTGCGCGAGCGCGTTCTCCAGGGCGGTGCGGGCGGTGTCGGTGGCCTTGCGCTGGGCGGGCAGTTTGGCGGCGAACTGCCGGACGCCGCCGACGTAGCCGGTGGTGAGCCCGCGCTCCTTCTGCAGCTCGTGGACGAGCCCTTGGAGGGTCACCTCCAGGCGCGCGTTGGCGGCGGTGGCGGACGCGCCGCGGTAGCCGGAGACCTGCTCGGCGGCGAAGACCCCGAGCAGGGCGAGGAGCACGGCGAGCGCGAGTCCGAGGATGCGCAGGAGCCGGGTACGGATGGTCGTGCTTGTTCTGGGGCGGGAGAAAGCCTTCTTGAACCGGACGGTCGACAGGAGTTCCACGGAAGTGCCTTATGGAGAGGGCGAGTTGACGGGGCAGAAACGCTGCTTCTGCGCCCGCCCAACGACCTCTCTCAGGCTGCGGTCACCGGATCACGTGTGTCTTTTACGTCCCGGAAACAGCATCCTCGCGACCCCGCAGGTGAACCCGTCGCCCCGTCCTCCGCCCGCACCTCCGTATACAGGGCCAGCACTTCACTAACCGCAGTCACAGCACGAACAGCATTCGCAGCACTCACAGCACGAGCAGTCGGGACAGTCGCAGTTGTTGCAGCAGCCCTCCCGCTTCTTGCGCGACCAGGGCCCCTCGAACTCGTCGGCGCAGCACACCTTGCAGGTGCAGCAGAGCCCGATCGCGACGGCGCACCCGGCGAGCAGCCCGCGCTTGCCGGGCTTGGGCGGCTGGAACGACGGCCCACCGCCGGAGCCACCGGGCCCACCCGGTCCGCCCGGCCCGCCGGGCCCACCCGCTCCGCCCGGGTGGCCGCCCCCGTACGGATTGTTGGACCCGTACGCGCCCGATCCCGTCGGCGCGTACGGGCTGCCCGGCGCCCCGGTCGGCACCCAGCCGTCCTGGCCTCCGTGGCCTGCCTGGTGGGCCGCGGACGCGGTTCCGGTGTGCGCGCAGGCCCCCTTCACCCCGAACACCCGGTCCACGGAGCGCGCCACCTCGTGGGCCAGCAGCAGATGCGCCAGCTTCCCGTCCACGAAGTCGACCTCGCGCAAGGCGAGCCGGATCCCGTGCACGGCGTCGTCGGCGAGGCGGCGCGCCTCGGCGAGGCCGGTGCCGGTCGCGGACAGGGGGTTCCAGGCGCCGGACGCGGTGTCCTCGGCGAGGTCCTCCACGGCGTCGAGGAGGTGCGCGAGCCGTCCGAAGAGCCGGCCCGCCTCGGCGAGCGGCTCGGCGTTGTGCGGCCGCCCGGCGAGCAGCGCGGTGTGGGCGAACGCGGCGGCGGTCGCGGTCTCGGTCGGCTCGGTGACGGTCAGCAGGGCGGTGCCGGGCCCGGCCAGCGCCTCGATGCCGGTCTGCCGCTCGACCGCGTCGAGCAGCACCGCGGTGTCGAATCCGACGTCGGACCCGGTGCGGGTGCCGGCCCGGCCCCAGCTCGCCGCGACCCGGCGGGCGGCGAGGGCGACCGGCCGGCGCGCGAAGAGCCCGTCCCGGTCGTCGACGTGGTCGCGGACCTTCGCGGCGGCGAGCACCAGGGAGACGGCGGCCGCGAGCCGGGCCCCCTCGCCCTGGGCGACGGACGCGGTCCGCATCCCGCGCAGCGGGCAGGGCCCGGCCTGGCGCCGCCGGGCTCCGGCGCCGCCGGGCAGCTCGGCCTGAGCCTCCGTCAGAACAGAGATCAGCAAACCGTCATAGTTCGTGACGACCCGGGCGAACTGCCCGTGATCGCCGCGCAGCGCCAGACAGAGGCCGCACAGGTGGGCCATCCACTGGGTCTTGAGATGCTCTCCGAGCCGATGACTGCAGGGCCGGACGATTCCGAACAAGGCGACTCCCCCGTGCGCCGGATGACGAAGCGTCAACTGGGGCCGTCAACTCCGCCCGATCGACGCGTCGCCGCCCAAGTGACCGTGAACGACGGCATCGTATCGAGCCTCCGTCCGCCTTCTCGTTCACCCGTACGCACCTCTGATCACCCAAACGCCGCGAAGAATCATATTTCACTCACCGTCAGCAGCTCGGGCCCGTACAGCCCTTGGGAACGCCGGGGCAACACCGTGTTGACTCTGCACCAGTACCGTCACGAAAACCCCGCGCGGCGACTATCCACTTGGCGCGGCATCCGCATCATGGATGAACATGGGGATGCAGGACATGCGGAACGCAGAGGAACCGCGGTGAGAGGAGGCGTCCATGGGATCGGTGCGCAAGGCGAGTGCCTGGCTTGGCCTCGTCGACGACAACGATGACGAGCGTTACTACGACGACGACTACGACGAGGGGCCCGAGCCCCCTGCGGGCGGCGCCGCCTGGGTCACCGACCCGCGCGTCAAGGTCGCCGAGGACAAGGCCGAGGAAGAGGGCCGGCGCATCGGCACCGTGACCCCGGACAGTTTCCGCGACGCACGCCGGATCGGGGAGATGTTCCGGGACGGGGTCCCGGTCATCATGAACCTCACGTCGATGGAGCCCGCCGACGCCAAGCGCGTCGTCGACTTCGCGGCGGGGCTCATCTTCGGCCTGCGCGGTTCGATCGACCGGGTCGCGAACCGGGTGTTCCTGCTGACCCCCGCGGACACGCAGATCGTGTCGGGACGGGAGGCCAAGGTTCAGCAGGACGGTTTCTTCAACCAGAGCTGACCGTGGGCGGGCGGTGACATCGCCCCGCCCACCCACGGTCAGACGGCCTCAGACAATCGAAGATTCGGCGCGGGACGGCCTGCGCGGGGCGGCGACCCCGGACGCCGGGGAGGCCTCCCCGGACGTCGGGGCAGCGTCCTCGTCGCACTCCATCCGGCGCGGCAGCCGCAGCGCGGCGAGCGCGCCGAGGAACAGCAGCACGGCGCTGACGACCAGGGTGACGTGCAGCCCGTGCACGAAGGCGGCCCGTGCGGCGCCCCGCAGTGCAGCGCCCGCGGTACCGCCCAGATCGGCGGCGATCTCGTACGCCTCCCCCAGCGAGTGCCCCGCGGCCCCGCTGGCCGTCGCGGAGACCCCGGAGACATGGCCGAGGCCGGGCGCGTACGCGGCGTTCATGACCGAGCCGAGCAGCGCGATGCCCATCCCGGCGCCCAGCTGGTACGACGTCTCGCCGATGGCGGCGGCGCCTCCGGCGTCGTCGGCCGGTGCCTCGGTGAGCATCGACTCGTAGGCCCCGAACAGCGTGCTCTGGAAGCCGAAGCCCAGCAGTATGAAGCCGAGGCTGAGCAGCCACGGCCGGTCCTCCTGGCCCATCAGACAGAGCAGCAGCACCGCGCAGGCGGTCAGCGTGAAGCCGGACGCCACCATGGCGCGCGGCCCGAACCGGCGCAGAATGGCGGAGCCGAGCACTCCCGCGGCCATCGCGGCGAAGGTGAGCGGCAGCATCCGCAGGCCGGTCTCCAGCGGGCTGAGCCGCAGCACCAGCTGGAGGTACTGGACGGCGATCAGCTCCAGGCCCACCAGCGCGAGCATCGCGATCACGATGCAGCCGACGGACGTCGAGAACGCGGCCCGGGCGAACAGCCGCATGTCGATCAGCGGATGCTCGCGCCGCCGCTGGCGCCGCACGAACAGCAGCAGGAGCACCACGCCGGCCAGGAACGGCAGCACCGCCTCCGGGGCGAGCAGGTCCCGCTCGGTGCCCCACTGCTTGATGCCGTACACGACACCGAGGACGCCGAGGGCCGCGAGCAGCGCCCCGATCAGGTCCCACGGTCCGTCCGAGCGGCCCTTGGACTCGGGCACCAGGATCCGGCACAGCGGCAGCATGACCGCCATCAGCGGGATGTTGATGAGGAAGACCGAGCCCCACCAGTAGTGCTCGACGAGGAAGCCGCCGAGCACGGGTCCGGTGGCGGCGCCGATCGCGGCGACCGCGGTCCACACGCCGATGGCGACGGCCCGCTCGTGCCGGTCGGGGAAGACGTCCCGCAGGATCGACAGCGTCGCGGGCATGATCATCGCGCCGCCGATGCCCAGCAGGGCGCGGGCCGCGATGAGCACCTGGGCGGTGTCGGAGAAGACGGCGAGCGCGGAGGCGAGCCCGAACAGCCCGTAGCCGAGCAGCAGGATTCTGCGGCGGCCGACCCGGTCGCCCAGGGTGCCGAAGAGGATCAGCAGGGAGGCGCAGACCAGGGGGTAGGCGTCGCCGATCCACAGCAGCTCGACCGAGGTGGGCCTGAGGTCCTCGGTGACCGAGGGCAGGGCGACGTAGAGGATGGTCGAGTCGAGCGCGACCAGGAGCAGGCTCGTGCACAGGACGACGAGGACGACCCAGCGATTGGTGCGGGCGCGCGTCGCGGCGAGCAGTCCGCGCAGCCGCCCGGTGGTCGTGCTCGTCCCGGACATGTGCGTACCTCCCAGTGGTCCTCGCGTTCGGCGGATCCGGGGGCTGGGGATGTCCCTCGGTCTCCGGTCGGGAGGAGTCGGCTCCCGGCCCCGCAGCGATCAGGCGAGTGAGCCGTCAGAGTACGCGAGTTCGGGCCGGTCACACGTGGCGGGGCTCTCACGGAACGGGCTCACGCGTGTGGCGTGCGCCACTCGCCCGAGGGCGGGTGACGTCCGGAGCACGGCGGGCGACCGCCGATAATCGGGGCCGTGACGGACGATGATCGACAAGACCGGCCCGTACTGCGGCGGGCGGCCCCGGCCCTCCTCGGGTACGCGGCCGTGCGCGCCCTCGGCGTGCTCGTGCTGGCGCTGTGGAGCGCCGCCGAGGGCAAGAGCTGGCTGACGCTGCTGACCGCCCGCTGGGACTCGCTCTGGTACACGCGGGTCGCCGAGCACGGCTACGGCTGGTCGGTGACGCTGCCCGACGGGAGCGTCCACTCCAACCTCGCGTTCTTCCCCCTGCTGCCCTGGCTGGAGCGGCTGGTGTCGGCGCTGACCCCGCTGGCGTACGGCACGGCGGGCATGGTGGTGAGCTGGCTCGCCTCGCTGGCGGCGGCGTGGGGGATCTACGCGGTGGGCTGCCGCGTCGCAGGTCAGCGGGCCGGGGTCTGTCTCGCGGTGCTCTGGGGCGCGCTGCCCATCGGGATCGTGGCGTCGATGGCGTACAGCGAGGCCCTGTTCACGGCGCTCGCGGCGTGGGGACTGTACGCGGTCCTGCGGCGCCACTGGGTGACGGCCGGGCTGCTCGCCTCGCTGGCGGGGCTGACCCGGCCGATCGGCGCGGCGGTCGTGGCGGCGGTGTGGGTGGCGGCCGCGCTGTGGGTGCGGCGGGAGCGGCGGGTGCCGTGGCGGCTCGTGGCCGGGGTGCTGCTCGCGCCGGTGGGCGCGGCCTCGTACGTGCTGTGGGTCGGGCACCGCACCGGCGGCGGGCTCCTCGGCTATCTCGACGTGCAGGGGCAGTGGGGCAACGGCTTCGACGGCGGTCTGGCCTTCGCCCGGTTCGTCGCCGACAAGTTCACGTCCCTGCCCGGGGCGCTCGCCGGGATCGGGCTGATCGTCGGGGTCGTGCTCGTCCTGTGGCTGTACGTGACCGGGGTCCGTCAGGGCCAGCCGGTTCCGCTGCTCGTCTACACGGGCATCGTGCTCGCGCTTGCCCTCTGTTCCTCGGGGTACTTCGGATCGAAGCCCCGGCTGATGCTGCCCGCGTTCCCCCTGCTGCTGCCCGCGGCGGTGGCGTTGGCCCGGTGGCACACCCGCCGGCCCGCGGCGGCGTGGGTGCTGGGCGGACTCGCGCTGATCTCGGCCGGGTACGGAGCGTTCTGGCTGAACGGCTCGGGGCCGCCGTGACCGGACCCGCCCCGCCCCCGACCGGACGGAGAATTCCGTGCCAGCTCGCGGTGAACGGATTCAAAAGCGAACTAAAACTGACCTGTTTAAACGATCACCGAATTCATGGGAACAGCGCTCTCCGGTAATCGGAATCCGGGGAATAAACCCCCGGCTGAGATCAATCCCACATCACATCGTCATCACAAAGCCCCTGTTTCGAGCCGGTCCGCCACTCACCCGCTGTAGCGTCGATTGGGTGCGTACCGAACCAAACCTGACCCGCCGGGTCGAGCGGGTCTTCGCCCGGCTCGACCGCGAGCCCGAACGGCCGGTGCATGTGGGGATGCCCCACATGAGCCGGCACCGTGTCGTGCTCTTCGGGCTGACCCTGTCCTTCTACCTCGCGATCGTGGTGGCCGTGCTGGTCACGTCCTGGCTGGTCGCGTTCGACTGGCAGGTCATGTTCTTCCGGCCCTACCAGCAGTGGCCGGAGATCCACGCGTTCCTCGACTACTGGGTCGTGCTCGGCCAGCGCGGCCCGACGGCCGTGATGGTGACGGCCTGGCTGGGCTGGCGCTCGTGGCGCCAGCACACGCTGCGCCCCCTGCTGATGTTCGGTACCGCCCTGCTGCTGCTCAACGCGACGGTGGGCGCCGCCAAGTACGGCATGGGCCGCGCGGGCCCGCACTACGCCACCATGATCGGCTCGAACGAGATGTGGCAGGGCGGCGACATATTCCCTTCGGGCCACACGGCGAACGCGGTGGTGACGTGGGGCATCCTCGCCTACCTCGCCTCCACCCCCCGGGCCCGCCGCTGGCTGTCCGCCGTCTCCGCGGTGATCTCCCTCAGCGTGGGCCTGACCACCGTCTACCTCGGTACGCACTGGCTGAGCGACGTGCTGCTGGGCTGGGCCGCGGGCCTGCTGATCCTCCTCGCGCTGCCCTGGCTCGAGCGGCCGGTCGCCCAGGCCGAGGCCCGGATCCTGGCGGTCCGCGACCGTCTCCGTCTGCCGGGCGCCCCGGCGCCCGCCGAGCCGCTCCCGGCCCCCGTCCCGGCCCGCACCCGCGAGCCGGTCGGAACGCCGAACCGCCCGGGGAGCCGCCCCTCGGCGCTCCTCCCCCAGGGCCCGCACACGCCGCGCGGCGAGCGCACCCCGGTCACCCCGGCGGGCAGCAGACGCCCCGCGAACACCCGGACACGGGCGGGCACGGCGGACCCGCAGCGGGCCTAGGCCCGCACCGCGGGTCCCCCAAGGACAGCGGGGCCGGTACGCACAACCACCCCGCACGACGAAGGCCCCCGAAGCCGACAGGCTCCGGGGGCCTTCGCGCACGCGCGGGCCGTCGAGGGGGCGTCACCCCTTCCAGCAGCGCGTCACCGTGCCGTCCCTGACCTCGAAGTTCAGCCGGCCCGCGCGGTACTCCATGGTGATGATCGCGCCCGGCGGCAGCTGCCGGACGGTCGACCAGCCCTGGTCGTGGGCCTGCCGCTCGGCGCGCTCGGCGTCGAGGCCGACGTAGCTGTCGGGGGCGTCCTGTGATCCGTGCGTGGGTGCCATGCCGCCACCGTAGGCCGTGTCCGCGGGTGACGCCAGGCCCGCCCGAATGCCCCCGTCGGACTGTCCTACTGTCACGCTTCCGTCACAAGATCACGACGAATCGCGACGCCGAGTTTCCGTCTTTGTTCCTCACACGTTCGAGCGGTTCCCTCCTTCTTACGTACTTCTTACGCGCCCTCGTCATGCCGTGTGAAGCGCCCCCGGCGCAGAGAATTCCGGATCCCCGCACAATGGGCGCGGCGTCGACTCCAGGACAATTACCGGACGCCCGCGGACCATTACTCCGCCAATTCGAATCCTGCGTCCGCACCGGCGAGTTGAGGCTGTCCGACAATTGCCTGTCCATGCCAGAAACCGGTGCGCGCCCCCTGTCGCGGGGGTGGTGGCGCGAGCATCATGGCCTGAGTTCGAAGCAAGCCCGGGGCGCGTTGCGGCGAGGGGGCAGGCGATGGGGACGACCGGGGTCGCGGCCGGACCGCACACGGCCGGACGGGTCCGCGAGCGGCAGCCGGGCCGCATCGTGGTGGACTGGCTGACCACGACCGACCACAAGAAGATCGGCCACCTCTACCTGATCACGGCCTTCGGCTTCTTCCTGGTCGGCGGCCTGATGGCGCTGCTGATGCGGGCCGAACTGGCCCGCCCGGGGCTGCAGGTCCTCTCCGCCGAGGAGTACAACCAGCTCTTCACGATGCACGGCACGATCATGCTGCTGCTCTTCGCGACGCCGACGTTCGCCGGGTTCGCCAACGAGATCATGCCGCTGCAGATCGGCTCCCCCGACGTCGCGTTCCCGCGGCTGAACATGCTCTCGTACTGGCTGTTCCTCTTCGGCGGCCTGATCGTGCTGGGCTCGCTCGTCGTGCCCGGCGGCGCGGCCGACTTCGGCTGGTTCGCGTACGCGCCGCTGAACAGCCTGGAGCGGTCGCCCGGCATCGGCGCCGACCTGTGGATCATGGGGCTCGCGCTCGCCGGGTTCGGCACGATCCTGGGCTCGGTGAACTTCCTGACGACGATCATCGGGATGCGGGCGCCCGGCATGACGATGTTCCGGATGCCGATCTTCACGTGGAACACGCTGTTCACGTCGATCCTCGTGCTGCTCGCCTTCCCGGTGCTGGCCGCCGCGCTGCTGGTGCTCGAGGCGGACCGGCGGTTCGGCTCGGTGGTCTTCGAGCCGGAGAACGGGGGCGCGCTGCTGTGGCAGCACCTCTTCTGGTTCTTCGGCCATCCCGAGGTCTACATCATCGCGCTGCCCTTCTTCGGCATCATCAGCGAGATCATCCCGGTCTTCAGCCGCAAGCCGATCTGGGGCTACACGATGCTGGTCGGCGCGACGATGGCGATCACCGGCCTGTCGGTGGTCGTGTGGGCGCACCACATGTTCGTGACGGGCGGCGTCCTGCTGCCCTTCTTCTCCTTCATGTCCTTCCTCATCGCGGTGCCGACGGGCGTGAAGTTCTTCAACTGGACCGGCACCATGCTCAAGGGCTCGCTCTCCTTCGAGACACCGATGCTCTGGTCGGTCGGCTTCCTGGTGACGTTCCTGTTCGGCGGGCTGACCGGCGTCATCCTGGCCTCGCCGCCGATGGACTTCCACGTCTCGGACACGTACTTCGTCGTCGCGCACTTCCACTACGTCGTCTTCGGCACCGTCGCCTTCGCGACGTTCGGCGGCTTCTACTTCTGGTGGCCGAAGCTGACCGGGAAGCTGCTCGACGAACGGCTCGGCAAGATCCACTTCTGGACGCTGTTCATCGGCTTCCACACCACGTTCCTGGTGCAGCACTGGCTGGGCGCGGAGGGCATGCCGCGCCGGTACGCGGACTATCTGGCGGCGGACGGCTTCACGGCGCTCAACTCGATCTCCTCGATCGGCGCCTTCCTGCTCGGCCTCTCCACGCTGCCGTTCCTCTACAACGTCTGGAAGACCGCCAAGTACGGCACCAAGGTCGAGGTCGACGACCCGTGGGGGTACGGCCGCTCGCTGGAGTGGGCGACGTCCTGCCCGCCGCCCCGGCACAACTTCGTCACGCTGCCCCGGATCCGCTCGGAGTCCCCGGCGTTCGATCTGCACCATCCGGAGTTCGCGGCGTTCGAGGAGGGTGCCCGCTCGTCGACGACCGCTGTAGCGCACGGTCCAGACGGTCCCGCACCGAGCTGATCGTGTCGATGAGCGCGGCCGGCTCGACCACCTCGAACTCGAAGCCGGTGGACGCGATGTGCCAGACCATCACATCGAGGCTGACGGCCCCGGTGCGCAGCAGACACGTCTCCCCGCTCTCGGCCTCGAGCGTCCCGGCCGTCGGCGAGATCCGCTGCCGCGCCTCGTCCACCGGCACCAGGAGTCGCACCACGGCCTCGGTCGCGTACGCGCGTGTGGAGACACCCCGCGACACATACGCGGCGAGATCGTCGGCGGGCGGCGTACGCGGCTGGAAACGCGGCCCGTGCGGAGGTGTCGGCGTGACCCGGTCCACGCGGAACGTCCGCCAGTCGTCCCGCTCCACGTCCCAGGCCACGAGGTACCAGCGCCGCTCGCTGCACACCAGGCGCAGGGGTTCCACGGTCCGCCGACTCGGCTCGCCGCCGTGCCCCACGTACGCGAACCGAAGCCGCTCCGAGTCCCGGCAGGCGGCGGCGAGTTCGCTCAGCAGTCCGGGGTCGACGGCCTCGGCGCCGGCGCCGCGCAGCATGGGCACGGTGTAGGCGTTCAGGGCGCCGACCCGTCGGCGCAGCCGGTGCGGCAGCACCTGCTCCAGCTTGGCGAGGGCCCGCACCGAGGTCTCGCCGATCCCGGCGATCCCCTGCCCCGCCGCCGTCCGCAGCCCCACCGCCACGGCGACGGCCTCGTCGTCGTCGAGCAGCAGCGGCGGCAGTTCGGCCCCCACGCCCAGCTGGTAGCCGCCCCCGGTGCCGGGGCTCGCGTGCACCGGATACCCGAGCTCGCGCAGCCGGTCGACGTCCCGCCGCACGGTGCGCGCACTGACCCCGAGCCGGTCGGACAGCTCGGGCCCGGACCACTCGCGGTGGGCCTGGAGCAGGGAGAGCAGCCGCAGCAGCCGGGCAGAGGTCTCAAGCATGGGCCCGATTGTGCCCCGCGCGGCGGCGGGGCGGCGATCTAGGCCGTGACGGCGCGGACCACCACCGCGAGATCGTTGTCCCCGGTGTAGTAGGGCTCGGCGGTCAGGTCCCGGCCCGCGACGGCGACCGGGGTCACCGGGTAGGCGAAGATCTGCTTCTTGTCGGCGATGTCGTCGAGCAGCCGGGCCACCCGCACCTCGGGCCCGTCCTCGCCGCCGGGCCGCACCCACAGGTCCCAGCGCCCCTCGGACAGCTCCTCGTACGCGAACCGCAGGGTGAACTCGGGGCCTTCCACGTCCACTTCGCCCCGGAGCGCGGGGCCCTCGCCGCCGCGTGCCCGCGCCTCGGCGCTCGCCTTGGCCGTGACCGGCGTGCCGTAGACCCGGCCGCGCACGCTCAACTCGGTTCCGGTGATGAGCAGTTCACCGGCCTCGGCGTGCGGTGCGCGCCGCCAGCTGCGCACCGACAGGTTGCCGTTCTTCGTGGCGTACGGGATGCGGACCGCGACATGGCCGCGCGATCCGCTGGGCGCCCGGTCGACCAGCGACCTCAGATCGTTCACACCCGGCACCAGGCGGATCGGTTCTCCCCCGGCGACCTCGGCGAACGCGTCCCAGCGGCCCTCGGCCAGTTCGACCCCTATCGGCAGCGAGGCGCGCAGCCGTCCGTCGCCGACCGGGGCGAGCGGCAGCCGGACCTCCTGGCCGCCGGCGCGCTCGACCAGCACGAGATACGCGGAGCCGTCCGCTCCGTGGTCGGTGACGTCGAAGGTGAGCCCTCCGGCGGAGTCGGCGATGCAGTCGGCGCGGGGTGCCATGAGGACGGTCCTGTCGTCGGACGTGAACGTCGGTGCGGGCGTGGCCAGCGGTGTCATGCGGTGCGCCCCTTCCCCGGCGACCTGAACAGGGCACGGCTCGCGTCCCGCACGACGTAGGCGCCGCCGAGCACGGAGCCGCGGGCCCGGTGCAGCAGGTTCACGGAGCCGCCGCGTCCGGTCAGCGAGCCGAAGAGCGACTCGTAGCGCTCGGCGATCCGGGCCGGGTCGAACCGCTCGGAGCTGGTGAGGGCGCGCGCCGCCATCTCCTGGCGCCGCTTGTCGTCGTTGATGAGCTCCAGCAGGCCGCCCGCGATCGCGTCGACGTTGCCGACCTCGACGAGGCGGCCGTCGATCCCGTCGTGGATGATCTCGCCGGGCCCGTGCGGGCAGTCGGTGGCGACGACCGGGAGCCCGCACCGCATGGCCTCGACGATGGTCATGCCGAACGACTCGAAGGTCGAGGTCACGGCCGCGACGGAACCTTTCGCCCACTCCGGCTCGATCGGGTTGGCGGGGCCCATGAGGAAGACGTGGTTGTAGAGGCCGAGCTGGTCGATGAGGGTGCGCAGCTTGTCCTTCTGGCGGCCCGCGCCGTAGATCCGCAGCCGCCAGTCGGGGCGCTCGGCGCGCACCTTGTCGAAGGCCCTGATCAGCAGGTCGTACCGCTTGACGGGGGCGAGCCGCCCGGCGGCCACGACCCACTTGGCGTCGCCGTCGGCGGGGGTGATGCCCGGAGCGGGCACCGGGTTGGACATCGCCTCGATCCGGACCCCGGGCAGCCGCATGCGGTCGCGGTACGCGCGGGCGTCGGCCTCCGTGGTGGTGGTCAGGGCGTCCAGGCGCGGGTACACCTTGCGCAGCTGGCGCAGCAGGCCCGGCGTGTGGGTGTCGAGCGTCAGGTGCTCCTGGCCGACGCGCAGCGGGCCGCGCCGGGTCTCCTTGGCGAGGTGCACATTGAGCCCCGGCCGGGTGCCGACGACGACGTCCGCCTCGACGCTCGCGAGGTGCTCGGCGATGCGCCGGTCGGTGAGCGCGCTGTACTGCTCGTAGCGGCCCTCGTGGCGCGGGAAGACCGTCGCGGGCTCGCCGAACGCCGGGTCGCCGCCGTCGTAGCCGGGCGAGTCCTTGCGCAGGTCCACCAGGTGACGCACCCGGACGCGCTGGTCAGGCGCGAACACCGGCTCGTCGCGGTGCCGGAAGACCGATACGACCTCCACGTCGTGCTGCTCGGCCAAGGTGTTGGCGAGGTTGTACGTGGTGCGGATCGTCCCTCCGATCCCATACGCGTTGTGAATCAGGAAAGAAATCTGCATGCGTCCCCGTATCCCACCATTCCGCGCGGACAGTCCGGACCGTCTGTTCTGTCGGTTCAATCCGTGTCCTCCGCCTACCAGATGGTTAGACAGAGATGCCCGGCCGAGGGTTGTTCATCATCATCATCTTGTTCCAGAACAGTTGCCTTATTGGTAGGCAATATGAGGAACCAATTGGCCACTTTGTCCATCAGGGTCACGTCTTGGCTGGTGGGGAAGCTGCGGAACGTCAAAGCACGTGTCGTTCATGTCACCGCCCTGGGTGACCCGACCACGTCGGGTCATGCCCGCGGCAAGCACATCAGCAGCCCGCGCCCGGCGACTCGTTGCCGCTCATCCGCACCAGCGCGCACAGCGTCCTGACGGACACCTTCCAGACGCCGCCCTGCTCCACGGAGGTGCCCTTGGCGCCGGGGAGCAACGTGGCTCCCTTGTAGGAGAGCGAGTACGTCACGTCGGCGGAGGTGGGCGAGGTGAAGTCGACCTTCGTCACCTCCGCCCGCACCTGACCACCGCGCCCGTCCCCGCCGAAGCCCTCCAGCACCTTCTGCATCGCCGACCCGTTCTCCAGGAGCTCGGCCTTCTGGTCGACCGGCACGTCCGGATCGAAGAACTTCTGCCAGTTCGCCTTGATCTGCTTCTCCGCGGCGGCGGGATCGGCCGGCGCGGTCCCGGTCGCGGTCGTCGTCACGGTCGGCGTGGGCCGGTGCGTCGTCGGGGTGGGCGAGCCGCCGCCCGAACCGCCGCACGCCGCCAGCGCGGGCCCGAGGGCGAGCACCGCGACGAGGGCGGCGCCCCGGCCGTGCCGGACCGCCACGATCCTGTTTCCGAGCATCAACTGGATCACCACCGGATGTCGGTCCGGGCCCCAACCTCGCCCGGAACTTTCAGGGTTGGCCTCCAGAAGGCATAGTGCAAGGCAATCGGTCGACAAAGCCATACAGAGCCGGACACGACCGGATACGACCGAAAACGGCCGCCCGGAACGGCTTCGGCGGACACCCGACACGACGACGGTGGGGAGCCACCCATGCGGACAGTCCGGCCCCGCGCATCCGACCTGCACCCCGTGCTGTGGACGGGCCTCGCCACGCTCGCCGTCGGCGCGGTGCTGTGCGTCATCGGCTGGTACGGGATGTCGGGCGAACGCCACGCCGCGCGCCAGCTGCCCTATCTGGCCTCGTGCACGGTGCCGGGCTCGGCC
Source organism: Streptomyces sp. NPDC046716 (assembly GCF_040645755.1). NCBI lineage: Bacteria > Bacillati > Actinomycetota > Actinomycetes > Kitasatosporales > Streptomycetaceae > Streptomyces > Streptomyces sp. NPDC046716. The sequence goes on from NZ_JBEYYU010000033.1 coordinate 17,256, forward strand.
CTGATCATCGCGGGCGCGGTCCTGCTCACGTACGGCAGGAACACCCTGATGGCCGCCCGGGTGGCGGAGCTGTACGAGCTGCTCGTCGCGGTCGAGCCGCCCGCCACCGCCGGGAAGCTGCTGACGGTCCCCGGCGGAACGCTCTGGCACCGCGCCGACTGTCCGCTCGTCGAGGGCAAGCCGCAGGCGGTGCCGGCGGACGGCCAGGCCATCGCCGCGGGCGGTCTCGGCCCGTGCCCGGTGTGCGATCCGCCGGACGGGAGGTGAGGTGCGGCAGTCCCCGGCCTACGGGCTTCGGCGCGGGACCGTGGTGTTCAGCGGCGAGGCGTCCGGGTCGTCTTCGCCACCGGCCGAGCCGTCTTCTTCTTCGCGGCCGGCCGCTTCTTCGCGGCGGTCTTCTTCGGACCCGTCGGCCGGCCCTCGGGGATGACCAGCATCGTCCCCACGTTCAGCCGGTCGGGGTGCGGCCCGATCATGTCCCGGTTCGCCTCGTAGAGCGCCTGCCAGCCGCCCTTGACCTTGAGGCGCCGGGCGATCGACGTCAGCGTCTCCCCGCTCTTCACCCTGTGCACGCGCCCGTGGAGCCGGTACTTCTTCGCGCACGCGGGCCAGGCCTGCCAGCCCTGCGTGCGCAGCACCTCCTCGGCGACCGCGATCTGTTCGGCGCGGGTGGCGAGGTCGGCGCGCGGGGCGTACGCGAGGCCGCCGTGCTCCTCCCAGGTCGGCTGCCAGAACTGGAGCCCGCCGTAGTAGGAATTGCCGGTGTTCGCGTCCCAGTGGCCACCGCTCTCGCACTGGGCGAGGCAGTCCCACGGCCAGGTGCCCTTGGTGCAGTCGGCCGGCTTGACGACGGTGTGCGGCCGGTGGGCCGCGCCCAGGGCGGGCGCCGGCGCGACGGCCACGGCGAGCAGCGAGGCGAGCAGGGCGCAGGACGCCGGGAGCAGCGGGGGCAGCAGACGCATCGCGTCACGCTAAGCAGCGGGCCAGGGGCGGGCCGCTGTGCCGCGCCGCGCGGACCGTGGCCCCACCCGGTCGGCGGACCGAGCGGGCGGGACCACGGCGCACCACCCTCTGCGCCTACCGGATCAGCAGGTGCTGGCCCGGCAGGATCAGGTCCGGATCGCCACCGACGACCGACCGGTTGACGGTGTACAGACGCTGCCAGCTGGTGCCGTGGGCCGCCGCGATCCGGCCGAGGGTGTCGCCGTCGCGCACGACGTACCCGCCGCCGCGGGAGGTCCCGCGGGACGTCCCGCGGTCGGCGTGGCCCGGGGACCGCTGGGGGGTCGCGGCCTTCGGGGCGGACTCCGTCACGACGGGGGCCGAGCCGCCCGACGGCGCGCTGCCGTAGGCGCCCGCGCGGGCCGAGCAGGTGGGCCAGGCGCCCCAGCCCTGCGCGCGCTGCACCTTGGCGGCGACGGCGATCTGCTGGTACTTCGACGCCCGGTCGGCGGTCGACGCGTAGGCCCCTCCGCCGTACGCGCGCCAGGTGCCGGCGGAGAACTGGAGCCCGCCGTAGTAGCCGTTGCCGGTGTTGATGTGCCAGTTGCCGCCGCTCTCACAGCGGGCGATGCGGTCCCAGACGCCGGAGTCGGCCGCGTGGGCCGAGCCGGCCGCCGTCAGGAGACCGAGCGGGGCGAACAGGGCCGCCCCGGCGAGAACCGCTGTAGTTCGAGCCGTACGAATCGGCACGGACATGAGTAATCCCTCTCGTGGACTGCTCGTTGCAGACGGCGGAGGAATCTAGGCAGCGGAGGAGCGCGGCATCAACCGGCCTTCCGTCACTCCAGGCCAGTCGCTCGTTACCCGAAGTAGCGACGCATTCAGGCCACCCACTTCATTAGCTGATTTCAGGATTTGTCGACCTGGCCACTCGTGGATCTGTGACCCACTTCACCCACTCAACTTGCTTGGAAATAAAAGAAGTTGGCATGGAGTGACGCATTCCGCCATGACTCTCACCGTGCGCTTCGGATGGGTGAATTCCGTTCGGTTCCGGGCGTGACTCCTGCCACAGATCACCCGTTGTCCCTTTATCAGCACTCTCTGTCCCCGCACGGCACTCGCCTGCGGGGCGCCCGACCCTGAGGAGCCACCCGTGCCGCGCTTGCTCGACGTCAGTGACGACGTACGCGCCGAGATCGGCGACGAAGAAGCCGACCGGCTGCTCGCCGGGGGCAACGTCCCGGGCAGCTACGACTGCACGTCCTGCCGCACCGCGGGGGACTCGGAACAGGAGCGCACCAGCACCGTCCTGTTCGTCGGTGACGAGACCGCCGTGCTCGCCTTCGCCCACGCCGCCTGCCTGCCCTCGCAGGTCGTCCGGGTCGCCGAGGACCAGTTGCAGGGCGCCGTCCGCTCCGTCGCCGACGCTCCCGGCACCCCCGATCAGGTTCCCGGCGCCGCGCCGTCCCAGGCCGTGCTCGGTGTGACCAGCGGCCTCGTCCTGATCGCGGGCGAGCTGCACCCCGCGCTCGTCGTGGAGCCCACCGGCCCCATCGCCCGGCCCGGCGCCGACTCCGGCGACGACTTCCTGCCGCTCCTGATCGAGCAGGGCTACATGCCGGTGACCAGCCTGGAGGAGGCGCCGCGCGGCCTCGAGGGCTGGTCGGTGCTGCTCGCCATGGGCCAGCTGCACGCCGTCCTCCAGCCCGGCACCGGCGGCGCGCCCTCGCAGGTCGCCTGGTGGCAGGCGCACCAGCCGCTCCTCGTCACCGAGGGCTGGCGGGCCGCGGCCAACAAGACGCAGAAGGTGCTCATCTTCGCCGCCCCGGCCGGCTCCATCGGCCGCCAGCCGCGCGAGGACCTGCTGCGCGACGCCCTCGACAAGGCGGCGGCGAACGGCCGGCTGGTCGCCGCCGCGCTCCCGCTGGCGGGCACCTGAGCCTGTCCGCACCCCGTAGAGCCGACGGCCCGGACCCTCACGAATGCGCCGGTCACCCTCCTGACGCCCCGCAAAAGCCGAGGCCAAGGGCGCATCCGTAGCGGATCCGGGTCGTTGGCACCTACGTGCACCCATACGACCCCACCATGTCCGGGCGGCGTCAGCCGTACCCCAGCCAGATCCCGTCGATGCGCCCCGCGGAGGACCACCAGGGCGGCCACGCGACCGGTCACACAGGCGGCTACGCGACCGGCTACTCGGGCGGCTCTTCGGGCGGCCATTCGGCCACGCCCATCTACGACGCCCTCTACGCGGAATACCTGAGGTCCTTCCGGGCGCTGCCCGGCGACCGCAGCGGCGAGGAGGAGCTCGGATTCACCGGCTTCGGGACCGGCCCCTACGGCGCACGCCACCACACCCCGCACTACCCGTCGGCCCACCAGCACCAGCCCTGGCAGCCACAGACGAACGGGCGGCAGCACGGCCACGGAGGTCACCTCCCGGCCGCACTGCCGCCCGCTCCGCGCCGCGAGCACTGAGAGCGCCCCGGCGAAGCCGCTACTTCTTCCGGCCGCGCTTCTCCCGCACCCGGACGGAGATGTGGATCGGCGTTCCCTCGAAGCCGAACTCCTCGCGCAGCCGACGCTCCACGAAGCGGCGGTAACCGGCCTCGATGAACCCGGAGGCGAACAGCACGAACCGCGGCGGCTTCGTACCGGCCTGCGTTCCGAACAGGATGCGGGGCTGCTTGCCGCCGCGGACCGGGTGCGGGTGCGCGGCGACCAGCTCGCCGAGGAAGGCGTTCAGCCGGCCGGTGGGGACGCGGGTCTCCCAGCCGGCCAGCGCCGTCTCGATCGCCGGGACCAGCTTCTCCATGTGCCGGCCCGTCTGTGCCGACACGTTCACCCGGGGCGCCCACGCGATCTGACCGAGCTCGGTCTCGATCTCGCGCTCCAGGTAGTAGCGGCGCTCCTCGTCGAGGGTGTCCCACTTGTTGTACGCGACGACGATCGCGCGGCCCGCCTCGACGGCCATCGTCACGATCCGCTGGTCCTGGATGGAGATGGACTCGGAGGAGTCGATCAGGATGACCGCGACCTCCGCCTTCTCGACGGCGGCGGCGGTGCGCAGCGAGGCGTAGTAGTCGGCGCCCTGCTGGAGGTGGACGCGCTTGCGGATGCCCGCCGTGTCGACGAACTTCCAGACGACGCCGCCCAGCTCGATCAGCTCGTCGACCGGGTCGCGGGTGGTGCCCGCCAGCTCGTTGACGACGACGCGGTCCTCGTTCGCCACCTTGTTGAGCAGCGAGGACTTGCCGACGTTCGGGCGGCCGATCAGCGCGATGCGGCGCGGGCCGCCGACGCCGGTGGCGCCGAACGTCTGCTGCGGCGCGTCGGGCAGCGCCTCGATGACGGCGTCCAGCATGTCGCCGGTGCCGCGGCCGTGCAGCGAGGAGACCGGGTGCGGCTCGCCGATGCCGAGCGCCCACAGGGCGGTGGCGTCGGCCTCGCCGGACGGGCCGTCGACCTTGTTGGCGCAGAGCACCACCGGCTTCTTGGCCTTGCGCAGCAGCCGGACGACGGCCTCGTCGGTGTCGGTGACGCCGACCGTGGAGTCGACGACGAAGACGACGGCGTCGGCGGTCTCGATCGCGTACTCGGCCTGCGCGGCCACCGACGCGTCGATGCCGAGCACGTCCTGCTCCCAGCCGCCGGTGTCGACGAGCTTGAAGCGGCGGCCCGCCCACTCGGCCTCGTAGGTGACGCGGTCGCGGGTGACGCCCGGCTTGTCCTCGACGACGGCCTCGCGGCGGCCGATGATGCGGTTCACCAGGGTCGACTTGCCGACGTTCGGGCGGCCGACGACGGCGAGCACGGGCAGCGGGCCGTGGCCCGCCTCCTCGATGGCGCCCTCGACGTCCTCGATGTCGAAGCCCTCTTCGGCGGCGAGCTCCATGAACTCCGCGTACTCGGCGTCGCCGAGCGCCCCGTGCTCATGCTCCGGGGAGCCCTCGGGCTGGATCTGGTCGTTCATGAAGTCCGTACCTCGTCGTTCATTCGTGGTGATCGGTGCGCCGTCTCGGTCGGAGGCCGGTGCACTACTGAAAGTCTCGCTCAGCGCCCGGTCAGGCGCCTGGCGTCCGCCAGGTGGCCGGTGAGCCGCTCCTGGATGCGCACGGTCGCCTCGTCGAGCGCCTTGCGCGTACGCCGTCCGCTGCCGTCGCCCGCTTCGAAGGGGTCGCCGAAGACGACGTCGACCCTGCTCCTGAGGGGAGGCAGCCCCTTTATCAACCGTCCGCGCTTCTCCGTGCTTCCCAGGACGGCGACCGGGACGATCGGTGCCCCGCTGCGCACGGCGAAGTACGAGAGTCCGGCGCGCAGCGACGCGAAGTCGCCGTCGCCGCGGGTGCCCTCGGGGAAGATGCCGAGCACTCCCCCGTCCTTCAGCACGTCGAGGGCGCGCGTGATGGCGGTCCGGTCGGCGCTGGTGCGGTCGACCTTCAGCTGCCCGATGCCTTCGAGGAAGGTGCCGAGCGGCCCGATGAACGCCTCCTGCTTGATCAGGAAGTGCGTCGGGCGCGGGGCGACACCCATGACCATGGGGCCGTCCACGTTGTGGGAGTGGTTCACGGCGAGGATCACCGGGCCGGCGGCGGGCACCCGCCACGACCCGAGTACGCGCGGCTTCCACAGCCCGTACATCAGGCCGACGCCGATCCGCCGCCCGACCTCGGCCCCGCGGACCGAAGGCGCGTCCGTCACTTCGCCGCCCGCTTCTCCTCGACCAGCGTCACGACGCACTCGATGACCTGCTGCAGCGTGAGCTCGGTGGTGTCCACCTCGACGGCGTCCCCGGCCTTGGCCAGCGGCGACGTCTTGCGGCTCGAGTCGGCCTTGTCACGGGCGACCAGGGCCTCCTGGGTCGCCTTGACGTCGGCGCCCTTCAGCTCACCGGAGCGGCGGGCGGCGCGGGCCTCGGGCGAGGCGGTGAGGAAGATCTTGAGGTCGGCGTCGGGCAGCACGGTCGTACCGATGTCCCGGCCCTCGACGACGATGCCGACCTCGGCGCCCTTGGCGATGGAGCGCTGGAGGTCGGTGATGCGGGCGCGCACCTCGGGCACCGCGCTGACGGCGCTGACCTTCGAGGTGACCTCGGTGGTGCGGATCGGCCCGGCGACGTCCGTGCCGTCCACCGTGATGGTGGGCGCGGACGGGTCGGTGCCGGAGACGATGTCGGCCTTGCCGGCGACCGCGGCGATCGCGGTCGGGTCGGTCAGGTCGATGCCGTTGTTCACCATCCACCAGGTGATCGCCCGGTACTGGGCGCCGGTGTCCAGGTAGCTCAGACCGAGCTGCGCGGCGACGGCCTTCGAGGTGCTGGACTTGCCCGTGCCGGAGGGTCCGTCGATCGCGACGATGACAGCTGCCGGGGTTTCCATGGGTGACGGACACCTTTCTCAGTGCACGGGGGCATGCGTACGGGGCGCGGACACGCCCCGCACAAGGTTACTGGCTCTGGCAGGCGCCTTTTACTGGCGCATGGCCCAGCCCCGCTCGCGCAGGGACGCGGCGAGTTTCGGGGCGGCGGCGGGCTGCACCATGAGCTGCACGAAACCGGCCTGCTGCCCGGTCGCGTGCTCGATGCGGACGTCCTCGACGTTGACCCCGGCGGCGCCGGCGTCGGCGAAGATGCGGGCCAGCTCGCCGGGCTGGTCGGAGATGAGTACGGCGACGATCTCGTACGCGGCCGGGGCGGCGCCGTGCTTGCCGGGCACCCTGGCCTGTCCGGCGTTGCCGCGGCGGAGCATGGTCTCGACGCCCTCGGCGCCCTCGTGGCGCTTGGCGTCGTCGGCGGACTGGAGGGAGCGCAGCGCCTGCACGGTCTCCTCCAGGTCCCCGGCGACCGCCGAGAGCAGGTCGGCGACCGGTCCGGGGTTCGCGGAGAGGATGTCGATCCACATCTGCGGGTCGGAGCCGGCGATCCGGGTCACGTCGCGGATGCCCTGTCCGCAGAGCCGGACGGCGCTCTCCTCGGCGTTCTCCAGCCGGGCCGCGACCATGGTGGAGACCAGGTGCGGCATGTGGGAGACGAGGGCGACGGCCCGGTCGTGGGCGTCGGCGTCCATGACGACGGGGACCGCGCGGCACAGGGCGACCAGTTCGAGGGCGAGGTTCAGGACCTCGGTGTCGGTGTCCCGGGTCGGCGTGAGAACCCAGGGGCGGCCCTCGAAGAGGTCGGCGGTCGCGGCGAGCGGTCCGCTGCGCTCGCGGCCGCTCATCGGGTGCGTACCGATGTACGGCGTCAGATCGAGGCCGAGCGCCTCCAGCTCGCGGCGCGGGCCGCCCTTCACGCTGGCGACGTCCAGGTACGCGCGGGCCGCCCCGGCGCGCATCGCGTCGGCGAGCTGGGCGGCGACGTGCGCCGGCGGCACCGCGACGACGCACAGGTCGACGGGGCCCTCGGGGGGCTCGTCGGTGCCGGCGCCGAGCGCGGCGGCGGTGCGGGCCTGCGCCTGGTCGTGGTCGGCGAGGTGCACGGTGACCCCGCGCGAGGCGAGGGCGAGGGCGGCGGAGGTGCCGATCAGGCCGGTGCCGATGACGAGTGCGGTTCTCACTGGGCGATGTCCTTGCGGAGGGCGGCCGCGGCACCGAGGTACACGTGCGCGATCTCGGACTTGGGCAGGTCGGTCTCGATGTGCGCGAGGAGCCGGACGACGCGCGGCATGGCGCCGGCTATCTCCAGCTCCTGGGCGCAGATCAGCGGCACGTCGGCCAGGCCGTCGACGCCCAGCTTGCGGGCGGCCGCCGCCGGGAAGTCGGAGTGCAGATCGGGCGTGGCCGTGAACCAGATGGAGATCAGGTCGTCCGCGGTCAGACCGTTGCGCTCCAGGACGGCGGTGAGCAGCTCACCGACCTGCTCGTCCATGTGGTCGGCCGCGTCCCGCTCCAGCTGGACGGCGCCCCGGACCGCTCGTACCGCCACGACGATGCTCCTTGCCTGTGTACGTATGTCTGTCCGCTCCAGCGTAATTGGGCCCGCACGCACGGGTGCGCGGCGCCCGTCTGCCGAGACGGGGGCCGCGCGCCGCGATACGGGTGGGTCAGAGGTTCTGCTGCTTCGCCAGCTCCTCCAGGGAGACGGCCGGCACCTGCCCGTCGGGGGTGATCCGGTCGACGAGCTGCGGCAGCTGCTGCGCCACCTGGTCGGCGACCTGGTCGCGGCTGATGCCCGCGTCGGCGGCGGCCTGGTCGAGGGTCTCGTCGGGGATGGCCTGCTTGACCTGGTCGGCGTCGAGCGGCTGGTTGCTGCCCGTGCCGACCCACGAGTCGAGCTGGTCCTGGCTGACCAGGCCGGACTTCGTGATCATGTCCATCAGGCCGCCGAGCGGATTGGACCCTCCGGCGCCGCCCCCGCCCGTCTTGCTGCTCAGCACGGAGCTCAGGACCTGGCCGAGGATGTTGCCGGTGCCGGACGAGCCGCCCTGGCCGCCTCCGCCGAGGAGACCGCCGAGCAGACTTCCGAGATCGTTGCCCGCCATGGGGGTGCCTTTCGGGCTCGGGGAAACGCGAACCACCTCAATGTCACCCGAAGCGCACCAGGGCGCCACTCGGCCGGAGGAGGGCCGGTCGTCCCCTGGACGCGGCGCCGCGGGTCCGCTGTCATGAAGAGTCGGCCGCACGCCGCGCCTCGGGGGAGGCTCGCAGATGAAGCGCTCAGGACCCCTCTTCACGCTGTTCGCCGGGCTGGCGCTCGGCCTGGTCATGCTGTCGCTGAACGCCACGACGGGCGAGGCCGGGGCGCCGCCCGGAAACACGCCCGCCGCGTCCCCGGCCACCGAGAGCCCGTCCGTGCGGCCGAGCCCTTCGCGGACGGCGGGCGGGAAGTCCGCCTACGCGGGCCGCACGGACGACGGCACGGCCGCCGTCTCGGTCTCCGTCCGGGGCGACAGGGCGATCGCGTACTACTGCGACGGCCGCACGAAGGAGTCGTGGCTGAAGGGGCCCGTCGGGGACGACGGCTCCCTGAGGCTCAGCGGCGCGCACGGCGCCGAGCTGACGGGCACGCTCAAGGGCGACCGGATCCGGGGCACCGTCGAGACCGGCGACCGGCCCGCCGCCTTCACGGCGAGGAAGGCCGTCAAGCCGTCCGGCCTGTACCGGGCCACCACCGAGGTGCGCGGCGCGCGGATCGACGGCGGCTGGATCGTGCTGCCCGACGGCCGGCAGGTCGGCGTCCTCGAGCGCGACGGCGTACCGCGGGCCGCGCCCCGGATCGACCCGGAGACCGGCGCCGTCATCGTCGACGGCGAGCGGCTGACCGCGCGTCCCGTCGTCCCCCGACCGCTCCCGGAGGGGTGAGCCATGCCCGTCGACCCGAACGCCCCGACGCAGAGCTTCCCGAGCCCGGTGCCCGGCCACCGCGCCCCGGGCCCGGCCCGCTATCTGGTGCCCGCGGTCGTGGCGGCCGCGGTGGCGGTGGCCCTCGGCGCGTACGGCAAGGTGCACGACCCGGCGGGCACGGCGTTCAACCTGGCCGGGTTCACCAGCACGAGCGCGGTGAAGTCCTGGCTCGCGACGGTGGCGTTCGCCTTCGCGCTGGTCCAGGTCGGCTCCGCCTTCATGGTGTACGGGAAGCTGCCGGGCCCGCCCTGGGCGCCGGCCCTGCACCGCTGGTCGGGCCGGATCGCGTTCCTCGTGGCGGTCCCGGTGGCGGTGCACTGCCTGTACGCGCTCGGTTTTCAGACGTACTCGGCCCGGGTCCTGTGGCACTCGCTGCTCGGCTGCTTCTTCTTCGGGGCGTTCAGCGCCAAGATGCTGCTGCTCCGGGCCGAGCGGCTGCCGGGCTGGCTGCTGCCGGTCGTCGGCGGCCTGGTCTTCGCGGTGCTGACGCTGCTGTGGCTGACGTCGGCGCTGTGGTTCTTCCGCACGGTGGGGGTGACGACATGACAACCAGTCGGCGCGCGGCCTCGCGCAGGAGCGTGCTCGTGGCGGGCGCGGCGGCGCTCGCGGCCGGGTGCAGCAAGTACGGCGACGAGAGCGGGGGCGGAAGCGGCGGGACCCGGACGGCGCGGACCTCACCGCCCGCGGAAGCGTCCCCGCGGTCGTCGTCCCCGGTCGTGCTGGCGAAGACCTCGGACATCCCGGTCGGCGGCGGCCGGGTCTTCGCCGCCGAGAAGGTCGTGGTCACCCAGCCCGCCCAGGGGGACTTCAAGGCGTTCTCGGCGATCTGCACGCACGAGGGCTGCACGGTGAACCGCGTCGCGGGCGGCACCATCGACTGCCCCTGTCACGGCTCGAAGTACCGGATCGCGGACGCCTCGGTCGCGGCCGGACCCGCGCCGCGCCCGCTGCCGCCCCGCCGCATCGGGGTCAGCGGAAATTCGATCACGCTCGGCTGACCGGCGGCCTACGCTCACGGCATGAACCCGCACGACCTCGTCCGCGACCACACGGTCTACGCCTGCGTGATGGGCTCGCGCGCGTTCGGCCTGGCCACCGAGGGCAGCGACACGGACCGCCGGGGCGTGTTCCTCGCGCCGACGCCGCTGTTCTGGCACTTCGACAAGCCGCCGACGCACGTCGACGGGCCGGCCGACGAGCAGTTCTCCTGGGAGCTGGAGCGCTTCTGCGAACTGGCGCTGCGCGCCAACCCCAACATCCTGGAGTGCCTGCACTCCCCTCTGGTCGAGCGGCTGACGCCGACGGGCGAGGAGTTGCTCGCCCTGCGCGGGGCGTTCCTCTCGCGCCGGGCGCACGAGACGTTCGCCCGGTACGCGGCCGGCCAGCACAAGAAGCTGGAGGCCGACGTCCGCGTCCACGGCGCCCCGCGCTGGAAGCACGCGATGCACCTGCTGCGGCTGCTGACGTCGAGCCGCGACCTGCTGCGCACCGGCGAGCTGCGGATCGACGTCGGCGAGGACCGCGACGCGCTGCTCGCGGTGAAGCGGGGCGAGGTCCCGTGGGCCGAGGTGGACCGCAGGATGGCCCGGCTGACCGAGGAGGCGGACGCGGCGGCGGACCGCTCCCCGCTCCCGCCCGATCCGGACCGGGCTATCGTCGAGGACTTCCTGTTCCGCACCCGCCGCGCCTCGGCCGTCGCCTGAGCCCCGCCGCCCCGTCACCTCACCCCGCGTCCCACTGCGCCCCGAACCCGATCAGCTCGTCCCGGTGCTCGATCCGGTCGACCCAGGCCGCAGGCCAGGCGTCCGCGCCCAGCCGGGCTCCGGCGAACGCGCCGGCCAGCGCCGCGATGGAGTCGGAGTCGCCCGAGGTGCAGGCGGCCCGGCGCAGCGCGAGCGCGGGTTCGTCGACGAACAGCAGGAAGCACAGCAGCCCGGTGGCGAGGGCCTCCTCGGCGATCCATCCCGCGCCGGTGGCGAGGCAGGGGTCGACCTCCGGATTGGCGTCGCGCAGGGCGGCCTCCAGCCGCTCCAGGACACCCAGGCACTCGTCCCAGCCGCGCGCGATGAACTCCTCGGGGCCCGAATCCTGGGAGCGCCGCCACAGGTCGCCGAGCCAGCGCTCGTGGTACCGGGTGCGGTTCTCCAGCGCGTAGGACCGCAGCCGACCGACGAGCCCGGTGGGGTCGGCGCCCTGCGCGAGGAGGTGCACGGCCCGCGCGGTCAGGTCGCTCGCGGCGAGCCCGGTCGGATGCCCGTGGGTGAGCGCGGCCTGCAACTGGGCCGCCCCGGCGCGCTGTTCGTCGTCGAGGCCCGGCAGGAGCCCGAGCGGCGAGACCCGCATGTTGGCGCCGCAGCCCTTGGAGTGGATCTGGCTGGCGTCGCGCCAGTCGCGGCGCGGGTCCTCCAGGAGGTCGCAGGCGCGCAGGCAGGTGTTGCCGGGGGCGCGGTTGTTGTCGGGCGAGCGGTTCCAGGCGATGAACTCGCGGCGCAGGGCGTCGGCGTACTCCCCGGGCGAGGCGGGAACCCCGGCCCGCGCCACGGCGAGCGCCATCTGCGTGTCGTCGGTGATCCAGGCGACGGGCCCGTCGTCGGGGAGCTTCATCTCCCGCCACGGCCCGCACATCGCCAGGATCGCCGGTACGTCGTTGAACTCGACCGGGGCGCCGAACGCGTCCCCGAGCGCCAGCCCGAGAAGCGATCCGGCGGCGGCACGCTCGGTCATGAGGAAGGACCCTTCTTCGCGTCGGGCACGGGTTCGGGCGCGGGCCGCAGCAGCGGCGGGTGGAGGGATCCGGCGCCGCCGGCCCGGTACAGCGCGGCGGGCTTGCCGCGGCCTCCGGTGAGCCGGGACGCGCCGGGGATCTGGGCGACGAAGCCGGGGGTGGCGAGCACCTTGCGGCGGAAGTTCGCGGGGTCGAGCTCGGTCCCCCACACCACCTCGTAGACCTGCCGCAGCTCGCCGAGCGTGAACTCGGGCGGGCAGAACGCGGTGGCGAGGCAGGTGTACTCCAGCTTGCCGCCGATCCGCTCGTGGGCGTCGGCGAGGATCCGGTCGTGGTCGAAGGCGAGCGGACCGTACGCGCCGCCCGCCCCCTCCTCGTACGGCAGCCAGGCGGCCCGCGCCGCGTCTCCGCCGCCCTGCGCCTGCGGCGCGTCCGGCACCAGGGCGGCGAAGGCTACCGAGACGACGCGCATCCGGGGGTCGCGGCCCGGCTCGCTGTAGGTGCGCAGCTGCTCCAGGTGGAGCCCGGCGACATCGTCGAGACCGGTCTCCTCGGCCAGCTCGCGCCGTGCCGCCTCCTCGGCGGCCTCGTCGGGCTCCAGGAAGCCGCCGGGCAGCGCCCAGCGCCCCGCGTACGGCTCCTGGCCGCGCTCGACGAGCAGAATGTGCAGCCGCCCGGACCTGAGCGTGAAGACGGCCAGGTCGACGGTGACGGCGAACGGTTCGTAGGCGTACTTGTCGTAGCCCTGCACGGACATACGGCGACCCCCTCCCTTATTGGTCTAAGAGACTTTAAAGGAGGGGGTCACTCACGACAACCCCTTGGGGGATCTGTGTCCGGAGTCGGCCTAGAGGTCGACTTCCTTCATCAGCATGCCGACCTCGGTGTTGGACAGGCGGCGCAGCCAGCCCGACTTCTGGTCGCCCAGCGTGATCGGGCCGAAAGCGACCCGCACCAGCTTGTCGACCGGGAAACCGGCCTCGGCGAGCATCCGCCGCACGATGTGCTTGCGGCCCTCGTGCAGGGTGACCTCGACCAGGTAGTTCTTGCCGGTCTGCTCGACGACGCGGAAGTGGTCCGCCTTGGCGTACCCGTCCTCCAGCTGGATGCCGTCCTTGAGCTGCTTGCCCAGGTCGCGCGGGATCGGGCCCACGATGTGCGCGAGGTAGACCTTCTTCACGCCGTACTTCGGGTGCGTGAGGCGGTGGGCCAGCTCACCGTGGTTGGTGAGCAGGATGACGCCCTCGGTCTCGGTGTCGAGCCGCCCGACGTGGAACAGCCGCGTCTCGCGGTTGTTCGTGTAGTCGCCGAGGTTCTGCCGGCCCTCGTTGTCCTCCATCGTGGAGACGACGCCGGCGGGCTTGTTCAGGACGAAGAACTGGTACGACTGCGTGGCGACGGTCAGGCCGTCGACCTTGATGACGTCCTTCTCCGTGTCGACGCGCAGGCCCTGCTCCAGGACGATCTCGCCGTTGACCTCGACACGGGCCTCATCGACCAGCTCCTCGCAGGCGCGCCGCGAGCCGTAACCGGCCCGGGCCAGCACCTTCTGCAGCCGCTCGCCCTCCTGCTCGGCGCCCGGGAAGGTCTTCGGGAGGTTCATCTTCGTCTTGCCCGCGTACCGCTCGCGGTTGCGCTCCTCGGCGCGCGCCTCGTACTCGCGCGAGGTCGCCGGGACCCAGCGCCCACGGCCCTGCGAGGACTGCTGTCCGCGCTTGGGGCCGCCCTTGGCACCGCCGCGCGCCGACGCGCCGCGGCCCGTCTTCGGGCCGTCCTGCGTGCCGCCGGGGCCCACGTCGTAACGCCGCTCCTCGGGGCGCGGCTTCTTCGGGCGGCCGCTGCCGCCCTGCTTGTCGTCACGGTCGTTGCCGGCGCCGCGGGGGTTGCCCCGGCCGCCGCCACTCCCGCCGCGGCCGCCGCTGTTGCCACCACGGCTCCCGCCGTTGTTTCCGCTGCTGTTCCTGCCGCTGCTGCTTCGCATCAAATTTCCGTTAGTCGGCTGTGTCGTCGGTGTACTGCGGGCCCGGCGCATCGGGTGCGTCCGGGTCGAACGACGGGACCCCCTCCAGCGTGTCCGCCTCGATCGCGTCCGCCTCGGGGAGGAAGGGCGCGAGTTCCGGCAGCTCGTCCAGGCCGCGCAGGCCCATCCGCTCCAGAAAGTAGTTCGTCGTCCTGTACAGGATCGCACCTGTTTCGGGTTCCGCGCCCGCCTCCTCCACCAGACCCCGCTGCAACAGGGTGCGCATGACCCCGTCACAGTTCACTCCGCGCACGGCGGAGACCCGGGACCGGCTGACCGGCTGGCGGTACGCGACCACGGCCAGGGTCTCAAGCGCGGCCTGCGTCAGCCGGGCGATCTGCCCGTCCAGGACGAAGCCCTCCACGGCGGCCGCGTACTCGGGCCGGGTGTAGAACCGCCAGCCGCCGGCCACGAGCCGCAGCTCGAAGCCGCGTCCCTGCACGGTGTACTCGTCGGCGAGGGCCCGCAGCGCGTCGGCGACGGCCCGCCGGGGCCGCTGCAGGATCTTGGCGAGGTGGTCCTCGGTGGCCGGCTCGTCGACGACCATGAGGACGGCCTCCAGCGCGGGCTTCAGGTCGAGCCCCTCCACACCGGTCGCGCCGTCCACGCTCATCGCGCACTCTCCTTGTCGTCGACGGGCTCGGGGGCCCGGTCGAACTCGTCGGTCACCACCGGCCGCTCGTCGCCCTCGCCGCCGGTCCACCGCACGAGCAGCTCGCCCAGCGCGGTCTCCTGGTCCAGCGCGACGGCCTTCTCCCGGTACAGCTCCAGGAGCGCGAGGAACCGCGCGACGACGGTGAGGGTGTCGTCGGTGTCGGCGACCAGCTCGCGGAAACTGGCCTCGCCCCGCTCCCGCAGCCGCGCCATGACCACGCCCGCCTGCTCCTGCACGCTCACCAGCGGGGCGTGGATGTGCTCGACGTACACCTGCGGCTTCGGCTTCGGCTGCATCGCCTTCACGGCCAGCTTGGCGAAGCCCTCGGCGCCGATGCTGATGACGACGTCGGGCAGCAGCTCGGCGTAGTGCGGCTCCAGGCCCACGGTGCGCGGGTAACGGCGCGCCTCGTCGTCCATGCGCCGGGTGAAGATGTCGGCGATCTCCTTGTACGCGCGGTACTGGAGCAGCCGGGCGAACAGCAGGTCCCGGGCCTCCAGGAGCGCGAGGTCGCCCTCGTCCTCGACCTCGGCGGCCGGGAGCAGCCGGGCGGCCTTCAGATCCAGCAGCGTGGCGGCGACGACGAGGAACTCCGTCGTCTGGTCCAGGTCCCAGTCGGGCCCCATGGCGCGGATGTACGCCATGAACTCGTCGGTGACCTTCGACAGGGCGACCTCGGTGACGTCCAGCTTGTGCTTCGAGATCAGCTGCAGGAGCAGGTCGAAGGGCCCCTCGAAGTTGGCGAGCCGCACCTTGAAGCGGCCGTCGTCCTGAACCTCTTCGGCAGGGACCTCTTGGGCGGGGGCCTCTTCAGCGGGCACGGCGGCCTCGGGCTCCGCCTCCGGCGGCGCGGCCAGCGCCCCCCGCCCCAAGGCGCGCCGACGCGCACCCCGGTCGGGCGAAAGGGAGGAGGAATCGTTCACGGCCACAAAGCCGGAGGCTACCGCCCGCGCAGCCTGCGTACGAGAATGCTGGCGTCGCCGCGCGACTCCAGGTCGGCCAGGACCACGGCGACGGCCTCGCGCACGATCCGCCCCCGGTCCACGGCGAGCCCGTGCTCGCCGCGGAGCACCAGGCGCGCGTGCTCCAGGTCCATCAGCTCCTCGGCGGAGACGTACACGGTGATCTTCTCGTCGTGCCGCTCACGGCCGCTGGGCCGCCGGTTCGCGGCGCGGGCGCGACGACGGGCCTGGCCCGTCCCCCGGCCCGACCCGCCAGAACCTTCCTGCGCACCGGCGGACGAGCGCCGTGCGGCCTTCTCGGCGGGCTCCGCGGCGGCGGACCGGCCGCGCGACCCGGAGTCGGACTCCGCGTCCGCGGCGGCGTGTTCGGCGGACGGCGTGGACTCGCCCTCGCCCTCCTCCGGGGCCGACGACGCGGCGGCCGCCTCGTCGCTCTCCCCGGCCGGCGCGGGCACGCGTGCCTCACCGTTCGCCCCACGTCTCGGCGACGACGCCTGCAGTGCCATGCCCCCGGTCGTACGGAACAGTTCGTCGGCCCCCGGCAGACTCACTCGGCGTGACACCGGGCGAGCACCTCCCTGGCGAGCTGGCGATAGGCGGCGGCACCGACGGAGTTGGACGCGTACGTGGTGATCGGCTCACCGGCGACCGTGGTCTCCGGGAAGCGGACGGTCCGGCCGATGACCGTGTGGTACACGTGGTCGTCGAAGGCCTCGACGACGCGTGCGAGCACCTCACGGCTGTGCACGGTCCGCGAGTCGTACATCGTGGCGAGGATGCCGTCGAGTTCGAGCTCGGGGTTGAGCCGCTCCTGGACCTTCTCGATGGTCTCGGTCAGCAGCGCGACACCGCGCAGTGCGAAGAACTCGCACTCCAGCGGGACGATCACCTTGTGGGCGGCCGTCAGCGCGTTCACGGTCAGCAGGCCGAGCGAGGGCTGACAGTCGATCACGATGTAGTCGTAGTCGTCCATCAGCGGCTTCAACGCCCGCTGCAGCGTGGACTCGCGCGCGACCTCGCTGACCAACTGCACTTCGGCGGCGGACAGGTCGATGTTGCTGGGCAGCAGGTCCATGTTCGGAACGGCCGTCTTCAGCAGCACCTCGTCGGCGGACATCCCCCGCTCCATGAGCAGGTTGTAGACCGTGAGGTCGAGCTCCATCGGGTTCACGCCGAGCCCGACCGACAGGGCACCCTGCGGGTCGAAGTCGACGAGCAGGACCCGGCGGCCGTACTCGGCGAGTGCCGCACCCAGGTTGATGGTCGACGTGGTCTTGCCGACGCCGCCCTTCTGGTTGCACATCGCGATGATCTTCGCCGGACCGTGGTCGGTCAGCGGTCCTGGAATCGGGAAGTACGGGAGCGGCCGCCCGGTCGGGCCGATGCGCTCACGGCGCTGCCGGGCAGCGTCGGGCGCGAGCGTGGCCGCGTACTCCGGATCGGGCTCGTACTCGGCGTCTGGGTCGTAGAAGTGTCCCTCGGGGGACAGTTCGTCGTAGTCGGCGAAGTGGCTGTGTGTGTCGCCACTTCGGTCGCCGGCCATGGCGTTCACGTGATGGCCATCCATGCTCTGGTGTGCTGTCTGCGTCGGCAACTGCTGGGGGCTCTGGGATGAGATGCCCCGATAGCCACTCTGGCGGGCCGCGAAGGTACGTACAGCGACGGAGCCGACAGCCTGAAGCCCCGCGGGTCCTTGTCCGCCTGGCTGGCCACCTCCGGGAGTAAATGTCGACTCATTCACAAGTCGTCTTACCTCCTTGGATGTGACCAGGAACATTTATCGATAGGTCAGCGTGGCACCATGCCGACGGTTTGCGACTCTATGGCGTGTCACCACTCCGCAGCAACACAATCCGCCGGACCCGGCACGATGTGTCGGCACTTCAGCGAGCGAAGAACACCCTCATGTCAAGGGCGTATGACGGTTCTTCGGCGGGTTTCGCAGGGGCGCGAATCGGTTAAAGGGTTACGTTCGCCGCGAGTTGACCGTGCCGACGCGCCCGCCGTGCCCCCAAAAGTACGGCCGGACCCCTCGCAAGGTCCGGCCGTAGGCGTGAGATTGACGACTCCCGTTGACGCGCGCCCGGTGCGGGCGGTCGGCGGGGAGACGGTCGGGGCGTCAGCCCAGGAGGGTCTCCAGCTCGACGTGGTCCAGGCCGTGGGCCTCGGCGACCTCCTTGTAAACGACCTTGCCGTCATGCGTGTTCAGGCCCAGGGCCAGGGCCGCGTCCCGGCGCAGGGCCTCGGCCCAGCCGCGGTTGGCGAGCTCGACGATGTACGGCAGCGTCGCGTTGGTCAGCGCGTACGTCGACGTGTTGGGCACGGCGCCCGGCATGTTGGCGACGCAGTAGAAGACCGAGTTGTGGACCGGGAAGGTCGGCTCGGCGTGCGTGGTCGGGTGCGAGTCCTCGAAGCAGCCGCCCTGGTCGATCGCGATGTCGACAAGGACACTTCCGGGCTTCATGCGCGACACGAGCTCGTTGGTGACCAGCTTCGGCGCCTTGGCGCCGGGGATCAGAACGGCACCGATGACGAGGTCGGCGTCGAGGCAGGCCTTCTCCAGCTCGAAGGCGTTGGAGACGACGGTCTGGATCTTCGTACCGAAGATCTTGTCGGCTTCCTTGAGCTTGTTGATGTCCTTGTCGAGCAGGGTCACGTGGAAGCCCATGCCGATGGCGATCTGCGCGGCGTTCCAGCCGGAGACGCCACCGCCGATGACGACGGCCTTGCCGGCGGCCACGCCCGGGACACCGCCCGGCAGCACGCCGCGGCCGCCGTTGGCGGCCATCAGGTGGTAGGCGCCGACCTGCGGGGCCAGGCGGCCCGCGACCTCGGACATCGGGGCGAGCAGCGGCAGCGCGCGGTTGGCGGTCTCGACCGTCTCGTACGCGATGGCGGTGGTGCCCGACTCCAGGAGCGCGTCGGTGCACTCCCTGGAGGCCGCGAGGTGCAGGTACGTGAAGAGCGTCTGGTCCTTGCGGAGGCGGTGGTACTCCTCCGCGATCGGCTCCTTGACCTTCAGGAGCAGGTCGGCGGTGGCCCAGACCTCGTCGGCGGTGCCGAGGATCTGCGCGCCGGCGGAGACGTACTCGGCGTCCGTGATCGAGGAACCCACACCGGCGTTCTGCTCGACGAGGACCTGGTGCCCGTGGCGCACCAGCTCGTGCACACCGGCGGGGGTGATGGCCACCCGGAACTCGTTGTTCTTGACCTCGCGGGGGATGCCGACCTTCATCGTCGATCACGGTCCTTGGCTCAGGGGATGTTTCGGGCAATGCACTACATACCAGTGCCCCGAGGGGCGCACCGGGAGACACCGCGGAAGGACGCGGCGGAGCCAGTCTAATGAAGGTCTTCCGGCTGTCTAGCCTTTCGATGCATCAATCTTCAGAGGATGCACTACGGATTTCGTAGGCGTTAGCGGCTTGTTCCGATGGGTTTGCTTCCGGACTGTCCTTCGCGCCTGCGGTGGTCTCGGTGTCCGCGGACGGCGCCGGTGCGAGTTCCTCTCCCAGCATGCGCTCGGCGGCACTGCGGTGCAGCTTGGCCGCGGCCGGGTCGCCGAGCCGCTCCAGGGTGTCCGCGAGCCGCACCTGGAGCGCCGCCTGGAGCCGTACGTCCTTGGCCTGCCGGGCCCACTCGACGGCCTCCTGGCACGTGTACAGCGAGTCCTCGGGACGCCCGGCGTACTCCTGCACGCGCGCCAGTTCGCTCAGGGCCCGCGCCTGGGACCGGACGTCGCCCTCCTTGCGGTACCCGGCCACGGCCGACCGCCAGCCGCGCAGCGCGTCGCCGTAGCGCCCCGCGTACGTGTGCACCGCCGCGATCCGGCCGTGCAGCCGCGCGGCGTCCGACCGCTCGCCCCGGGTGAGCCGCTGGGCGAGGGCCCGGCCGTACCAGTCGGCGGCCCGGTGCCAGTCCCCCAGCTCCTGGTAGGTACCGCCTACGGATTCCATCGCGCGGCCGGTCGCGTAGGGGTCGCCGGCCGCCCGTCCGGCGTCCAGCGCGGACCGGTAGCGGGCCAGGGCCTCCTGCGTACGTCCGGTCCGCGCGTCGAGGTCGGCGAGATTGAGCAGGGCCGCGGCCTTCTCGCGCGGCAGGTCACGGCGCTCGGCGACGTCCAGGACGAGCCGGTGGATGCCGTACAGCTCGGCGGCGGCGTCCTCGGGCCCGCGGTGCGCGACCAGGGCCCGGGTCAGGGCCGCCATCAGGCGCCGCGCCAGGGTGTCGAGGTCGCCGTCGGCCACGGCCAGCCGGGCCGCCGCGAGCAGGGTGGGCTGCCGTACCCGCAGCCATTCCGCGGCCACCTCCGGATTCGCGAACCGCAGCGCGCTGGGCAGCCCCGCGAGCTTCTTGCGCGCCGGGGAGCCGTCGGGCTCGGTGATCGCGCGGCAGGACGTGAGCAGCCGCACCGTGCGCTCCAGCATCCGGGCGCGGGCCAGCTGCACCTCGCCGGGCCGGTCCAATGTCTCGGTGAGCCCGCGCAGCAACGGCAGCAGACAGCCCGGCACCTCGTACTGCGGCAGCTCGGAGGCGACGCCCCGGACGAGCCCGAGCGTCACGAAGTCGTCGAGCGTGGTGCGGGCGGCGGACACCGAGCACCCGGCGAGCGCGGACGCGGTGTGCGGGTCGACGTACCCCTCGGGCGCGAGGGACAGGTATCGCAGTATCCGGGCGGCGGGCCCCGGAAGGGACGCGTAGGAGTGCCGGAACACGCGGGCGAGGGCCGGGCCGTCGCCGTCCAGCGCGTGCAACTGCTTGGCGAGGTCGGCGACGGACTCCTTCGGCCGTACGGCGAGCCAGCCGCCTGCGATCTCCAGCGCCGCGGGCTCCGATCCGCACACCTCCACCAGGGATTCGGCGGAGCGCGGGTCGCAGGTGATCCGGACGGAGCCGGTGTGCCGGGTCAGCAGCTCGACCGCGGACTTGGTGTCGAGACCGCCGATCGTGCAGGGCCGCACGTCGGGAATGCCGGTGAGAGGGCCTTCGGCGACGGCCACGACCAGGCAGTCCGGGGTCTCGGGCAGCAGCTCGTCCACCTGCTCGGCGCCGCTCGCGTCGTCGAGCAGCAGGACGACCCGGCGCACGGACAGTCCCTCACGCAGCCGCTCCGTCAGATCGTCGGCGGACTCGCCGGGCGGTGCGGGCAGGTCGAGCTCGTCCAGCAGTTCGCGGGCGACGCGCTCGGTCGGCACCGGGGTGCCGTCGGGCGCGGTGAGCCGGGCCCGGAGCGCGCCGTCCGGGTAGCGGTCGGCGATCTGGCGCAGCAGCTCCTCGGCGAGTGCGGTGCGGCCGGTTCCGGGGCGGCCCGCGATGAGCAGGACCCGGGCCCTGGGCGCCTTGCGGCCCGACAGGGTGTCCAGGCCGGCGCGCTCGATGTCGGCGCGCAGCTCTTTCAACTCGCGGCCGCGCCCGAGGAACTGAGGGGCCGTCAAGTCCAGACCCCCGCGCGTGCGGCGCCGCTTTCGGGCTCGCCCCGAGGGCTCCTCGACCGCCTGATTCGTCACGGGCCACGCTCCGTCTCACGCCAGCCCCTCCGGGGGTCGGCAGGGGCGATCCCGAGCCTAGTTCAGGGGGTGCCGCAGCCCCGGCCGTGCATCGCGGACGGGTCCCCCGATCGGATCAGCGGATCGTCTGCTTGTCGTCCGGCTGACGGCCGGTGGGGCTTCTCGCGCAGTTCCCCGCGCCCCTGGACGAGCGGAGCTCGTTTCAGGGGCGCGGGGAACTGCGCGAGAAGCGGCCACCGGCCGTGAGTCGACCGGCAGCCCGTTAAGGGGCGCGGGGAACTGCGCGACCAGCCCCCCACCGGCCGCGCTCGACCGACAACCCCTAAGAGGCCCCGGCCCCCGACGACAACCGGTACGCGTCCAGCGCCAAGGTCATCTCCATGAGATCCCGCGGCCGTGACAACGACCGCGCCGTCAACTGCTCGAGCCGCCGCAACCGGTTGAAGACCGTATTGCGGTGGCAGTACAGACGACCGGCCGCCCGCCCGGCGGACCCCTCGCACGCCAGCCACGCGTCCAGCGTCTCCAGCAGCACGGCACGATCGGCCGGTTCCAGCGCGAGGAGTTCACCGAACACGCCGGAGACGAGCCGCTGCGCCAGGTCAGGCTGGCTGACCACGAGCGCCGTCGGCATCCGGTGATCGAGCCGGACGACACCCGTGGTGTCCGCAGGACAGGTGCGCAGGGCGAGCTCGGCGAGCCGCCGGGCATGCCCCAGTTCCCCCAGACCGCGCACGACCGGACTCAGCCCCCCGGGCCCCGGGCACCGCCCGTCGAGCAGCACCGCCACGTCGTCGAGGGTGCGCCCCGCGCCCAGCGCCACCACGCCGACCTCGCAGTCGGCCCGCATGCGCCACACGAACCGGAAGTCGGGATCCTGGACCCGGCGATGGAACGTCTCCCGGCTGTCCCGGCGCTCCACCCGCAGCACGACCACGGCGTACGGACCGTGCTCGGGAAGATCGAGCCCGGCCGCGGCCCGGGCGGCGAGCCCCGGCGACGGACGGCCCTCCAGGAGCGCGTCGAGCAGCGCCTGCATCTGCTCGTCGGTACGGCGCCGCAGCTCGAGCTCCGTCGCCCGGTACGCCTCCGAGGCCGCCGCGGCCTGCGCGTCCACCGCCGCCCACACCATCGTCGCCGACCGCATCAGGGCCTTCAGCCGCTCCGGCTCGCCCCCCGCGCTCTCCATCAGCGCGTCCCACACCAGATAGCCCGCGTTGCGGTACGCGTGCACGAGCAGGTCGAGCGGCAGCCCCTGGCCCGCCCGGCGCCGGCCCGCCTCCTCCGCGTACGCCAGATCCCGCCGGGGCGCCTCCCGCGGCGCCGTGATCGTCTCGACGCCGATCCGGATGGCCTCCTCGGCCTCCCGCCACTGGGCGTCGTACGGCAGCACCCGCGCGTAGACGTCCGAGTGCGCGAACAGCTGCCGCAGATGCTCGTCGACCAGCTCGGGCACCCGGTCGAGAAGGGTCGTGCACGCCTCCCTGAGGAGCTTCCAGTCCTGTCCGGTGCGGTGTTTGCGTCCGCCCATCGTCCCTCCCCAACAGCCCGTAAAGCGACGGCAAAGGACTCGTTCGCTGCTGCGGAGGATGCCATCCCCGGCGCCCGTCCGGCAGGCCCCTGACACGGGGTCTTGTGCGCGCGCACAACCGGGACGGGCGGGCGCTGGGCCTGCGCAGCGTTTCCCCGGCAGTCCGTGGACGGGCCGCCCGCGCGGTGCTGTCGTGAGCGCCACCGGTCCCGTACCGGTCCAGGGAGGGACACACAAAGTGACCGATACGACCGATGCAAACGAAGCAGGCGGGCTCGCGGTCGACGGCGTATCCGTCGGCTACGGGCCCGTACGCGCCCTGCGCGACGTGACGCTGAACGTGCCGCGGGGAGCCGTCGTCGCCGTGCTCGGCGGCAACGGCGCGGGCAAGTCCACGCTGCTGCGGGCGATCTCGCGCACCCTCGACTTCCACGGCGGCGCCGTGACGTCCGGCGAGGTGCGGTTCGGCGGGCGGCGCGTCAGCGGGCTCAGCCCCGACCGGATCGTCGCCGCCGGGGTCTGCCAGGTCCCCGAGGGGCGTCAGGTGTTCGCCCGGATGACCGTCGCCGACAACCTGCGCGCCGGCGCCCTCGGCTCGACCGGCTCGCGGGCCGCGAAGGCCGCGGCCCTGCGCCGCGTCCACGACCTCTTCCCGGTCCTCGCCGACCGGGCCCAGCAGCGGGCCGGACTGCTCTCCGGCGGCGAACAGCAGATGCTGGCCGTCGGCCGCGCCCTCATGGCCGAGCCGCGACTGCTGCTCCTCGACGAGCCGTCGCTCGGGCTTGCCCCGCTGATGGCGGCCCGCATCGCCGACACCATCCGGGAGATCAACGCCCAGGGGGTCTCGGTCCTGCTCGTCGAACAGAACGCCGCGCTGGCGCTGCGTCTCGCCTCGTACGCGTACGTGCTCGATGTCGGGGAGGTCGCGCTGCACGGGCCCGCCGACGAGCTGGCCGGGTCCGACGAGGTGCGGCGGCGCTATCTCGGGGTCGTCGACGAGGACGCCGTCGCCGACGCGTCCGGTGGGGTGCGGGAAGCGCCCGTGCTGCGGGCCTGGGGAGGTGGCGACCGGTGAGCGGATCGTCTGCCCCTGTGCGCAGTCGCGCGTCCGGCGGCCGGTGGCCCTGCCTCGCGCAGTTCCCCGCGCCCCTTCGGGGCGCTGTCGAAGGAGGCCGCGATGAATGACGTACTGCCGCTTCACGTCCGGGACCTGACCGTGCGGTTCGCCGGGCTCACCGCGCTCGACGGGATCGGGTTCACCGTCGGGCCCGGCACCGTGCACGCCGTCATCGGGCCCAACGGCGCAGGCAAGTCCACCACGTTCAACGTGCTGTCCGGGGTGTACCGGGCCACCTCCGGCACCGTCCACCTGGGCGACACCGAACTCACCGGACTGCCCCCGCACCGGATCGCCGCGCTCGGCGTCGCCCGCACCTTCCAGAACCTCGCGCTGCCGCCGCGCACCACGGTCGCCGACAGCCTGCTGCTCGGGCGGCACCGGCTGACCCGGGCCGGATTCGTCGCGGCGGGGCTGCGGCTGCCCGCCGCCGTCCGGGAGGAACGGGCGCACCGCGAACGCGTCCGGGAGATCGCCGAGTTCGTCGGCATCGCGGACCAACTGGACACGCCGACCGGCGCCTTGCCCTACGGCGCGCAGAAACTCGCCGAGCTGGCCCGCGCCCTGTGCATGGAGCCGAAGGTGCTGCTCCTCGACGAGCCCGTCGCCGGGATGACCGCCGACGAGCGGCGCCGCACGGCCGCCGTGATCGCCGGCGTCCGCGACAGCCTCGGCATCTCGATCGTCCTGGTGGAACACGACATGGGAGTCGTCATGCGCCTCGCCGACGAGGTCACCGTCCTCGACTTCGGAAAGCGGATCGCCGGGGGACCGCCGGCCACCGTCCAGAACGACCCGGCGGTGATCCAGGCCTACCTGGGCGCCCCCGACGAACCGGAGAACGCCGCATGACCACCTTCCTCGAACTGCTCCTCAACGGCGTCTCGATGGGCTCCGTCTACGCCCTGATCGCCCTCGGCTTCGTCGTGATCTTCCGCGCCACCGAGGTCGTCAACTTCGCGCACGCCTCCCTGCTGCTCGCCGGCGGCTACGTCACCGCCTCGCTCCACGACGACATCGGCTTCTGGCCCGCGCTCGGCGTCGGCATCGCCGCCGCCGCGGTCGTCGGCGCCGCCGTCGAGTTCCTCGTCATGCGCCGCTACCGCGGCCACGACCACAGCGTCCTCGCCATCGTCACCATCGGCGTCGACATCCTGCTCACCACCGAGCTCACCCGCCGCCTCGGCACCGACGTGCTCACCCTCGGCGACCCCTGGGGCGACGCCGTCCTCACCGTCGGCGGCATCTCGATCGCGCACACCCGGATCGCCGCGTTCGTGGCCGCGGGCCTGCTCATCACGGCGTTCCTGCTCACCTTCCGCTACACCTCCTGGGGTGTCGCGATGCGCGCCGCCGCCGAGAAGGGCGAGACCGCCGCGCTGATGGGCGTACGGCTCGGAAGGGTGTCGCTCGGCGCCTGGGCCGTCGCGGGCGCCCTCGCCGCCGTCGCCGCGCTGTTCCTGACCGTCTTCCCCACCCCGGGCCTGGAGCGGGCCACCTCGCTCGCCGCCCTGAAGGCCTTCCCCGCCGCCATCCTCGGCGGCCTCGACTCCACCACCGGCGCCCTCGTCGGCGGTCTGATCGTCGGCGTCACCGAGTCCCTCGCCACCGGCTACCAGAGCGAACTCGCCTTCATGGGACGGGGACTCGGCGATCTCGCCCCGTACCTCGTGATGACGGTGATCCTGCTCCTGCGGCCCTCCGGACTCTTCGGCACCAAGGAGCTCGCCCGTGTCTGACACGCTCGCCCCGGCCCGGGCCACCCCCGCCGCCCCGCCCCGCACGTTCCTCACCCGCCGCCGCACCTGGGCCGCCGGCGTCCTCGCCCTCGTCCTGGTCGCCCTGCCGTTCTACGTGGACCGGTTCTGGCTCCAGGCGGGACTGTTCGCCATGGCCGCCGCGATCGGCGCCATCGGCCTCAACCTGCTCACCGGCGCCACCGGCCAGCTCTCCATGGGCCACGCCTTCTTTCTCGCCGTCGGCGCCTACGGCTACTGCGTGTTCGCGGGGGAGGAGGGCCAGACCGTCCAAGGCCTCGGGCTCCCGCCCTGGCTCGCCGCGGTGCTGGCCGTGCTCCTCGCGGGGCTGGCGGGCGGCCTGTTCAGCCCCATCGCGGGACGGCTCCAGGGCGCGTACCTCGGCATCGCCACCCTCGCGCTGATCTTCATCGGGCAGCACGTGCTGTTCAACGCCGAGGACCTCACCGGCGGCGCCAACGGCCGCGACGTCCCCGTCATGAACCTCTTCGGGCTCTCCTTCGACGACAGCGAGCTCACCCTCGCCGGAGTGCCGTTCGGCTCCGCCGAGAAGCTCTGGTACCTCGGCCTCGTGCTCCTGCTCGGCTGCGGGCTCTTCGCCCGCGGCGTGCTGCGCGGGCGGCCGGGACGCGCCATGAACGCCATCCGCGACCACCGCATCGCCGCCGGGGTCCTCGGCGTGCCCGTCGCCCGCTACCGGGGAGCCGTCTTTGTGCTCTCCTCGATGTACGCGGGCCTCGCCGGAGTGCTGCTCGCCCTGGTCTTCCAGCGCACCGTCCCCGACTACTTCGGCATCACGCTCTCCCTCGAATACCTCGCCATGATCGTCATCGGCGGTCTCGGCTCGGTGGCGGGCGCGGTCGTCGGTGCCGCGTTCGTCTCGCTGCTGCCCCAGATCCTCACCCGCTACAGCGACGCACTGCCCCTCGTCTCGGCTCCCGGAACCGGTGGCATCGCCCCCGGTGAGGCATCCCGCTACCTCTACGGCGCCGCCGTCGTGGCAGTGGTCCTCTTTCTGCCCGGCGGCCTGGTCCGGATCGCCGCCCGGCGCGCCCGGAAACACCCTCAGGAGGACGCATGAACACCCGTACCCGCACGCTCACGGCGGCAGCCGTGGCGGGGCTGCTCGCCCTCACGGCGGCCTGCAGCTCCAAGGCGAAGGACGACAACGAAGGCGACAAGCAGAGCGCGGGCGGGGTGAAGACCGGCCAGGGCATCTCCGGCAAGACGATCAACCTGGGCGTCCTCACCGACATGACCGGCGTCTACGCCACGCTCGGCAAGAGCGTCACGCAGGCCCAGCAGCTCTACGTGAAGCAGACCAACGCCGCCGGCGGCATCTGCGGCTACCAGCTCAAGCTGACCGTCCGCGACCACGGCTACGACCCGCAGAAGGCCGTCGCCGGCTACACCGAGCTGGAGCCGAACGTCCTCGGCTTCACCCAGTTCATCGGCTCGCCCTTCGTCGCCGCGGTCGAGAAGCGCATCAGCCAGGACAAGGCCCTCGTGCTGCCGCAGGCCTGGTCGGCGAACCTCCTCGGCGACCCCTACGTCCGCGTGATCGGATCGACGTACGACTACGAGACCATCAACGCCGTCGACTTCCTGATCAAGGAGAAGGGCCTGAAGAAGGGCGACAAGCTCGGGCACGTCTACTTCGAGGGCGACTACGGCGAGAACGCGCTCAAGGGCTCGAAGTTCATCGCCGAGAAGGCCGGGCTCACCGTCGTCGAGCAGAAGATCAAGCCCACCGACAACGACATGACCGCCCAGGTCGCCGCCCTGAAGAAGGCCGGCGTCAAGGGCATCGTGATCAGTGCGGGCCCGCGCCAGGCGGCCTCCCTCGTCGGGGTCGCGGCGGCGGCGAAGCTGGCCGCGCCCATCATCGGCAACAACTCCGCGTTCGCGCCCCAGCTGCTCGCCACCCAGGCCGGACCGGCCCTGGAGAAGAACTACTGGGTCGCCTCGCCGTCGCTGCCCATCGGCGCGGACACCGCGCAGGCGAAGAAGCTCGTCGCCGACTACAAGAAGGCGTACCCGAAGGACTCCCTGGACAACGGCGTCGTCGCCGGCTGGACCGCCGCGTCCGCCTTCGGCGACGCCCTGAAGAAGGCCTGTGCCGACAAGGACCTCACCCGTGAGGGCGTCGACAAGGCGCTGCTGACCCTGAAGTCCTTCGACAACGGCTTCGGCACCGCGCAGGACTTCACCGACCCCGAGGCCCCGTCCTCGCGCCAGTCGGTGATCCTGCAGCCCGACAAGACGGCGGTCGGCGGCATGAAGGTCGTCCGAGAGGCGGGCGAGGCCGACGAGGCCAAGGACTACGCGCCGTCGGCCGGCTGATCCCGGCCCCGCACACGAGAAGGGCCCCGAACCGACCGGTTCGGGGCCCTTCTCACGTCGTACGGGACTACGGCAGCTGCGTCGCCCGCGCCTCGCGACGGTTGTCGCGGAAGTTGTTCACCCGGCGGGCCGTGGCGAACAGCGGGATCACCGCGCCGAGCACCAGCTGCAGCGCACAGCCGGTCTGGAGCAGCAGCTGGCCGCCGGGGGCGTCGAACGCCCAGGCCGCGAGCAGCGCCATGCTCAGCACGATCCACGACAGCATCGCGACGGCGAGGCGGCCGCGCGGCTTCGGGTACTCGACCCGGCTCACCATCAGCCACGCCGTGCCGATGATCGCGAGGAGCGTCGCCACGAAGGGCAGCTCCAGCAGGACGATCGAGACGACCGTCAGCGCGCCGAACGGCGACGGCATGCCCTGGAACGTGCCGTCCTTCACCGTCACGCACGAGAAGCGCGCGAGGCGTAGGACGACCGCCAGGAGGACCACGATGGCCCCCACCGCCGCCACTCTCTGGTGCGCGTCGTCGGCGACCATGCCGTAGACGAGTACGAAGTAGGCGGGCGCCAGGCCGAAGCTGATGAGGTCGGAGAGGTTGTCCAGCTCCGCGCCCATCGGCGACGAACGCAGCTTGCGGGCCACCAGACCGTCGAACAGGTCGAAGATCGCGGCGGCCAGCATCAGGATCACGGCGGTCGCGGCGGAGTGCCGCGCCATGCCGGAGTCGTTGCTGCCCTGGATGTGCGGGATCAGGATGCCGGTCGTCGTGAAGTAGACCGCCATGAAGCCGCACGTGGCGTTGCCGAGCGTCAGGGTGTCCGCTATCGACAGGCGCAGTGAGAGCGGCATCTCCTCCGCGTCGTCACCCCCGTCGACGGCGTCTGTGTCACCCGCCCAGGTCTGGGCCTCGGGATCAGTCACGGTCAATGCGAGTCACCCCCGCTGTCGTCTTCTGGCCGACCTCGACGTCGACCTCGACCCCTTCGGGAAGGTAGATGTCGACGCGCGACCCGAAGCGGATCAGCCCGATGCGCTCGCCCTGCTCGACCTTCGTGCCCTGAGGGATGTAGGGAACGATACGACGGGCGACGGCACCGGCGATCTGGATCATCTCGATGTCACCGAGCTCGGTGTCGAAGTGCCACACCACCCGCTCGTTGTTCTCGCTCTCCTTGTTGAAGGCGGGAACGAAGCCACCGGGGATGTGCTCGACCGACGTCACCGTGCCCGCGAGGGGAGCGCGGTTCACGTGCACGTTCAGCGGGCTCATGAAGATCGCGACACGGGTGCGACCGTCCTTCCACGGCATGATGCTCTGCACCACACCGTCGGCCGGGGAGATGACCCGGCCCGGGGCGATCTCGCGCTCGGGGTCGCGGAAGAACCACAGCATGCCGGCCGCCAGAGCGGTGGTCGGGACGGCGAGTGCTGCTGCCTTCCTGGAACGACGCGAGCGCGCCAGGCTCAGTGCGGCCGTGGCGACGGTCGGAAGAAGCCACGGCGATGCTCCGCGCGCAAGGCGACCACCGAGGAAGCCGTCGCGTGGTGCAGAGGTTTGGCTGTGGGGCATGGATGACCTTCGTAGCGGATGAGGCCGCGCTGGTTACGGGGGGACGGCGGCTTTTCCCGGGATGGTATCGGTTGCGAGCCACAACTGGGCAAGCCAGGAAGCGACATCAGGCTGTGAGGCTCGGCCGAAGAGTGCCTACGGGGTGTGATCTTCTTCGCGAAGAAAACACCCCCAATGAGGACACTTCGGGTGGACTCAGCCTTGGAACCGGTACTCCTCGAGCAGACGCCGTCCAATGATCATTTTCTGGATCTCGGCGGTACCTTCGCCGATCAACAGCATCGGAGCCTCACGGTACAGGCGCTCGATCTCGTACTCCTTCGAGAACCCGTAGCCGCCATGAATGCGGAACGCGTCCTCCACGACTTCTTTGCAGTATTCGGAGGCCAGGTACTTGGCCATTCCCGCTTCGAGGTCGTTTCGTTCCCCGGAGTCCTTTTTGCGTGCTGCATTCACCATCATCGCATGGGCGGCTTCCACCTTGGTAGCCATCTCGGCCAGCTTGAACTGGATCGCCTGGTGCTGGGCGATGGCCTTCCCGAAAGTGTGACGTTGCTGGGCGTAAGCGACACCCAGCTCAAATGCACGCTGTGCGACGCCGCAGCCACGCGCCGCCACATTCACCCGCCCGACTTCGACACCGTCCATCATTTGGTAAAACCCTCGGCCGGTGGTGCCGCCCAGCACACGATTGGCTGGAATACGTAGCCCGTCCATGATGAGTTCGGTGGTGTCGACCCCCTTGTAACCCATCTTGTCGATCTTCCCGGGGATGGTCAGACCCGGCCGGACCTCGCCGAACCCGGGCTCCTTCTCCACCAGGAAGGTGGTCATCGACTTGTGCGGGGCCGTGCCTTCGGGATGACCTTCGTCACTTCGCGTGAGAACCGCCACAAGCGTTGACGTTCCGCCGTTGGTCAACCACATCTTCTGGCCGTTGAGGACGTATTCGTCGCCGTCCTTGACCGCCTTCGACGTGATCGCCGACACATCGGAACCGAGGCCCGGCTCGGACATCGAGAACGCGCCGCGCACCTCGCCGAGCGCCATCCGCGGCAGGAAGTGCTCCTTCTGCTCCTGCGTGCCGTGCTGCTTCAGCATGTAGGCGACGATGAAGTGGGTGTTGATGATGCCGGAGACCGACATCCAGCCACGCGCTATCTCCTCCACGCACAGCGCGTACGTGAGCAGCGATTCGCCCAGACCCCCGTACTCCTCGGGGATCATGAGACCGAACAGGCCCAGCTCCTTGAGCCCGTCGACGATCTCCTGCGGGTACTCGTCGCGGTGCTCCAGCTCGGTCGCGACCGGGATGATCTCCTTGTCCACGAAGTCCCGGACGGTGGAGAGGATCTCCTGCTGCACGTCGTTGAGGCCGTGGGTCTGGGCGAGTCGGCTCATGGTTACTTGCTCTCCCGAAGTTCCGGGCGGCCGGGCTGCTCGCCGCCGCGCTCCTTGATGTACGTCTCGGTCGGCACCATCACCTTGCGGCGGAACACGCAGACGAGCGTGCCGTCCTGCTTGTAGCCCTTCGTCTCGACGTACACGATCCCGCGGTCGCTCTTGGACCGCGACGGCGTCTTGTCGAGGACCGTCGTCTCGCCGTAGATCGTGTCGCCGTGGAAGGTCGGCGCCACGTGCTTCAGCGACTCGATCTCCAGGTTGGCGATCGCCTTGCCGGACACGTCCGGGACCGACATGCCCAGCAGCAGGGAGTAGATGTAGTTGCCCACGACGACGTTCTTGCCGAAGTCCGTCGTGCTCTCGGCGTAGTTGCTGTCGAGGTGGAGCGGGTGGTGGTTCATCGTCAGCAGGCAGAAGAGGTGGTCGTCGTACTCGGTGACCGTCTTCCCTGGCCAGTGCTTGTAGACGTCCCCGACGGTGAACTCTTCGTAGGTGCGGCCGAATTGCATGGTCGTCACGCCTCCGGGGCTTCGAACTTCGACGTGCGCCGCATGCCGGCCGCGCGTCCCTTGCCCGAGATGACCAGGGCCATCTTCCGGCTGGCCTCGTCGATCATCTCGTCGCCGAGCATCGCGGAGCCCTTCTTGCCGCCCGCCTCGGACGTGTAGTAGTCGTACGCGTCCAGGATCAGCTCGGCGTGGTCGAAGTCCTCCTGGGACGGCGAGAAGATCTCGTTCGACGCCTCGACCTGGCCCGGGTGCAGCACCCACTTGCCGTCGAAGCCGAGGGCCGCGGCGCGCTGGGCGACCTCGCGGTAGCCGTCCACGTTGCGGATCTGGAGGTAGGGGCCGTCGATCGCCTGGAGGTCGTTGGCGCGGGCCGCCATCAGGATCTTCATCAGGATGTAGTGGTAGGCGTCCGCGCCGTAGCCGGGCGGCTGCTCGCCGACGACCAGCGACTTCATGTTGATGGACGCCATGAAGTCGGCCGGGCCGAAGATGATCGTCTCGATGCGCGGCGAGGCCTCCGCGATCGCGTTGACGTTGTTGAGGCCCTTGGCGTTCTCGATCTGCGCCTCGATGCCGATCTTGCCGACCTCGAAGCCCATCGTCTTCTCGATCTGCGTGAGCAGCAGGTCGAGGGCGACGACCTGGTCGGCCGTCTGGACCTTCGGCAGCATGATGCAGTCGAGGTTCTGGCCGGCGCCCTCGACGACGGTCACGACGTCGCGGTACGTCCACTCGGTCGTCCAGTCGTTGACCCGCACGACGCGCGTCTTGCCCGTCCAGTCGCCCTCGTTCAGGAACTTGACGATGGTGTGCCGCGCCTCCGGCTTGGCGAGCGGCGCGCAGGCGTCCTCCAGGTCGAGGAAGACCTGGTCGGCCGGCAGACCCTGGGCCTTCTCCAGGAAGCGGGGGTTGCTTCCCGGCACCGCGAGACAGGAGCGGCGCGGCCGGAGACGGTTGACGGGGCTGGTCATGCGGGGACCTCCAACGGGTCGAGGTGGTTCGCTTTCCGGATCTCGTCGACGATACGGCCGATGATCTCCGTGATGCCGAAGTCCTTGGGGGTGAAGACGGCGGCGACACCCGCCCGCTTCAGCTCCTCGGCGTCGGCGTTCGGAATGATGCCGCCGACGATCACGGGGATGTCGGTGGCGCCCGCCTCGCGGAGCCGTTCGAGGACATCGGGCACCAGCTCGGCGTGCGACCCGGAGAGGATCGACAGGCCGACGCAGTGCACGTCCTCGGCGAGCGCGGCGGACACGATCTGGTCGGGGGTGAGGCGGATGCCCTGGTAGACCACCTCGAACCCGGCGTCGCGGGCGCGGACGGCGATCTGCTCGGCGCCGTTGGAGTGGCCGTCCAGGCCCGGCTTGCCGACCAGCAGGCGGAGCTTGCCGCCCAGCTCGTCCCCGGTGCGGCGGACCTTCTCGCGGACGAGGGCGAGAGGGGTGCCTTCCTCCGCGGTCACCGCGACCGGCGCCGAGGAGACGCCCGTGGGCGCCCGGAACTCGCCGAACACCTCGCGCAGCGCCCCGGCCCACTCGCCGGTCGTGACCCCGGCGCGGGCGCATTCGAGCGTGGCCTCCATGAGGTTCTCCGTGCCCTCGGCGGCCTCCTTGAGGCGGTCCAGGGCCTGCCGGGTGGTCGGGTAGTGGAACGGGTCGCCCATGCCCTGGCGGTCCGTCGACTCCTGACGGGTGGTGCGCCACTGATCGATGGCCGCGATCACGCCCGCCTCGACCCCGTGGTCCACCGTCATGATGGCGGTGTCCAGGTCGGCGGTGAGCGGGTTCGGCTCGGTGCCCTCGTAGCAGTTCACACCGATGATCTTCTCCTCGCCGGCCTCGATCCGCGCCCTGCGCTCGGCGTGCGAGGAGACCAGCTGGGACTTCAGATAGCCCGACTCGACGGCGGCCATCGCGCCGCCCATCTCCTGGATCCGGTCGATCTCGGCGAAGGAGTCGGCGACCAGCTCGTCGACCTTCTTCTCGATGACGTGCGAGCCCGCGAAGATGTCCTCGTACTCCAGGAGGTCGCTCTCGTGGGCGAGGACCTGCTGGATGCGCAGCGACCACTGCTGGTCCCAGGGCCGGGGGAGGCCGAGGGCCTCGTTCCAGGCCGGGAGCTGGACGGCGCGGGCGCGCGCGTCCTTCGACAGCGTCACGGCGAGCATCTCGAGGACGATCCGCTGGACGTTGTTCTCCGGCTGCGCCTCCGTGAGACCCAGCGAGTTGACCTGCACGCCGTACCGGAAGCGGCGCTGCTTCGCGTTCTCGATGCCGTACCGCTCGCGCGTGATCCGGTCCCAGATCCGCCCGAACGCCCGCATCTTGCACATCTCCTCGATGAAGCGGACTCCCGCGTTCACGAAGAAGGAGATGCGGGCCACGACGTCCCCGAACTTCTCGGCGGGGACCTGCCCTGAGTCGCGTACGGCATCGAGAACGGCGATGGCGGTGGACATCGCGTACGCGATCTCCTGGACCGGTGTGGCCCCCGCCTCCTGAAGGTGGTACGAGCAGATGTTGATCGGGTTCCACTTGGGGATGTTCGACACCGTGTAGGCGATCATGTCGGTCGTCAGCCGGAGGGAGGGTCCCGGCGGGAAGACGTGCGTCCCCCGGGACAGGTACTCCTTGACGATGTCGTTCTGCGTCGTGCCCTGGAGCGTGGCGATGTCCACGCCCTGCTCCTCCGCGACCACCTGATAGAGCGCCAGAAGCCACATGGCCGTGGCGTTGATGGTCATCGAGGTGTTCATCTGCTCCAGGGGGATGTCCTGGAACAGGCGCCGCATGTCACCGAGGTGGGACACCGGGACGCCGACCCGGCCGACCTCGCCGCGGGCGAGGATGTGGTCGGGGTCGTAGCCGGTCTGGGTCGGCAGGTCGAACGCGACCGACAGACCGGTCTGGCCCTTGGCGAGGTTGCGGCGGTACAGCTCGTTGGACGCCTCGGCCGTGGAGTGACCGGCATAGGTGCGCATCAGCCACGGCCGGTCCTTCTGACGCTCAGTCATGAGCCGGTGAACCTCCGTGAGATCAGACGTTGCGGAAGCGGTTGATGGCGTCGATGTGCTGGGCGCGCTTGTCCTGGTCGCGCACGCCCAGGCCCTCCTCGGGGGCGAGCGCGAGGACGCCGACCTTGCCCTGGTGGAGGTTGCGGTGCACGTCGTACGCGGCCTGGCCGGTGTCCTCCAGCGAGTACACCTTCGACAGCGTCGGGTGGATCTTGCCCTTGGCGATCAGGCGGTTGGCCTCCCACGCCTCGCGGTAGTTCGCGAAGTGCGAGCCGATGATCCGCTTCAGCGACATCCACAGGTAGCGGTTGTCGTACTCGTGCATGTAGCCCGAGGTGGAGGCGCAGGTGGTGATGGTGCCGCCCTTGCGCGTGACGAAGACGGAGGCGCCGAAGGTCTCGCGGCCGGGGTGCTCGAAGACGATGTCGATGTCCTCGCCGCCGGTGAACTCGCGGATGCGCTTGCCGAAGCGCTTCCACTCCTTGGGGTCCTGGGTGTGCTCGTCCTTCCAGAACTTGTAGCCCTCGGCGCTGCGGTCGATGATCGCCTCGGCGCCCATCGAGCGGCAGATGTCCGCCTTCTGCTCGCTGGAGACGACACAGATCGGGTTGGCGCCGCCGGCCAGCGCGAACTGGGTGGCGTAACTGCCGAGTCCGCCGGAGGCGCCCCAGATCAGGACGTTGTCGCCCTGCTTCATGCCGGCGCCGTTGCGCGAGACCAGCTGGCGGTACGCGGTGGAGTTGACCAGGCCCGGGGCCGCGGCCTCCTCCCAGCTCAGGTGGTCCGGCTTCGGCATCAGCTGGTTGGACTTGACGAGCGCGATCTCGGCGAGGCCGCCGAAGTTGGTCTCGAAGCCCCAGATGCGCTGCTCGGGGTCGAGCATCGTGTCGTTGTGACCGTCGCTCGACTCCAGCTCGACGCTGAGGCAGTGCGCGACGACCTCGTCGCCGGGCTGCCAGGCGTTGACGCCCGGGCCGGTGCGCAGGACGACGCCCGCGAGGTCGGAGCCGATGATGTGGTACGGCAGGTCGTGCCGCTTGGCCAGGTCGTTCGTGCGGCCGTAGCGCTCCAGGAACCCGAAGGTGGAGAGCGGCTCGAAGATCGAGGTCCACACCGAGTTGTAGTTCACGGAGGAGGCCATGACGGCCACGAGCGCCTCGCCCGGACCGAGCTCGGGCACCGGGACCTCGTCCAGGTGGATCGACTTGCGCGGGTCCTTCTCGCGCGTGGTGAGTCCTTCGAACATCTCCGTCTCGTCCTTGTGCACGGTGATCGCGCGGTACGAGTCGGGGATCGGCAGAGCGGCGAAGTCGGCAGACGTGGCGGTCTGCGACTGAATCGCGTCCAGGATGTCCTTCACGGTGTTGCCTCCGGCGAAGAGCGTTGAGGGAACGCTGGTCGGGGTGTGGCTGTACTGGGGCTGCGGTGGTGCTGATGAGGGGTGTGCCGTCGGTTCGGCGGGGTGGTGCTCCGGCAGCGCTTGGTGTGGCGCGGAAGGGTGCCTGTGACGCAGGCGTCCGGGCGCGCGGGCCGTGGCTCGCGGGGACAGTCGGCGTACGGAAGTTCTCCTTCCGCCGGCCGCCCGGACACCTTCAACGTATGGCACACCGTGACAGCTGGCAAGGCACTGCGTGCCATTGATGTCGCTCAGATGAAATCTTTACGCTTCAGGCGAGCGATGATCGATCATTCGAGGTCAGGGTGGGGTTATGGCTGGTCCGGGGGATCGATGATCGATCACGGGGGTGGTGGGTGGGCGCGCCCGGGCACGAAGAAGGCGTCTGACGTGGCACTGCGTGCCATGTCAGACGCCTGAGGGGTCTCGCGATCGGGTGCGGGCCGGTGGGGGCTGGTCGCGCAGTTCCCCGCGCCCCTGGGGCATGCGCTGCGCGCGGCCTCATCGATGAGATGCTGCACGGAGTGCGCATCTCAGGGGCGCGGGGAACTGCGCGAGAAGCCCCACCGGGCCGCGGCCGACGAACGGCCTACCGGTTACGGAGTGCTTCCTCGATGGTGCGCATGACCTCGGGCAGCGGAGCGTCGACGCGGGCCACCGTGACCACGACCTCACCGGAGTGCGACACCTGCGCCGCCGGGACGGCCTCGGCGGCGGCCGGGGTGCGGCCGGCGCCGATGCCCGTGCCGAACGTGCGCCGCACGATAGCGAAGGCGTGGTCGAGCTGGGTCTCCACATCGCCCTGGCCCCCGGCCCGCAGCCAGCGCCGCAGCACGTGGTTGTGGGCGGTCACGACGGCGGACGCGGCGACCTCGGCGAGCAGCGGGTCGTCGTTGCCGTCGTGGTGCGCCTCCTCGTCGAAGTGTCCGAGGAGATAGCGCGTGAAGAGCCGCTCGTACCGGGCGACCGAGGCGATCTCGGCCTCGCGCAGCGTCGGCACCTCACGGGTCAGCCGGTACCGCTCCACGGCCACCGTCGGCGACGACGCGTACATCTTCATGACTTCCTTGATGCCGCGGCACACCGTGTCCAGCGGGTGCTCGTGCGGCGGCGCCGCGTTCAGCACCGCCTCGGCGCGCACCAGGGTGTCGTCGTGGTCCGGGAAGATCGCCTCTTCCTTGGAGCGGAAGTGCCGGAAGAAGGTGCGGCGCGCGACCCCGGCCGCCGCCGCGATCTCGTCGACCGTCGTCGCCTCGTACCCCTTGGTGGCGAAGAGCTCCATCGCCGCGGCCGCCAGCTCGCGGCGCATCTTGAGCCGCTGTGCCGCGGCCCGGCTGCTCGCCGCGCTCTCCGGAGCCTCCGAGCCGCCGGCAACGGCGCTCGTGGCGGATGTACGGGAGGACCGGTCGGCCTTGGCAGCGGGCGTCATGCCCCGAACGTACTGCATGTACGTTCCAAGTCGCTCCCCGGTTGACGGGCCGCCCGACGCTCCGAGCAGCCCGCCCCAACCGGCCCCCGACTCCGCGTCCGGCTCAGCGCCGGGCATATTCGCGGAAGCCACGGCCGGTCTTGCGGCCGAGGCAGCCCGCGGCCACCAGGTGCTCCAGGAGCGGCGCGGGCGCGAGACCCGGGTCGCGGAACTCGCGGTGCAGCACCTTCTCGATGGCGAGGGAGACGTCCAGGCCCACCACGTCGAGGAGTTCGAACGGACCCATCGGGTATCCGCCGCCGAGCTTCATCGCGGCGTCGATGTCGTCCAGCGACGCGTAGTGCTCCTGCACCATCTTGACCGCGTTGTTCAGGTACGGGAACAGCAAAGCGTTCACGATGAAACCGGCACGGTCCCCGCAGTCCACGGGGTGCTTGCGCACCTTCAGGGTCAGATCGCGGACGGTCGCGTGCACGTCCTCGGCGGTCAGCACGGTCCGCACGACCTCGACGAGCTTCATCGCGGGCGCCGGGTTGAAGAAGTGCATCCCGATCACGTCCTGCGGCCGCGAGGTGGCCCGGGCGCACGCGACCACCGGCAGCGAGGAGGTGGTCGTCGCCAGGATCGCGCCCGGCTTGCACACCTTGTCGAACGTCGCGAACAGCTGCTGCTTGATCTCCAGGTCCTCCGCGACGGCCTCGAGCGCGAGGTCGACATCGGCGAAGGCGTCGTAGGAACCGGCCGGGGTGATCAGGGCGAGGGTGGCATCGGCGGCCTCGGCCGTCATCCGGCCCTTGTCGACAGAGCGCTTCAGGGACTTGCCGATCCGGGCCTTGGCCGCCTGCGCCTTCTCCTCGCTGCGGGCGGCGAGCACGACCGCGTACCCGGCCTTCGCGAACACCTCGGCGATCCCGGAGGCCATGGTCCCCGAGCCCGCGACGCCGACGGACTCGACGGTGCGCAAGGGCGCGGCGACGGCGTCGGTCAGCGGCGTCAGCGCGTCCCGCACCACCGTGGAGCTGCCCGGCTCCTCGTACGTGTAGAAGCCGCGGCCCGTCTTGCGCCCGGTCAGACCGGCCTCGCTGAGCTGCTTGAGGATCGGCGCGGGGGCGTGCAGCCGGTCCCGGGACTCGGCGTACATGGCGTCGAGGACGGTCCGGGCGGTGTCGATCCCGATCAGGTCGAGCAGGGCGAGCGGGCCCATCGGCAGACCGCAGCCGAGCCGCATCGCGGCGTCGATGTCCTCGCGGGAGGCGTACTTGGCCTCGTACATCGCGGCGGCCTGGTTGAGGTAGCCGAAGAGCAGCCCGTCGGCGACGAAGCCCGGCCGGTCCCCGACGGCCACCGGCTCCTTGCCCAGTTCCAGGGCCAGGTCGGTGACGGCGGCCACGGCGGCCGGGGCGGTGAGCACGGACGAGACGACCTCGACGAGCTTCATCGCGGGCGCCGGGTTGAAGAAGTGCAGGCCCAGGACCCGTTCGGGCCGTGCGGAGTCGGCGGCGAGCCGGGTCACGGACAGGGCGTTGGTCCCGGTCGCGAGGATGGCGTCGGGACGCACGATCCCGTCCAGCGCGCGGAAGATCTGCTGCTTGATCTCGTACGACTCCGGGGCGACCTCGATCACCAGGTCGGCGTCGGCCGCGGCCTGCAGATCGGTGAACGTACGGAACCGCGCGAGAAGGTCGGCCCGCTCCCGCTCGGTGAGGTGCTCGCGGCGCACCGCACGCGCCGTGGAGGCCTCCAGGGAGGCGACGGCCTGCGCGGTGGCGGCCTCGCTGATGTCGATGCCGACGACCTCGCGGCCGGCGCGGGCCAGGACCTCGGCGATGCCGGTGCCCATGGTGCCGAGGCCGACGACGGCGACCGTCGGAAAAGGGGCGGTACGGGACAGAGGAGCGTCCATCCGGGGACTCCAGGAAG
This sequence comes from Streptomyces sp. NPDC046716, assembly GCF_040645755.1. NCBI lineage: Bacteria > Bacillati > Actinomycetota > Actinomycetes > Kitasatosporales > Streptomycetaceae > Streptomyces > Streptomyces sp. NPDC046716. Next base: position 56,403 of record NZ_JBEYYU010000033.1, read on the forward strand.
TGAGGGTGACGACGAGGGGCGCACGCGGCGGCGCCAACGGGCGCGCGGCGTACGGGAGGCGGGCGGGCGATGCGGATGCCCGGACCCGGGTGAGAGGAGCGCCGCGCGCGAAGAGCCGCGCGACGTGCGGAGGTGAACCGACCGGCCCTGTCCCAAGCCGTGTCGTACCGAACCGACGAGCACTCGCGGTGGCTGCGTCACCAGGCCACCGGGAGGTGTACTGCGGGAAGTGTGCCCCGCTCACATGAGATTAACCGGCGAGTAACGAGCGCGCCAGCCCTGGACGTTGACGAGTCCGTGTGATCTACGTCGCCGCCGGCCCGGGGGGACGTAGCCTCGATGCATGGACGAAGAGTCGCGAACGGTGACAGAGCGCATCCGGAAGGAATCCGGCGGCACCCCCGCCTTCGAGCAGCTCGCCGCCACGGACGACCCGGATGCGCTGGCCGCGGTCCTCACGGCGCCGGAACAGCCGTTGTGGGCGCGTGAGTTCGCGGCCCATCGGCTCGGCACGGCGGGTGACCGGCGTGCCTTCGAGGCCCTCGTCCTGCTGCTCAATCACCGCGATCCCGAGCGCTGCGCCGGTGCCGCGCACGCCCTCGCGGTCCTCGGCGACCCGCGCACGGCCCGCGCCGCGGCGGCCCTCGCCACGAACGAACTGCGCGTGGCCTACGCCCTGTACCCGGTCCGCCTGCTGACCCAGCTGCGTGCTTCCGAGTCCGCCCCGGCCCTGATCACGACCCTGCGCCGCCGCCTCGCCCCGCACGATCCGTACCGCAAGGTGGCGCTCGCCTGTGTGGAGGGCCTCGGCAGCCTGGCCGACCCGCGGGCCCGCGAGGTCCTCAAGGAGGCGGCCACGCACCCGAGGCTCGCGATGGCGGCGGAAGCGGCCCTCGCCCGGCTGCCCCGGAGGTAGGCGTCACTCGGGCAGCACGGCCCACGCCTCGATCTCCAGCAGGAAGTCCGGGCCCATGAGGGCGGCGACCTGGACCGCGGAGGCCGCGGGCAGCCGTGCCGGGTCCAGGAACTCGTCGCGGGCCCGGCGCACCTCGGGCATGAACGCCGCGTCGGTCACGAAGTACGTCAGCTTCACCACGTCGTCGAACGACGCGCCCGCCGCCGCGAGGCAGCGCCGCAGGTTGCCGAAGACCTGGCGCGCCTGCGCCAGCGGATCGCCGGCGCCGACGAGTTCGCCCCGCTCGTCGAGGGCGAGCTGGCCGGAGACGGCGACGAGGCGGCCGCTGCCCAGGACCACATGGCTGTACGCGGCCGCCGGGGCGACACCGTCGGGAACGGGGAGGCGGGTGAGGTGGGTCGTCATGCCCCCATCCTCACCCGCGCCCCGCGCGTCAGGTCAGCGGGTCCGGAAGCCGAGCAGCCGGTGCAGCGTCGCGCCCTTCGTCGCTCCCGGGGACGCGGCCTCCCGGGTCGCCGGCGGCTTCGGGTCCGGCAGCTTCCGGCAGACCGCGTCGGCCGTGCCGTGGCCGCGCGGCACCTTCCCGGTCGCCAGATACGCGGACAGGTACCCGTCCAGGCAGGTGCTGCCGCTGAGCGTGATCCCGTGGTTGCCGCCGCCCTGCTCCACCACCAGGCTGGAACCGCGCAGCAGCTGATGGACCCGCACGCCGCCCTCGTACGGGGTCGCCGCGTCGTCCGTCGCCTGGAACAGCAGGACCGGCGGCAGCGCGTCGTTCGTGACGTCGGTCCGCTCCAGCGGCGGGACCGGCCAGGACGCGCACGGCGCGTTGTACCAGGCGTTGTTCCAGGTGGAGAACGGGGCCTTCGCGTTCAGTGCCGCGCTGTCCCGGTGCCACCGGCGCCAGTCGCGGGGCCAGCGGGCGTCCCGGCACTGCACGGCCGTGTAGACGCTGTAGCCGTTGTCCCCGGCGGCGTCGACCGCGCCGAAGGTCTCGTACGCGGCGACCAGCGAGTCCGCGTCCTTCTTGTTCGCGTACGCGGAGAACGCCTCGGCCAGACGGGGCCAGTAGCCGTCGTAGTAGCCGCCGGGCAGGAAGGTGTCCTCCAGTTCGCCCGCGCCGACCGTGCCGCCGGCCGGCTTCTTCGTGACCGCGTCCCGCATCGCGTACCACTTGGCCTCGACCGTCGCCGGGTCCTTGCCCAGCCTGTAGACCGCGTCGTACTTGGCGACCCACGCCATGAAGGCCTGGTGGCGGGCGTTGAAGGCGAGGTCCTGGTCGAGGTTGTCCCGGTACCAGGCCCCGTCGGGGTCGACGATCGAGTCCAGGACGAGCCGCCGCACCCGCTGCGGGAAGTACTTCGCGTACACCGCGCCCAGGTAGGTGCCGTACGAGTAGCCGAAGTAGTTGATCTTCGGTGCGCCGAGCGCCGCCCGGATCAGGTCCATGTCCCGGACGGTGCTCACCGTGTCGATGTACGGCAGGACGTCGTGGTACTTGGTCTCGCAGGCGCGGGCGAAGGCGGCCGCGCGCTCGGTGTTCGTCCGCTCGATCGTCTGTGTCGTCGGCACGCTCGGCGGCCGCACCGGGTCGAAGTGGCCGGGTACGCAGTCGAGCGCCGGCCGGCTCTTGCCGACCCCGCGCGGGTCGAAGCCGATCACGTCGTACTGCGCGGCGACCTTCTTCGGCAGGCTCGACGCCACGAACCCGGCGAGCGAGAGCCCGCTGCCGCCGGGGCCGCCCGGATTGACCAGGAGCGGTCCCTGCGAGGTCTTCGCCGTGTGCGGGATCCGGGACAGGGCGATGGTGATCCACTGCCCGTAGGCGTTGTCGTGGTCGAGCGGCACCTTCAGCGACGCGCACTGCTGCGTCGGCTGGTCCGAGGTGCCGCACTTCTTCCAGGTGAGGTGCGGGGTGCCGGCTCGCGTCGCACGGGCCGGTGCGGCGTCGGTGTCCGCGACGGCCGCGGGCGTGACGACCGCGGCGGCCGCCAGGGCGGCGATCCCGCACAGGGCGACTGCGCGTTTCTTCATGGGGCCTCCCGAGGCGGGGGGTCAGGGCCGCGAATCCACGGCTCGCGGCTGCATGTTCCCGGAAACCCCGCCCAGAAGAATCCGTTCTGCGGAACTTGACCCGATTGCACCCAGATCTCGGACGCCGTCCGGCACGTGACCCGGCGTCAGAGGAGGGAGAGCTGGGTGGGGCCCGGCCCGGCCCCGACCGGTGCCTCCCGCTCGGGGACGCGCCGCCGCGCCGCCGCCCGCGAGGGCCCGATGCCGAACTCCTCGGCCAGCTCGTGCACCTGCCGGGTCACCCGCCGCTGATACCACTTCGGCGCGTAGGCCCCCTCCGCGTACAGCCGCTCGTAACGCCGCACGAGGTACGGGTGGTTCTGCGCCAGCCACGTCATGAACCACTCCCGCGCCCCGGGCCGCAGATGCAGCACGAGCGGGGTGACGGAGGTCGCGCCCGCCCCGGCGATCGCCCGCACCGTCGCCCGCAGCTGGTCGGGACGGTCGCCGAGGAAGGGGATCACCGGCGCCATCAGCACCCCGCACCCGATCCCGGCGTCGGAGAGGGCGCGTACGACATCGAGCCGGCGCTCGGGAGCGGGCGTGCCCGGCTCGACGGTGCGCCACAACTCCTGGTCCACGAAGCCGACCGAGACCGAGATCCCGACGTCGGTCACCTCGGCCGCCTGCCGCAGCAGCGGCAGATCGCGCAGGATCAGCGTGCCCTTGGTCAGGATGCTGAAGGGGTTCGCGTAGTCCCGCAGCGCCTCCAGGATCCCGGGCATCAGCCGGTAGCGGCCCTCGGCCCGCTGGTAGCAGTCGACGTTCGTGCCCATCGCGATGTGCTCGCCGTGCCAGCGGCGCGAGGCGAGATGGCGGCGCAGCAGCTCCGGCGCGTTCACCTTCACCACGATCTGGCTGTCGAAGTCGAGCCCGGTGTCCAGGTCCAGATAGCTGTGCGTGTTGCGCGCGAAGCAGTAGACACAGGCGTGGGTACAGCCCCGGTACGGATTGACCGTCCACTCGAACGGCATCCGTGACGCGCCCGGCACCCGGTTCACGATGGACCGCGCGCGGATCTCGTGGAACGTCACCCCGCTGAATTCCGGGGTGTCGACGGTGCGGCTCACGACCGCGTCCGCGCCGAAGAGCGCGGCGTCCCCGGCCCGCCCGTGGTCCACGGGCCCACCCTCGAGTCCGGTGAGGTTCTCCCAGCGCATGACGCCTCCTCGGTAGCACTGGCCCCAGAATAGAACACACGTTCCCTTGATCGTGCGAACCCCGATTTTGGCGGCTGGCGGGCGGGGTGGTTGGCTTGGCCCCACTCGTGCAGGACCGGATGAACCAAGTGCTGGAGGAAGATTCATGGCGCAGGTCGAGGCCACCACGGAGCGGGTCGTCACCGCGAAGCCGGACGATGTGTTCGACGCCCTCGCCGACTACAACGGCACCCGCCAGAAGCTGCTGCCGGAGCACTTCAGCGAGTACGAGGTGCAGGAGGGCGGCGACGGCGAGGGCACCGTCGTGCACTGGAAGCTCCAGGCCACCAGCAAGCGCGTCCGCGACTGCCTGCTCGACGTGAGCGAGCCGACCGAGGGCGAGCTGGTCGAGAAGGACCGCAACTCGTCGATGGTGACGACCTGGCGCGTCACGCCCGCGGGCGAGGGCAAGTCCCGCGTCGTCGTCTCGACGGTCTGGAACGGGGCGGGCGGCATCGGCGGCTTCTTCGAGAAGACCTTCGCCCCCAAGGGCCTCGGCCGCATCTACGACGCCCTGCTCGCCAACCTGGCCACCGAGGTCGAGAAGTAGCGGTCGAGAAGTAACGTACGCGCCACGGTGGGCACTTGCATGTCTGTGCAGCGCTCACCGATTCGAGTGGTTCTTGTTTCGCGCCGGTTGTACGCCGTAGGGCTCCGACCGGCGCATACGTCCGTTCGGCCCGCCTGAACAGCGATTCGTCGCGCTTGCTCCCCGTTGTCGCGCAATGCGAGAAATGGGCGCGCAAGAGTGACGAGGGGAGCTGCAGGTGGGCACGACGACGCTGGTGACCGAGGCGGTCGGGGAGCGGCGTGCCGCCCCCGGGCCGCCCGAGACGGACTCCCCGACGGGCCCGCCGGAGGATCCCCGGCCGGCGGAGGCCGCACCGCAGTTGCCCGCCCACGGGCTCAGCCCCAGCCGGGTGCGCATGGTCTTCGTCGGGCTGATGCTGGCGCTGCTGCTCGCCGCGCTCGACCAGATGATCGTCGCCACCGCGCTGCCGAAGATCGTCGGCGAGCTGCACGGCCTCGACAAGATGTCCTGGGCGATCACCGCCTACCTGCTGACCTCCACCATCGGCCTGCCGATCTACGGCAAGCTGGGCGACCTCTTCGGCCGCAAGGGCGTCTTCCAGTTCGCCATCGCCGTCTTCGTCATCGGCTCCGCGCTCGCGGGCCGCGCGCAGAACATGGACCAGCTCATCGCGTACCGCGCGGTCCAGGGCGTCGGCGCGGGCGGCCTCATGATCGGCGTGCAGGCGATCATGGGCGACATCGTGCCGCCGCGCGAACGCGGCCGCTACATGGGCCTGATCGGCGCCGCGTTCGGCCTCGCCTCGGTCGCCGGCCCGCTGCTCGGCGGCTACTTCACCGACCACCTCTCCTGGCGCTGGTGCTTCTACATCAACGTCCCCTTCGGCCTCGTCACCCTCGCGGTGACGGCCGTGGTCCTCAAACTCCCCAAGCCCACGAAGCGCGCCCGCCTCGACGTCCTCGGCGCGCTGCTGCTCGCCGCCGCGTCGACCTGCCTGGTGCTGCTGACCAGTTGGGGCGGCACCGAGTACGCGTGGGGCGACAAGGTCATCCTCGGGCTCGGCGCCGGGGCCGTCGTGTCGTGCGCGCTGTTCGTCGTCGCCGAGAAGTACGCGGCCGAACCCCTCATCCCGCTGCGGCTGTTCCGCGACTCGGTCTTCAACCTCAGCGGTCTGGTCGGCATGGTCGTCGGCGTCGCGCTCTTCGGCGCGGCCAGCTATCTGCCGACCTTCCTGCAGATGGTCGACGGCGCCACCGCCACCGAGTCCGGGCTGCTGATGCTCCCCATGATGGGCGGCGTCGTCGGCGCCTCGATCATCTCGGGCCAGCTCATCAGCCACACCGGCCGCTACAAGATCTACCCGATCCTCGGCGGCGCCCTGTCGACCCTCGGCATGTTCCTGCTGTCCCGCCTCGAGGTCGACACCCCGCGCCTGGAGTACAGCGTCTCCATGGCCGTGCTCGGCGCGGGCATCGGCCTGATCATGCCGGTGCTCGTGCTCGCCGTGCAGAACTCGGTCCGCGCCTCCGACCTCGGCACGGCCACCAGCGCCAACAACTACTTCCGGCAGATCGGCGGCAGTGTCGGCGCCGCGATCTTCGGCACGCTCTTCGCCAATCGGCTCGGGGACGCGCTCGCCGACCGGCTGCCGCGCGGCGGGGACCTCCCGGACGCCGAGTCCATCACCCCGCAGCTCGTGCACGCGATGCCGCCGGGCCTGCGCACCCCGTACATCGAGGCGTACGCCGACGCGATGCCCCGGATCTTCCTCTACCTGGTGCCGGTCCTGGTCCTGGGTCTGGTGCTCGCCTTCTTCCTCAAGGAGACCCCTCTGTTGTCCAGTGCCGCCCCCTCCCCGTCCCCGCAGCCGCCGGTCGTCCCCGCGCAGGAGCGTGCCACCGCGTACGCCGCCGGTGTCCCGGTGTGCGGCACCGTGCAGCACCCCGACGGCACGGTCGTGCCGCGCGCCGCGCTGACCCTCATCGACGTCGGCGGCACCCAGATCGGGCGGGGCGCCAGCGGCGACGACGGCCGCTACGCCCTCTCGACGCCCGGCGCCGGGAGCTACGTCCTGATCGCGGCCGCCGGCGGCCACCAGCCGCAGGCCGTCACGGTGACCGTCGGCGAACGCCCCGTCGAGCTGGACGTCGTCCTCGGCGGCGCCGGGCGGCTCGCGGGCTCCGTCCTCACCGCGGACGGAACGCCCGTACGGGACGCGACCGTCACGCTGACGAACGTGCACGGCGAGGTCGTCTCCACCACCCGCAGCGGCCGCGAGGGCGGCTACGTCATCACCGAACTGGTCGCGGGGGAGTACACGCTGGCGGCCAGTGCCCCCGCCTACCGGCCCGCCGCGCTCCCCGTCACCGTCATGGCCTCCCGCGAGACCCGGCAGGACGTGGAACTGGCCGGCGGCGCGGTGCTGCGCGGCACGGTGCGCGCGGGTGGCGGGCGTCCCGTGGAGGAGGCCCGGGTCACGCTGCTCGACGCCGCGGGCAATGTCGTCGACACGCTGACCACGGGCCCGGACGGCACGTTCCGCTTCGTCGATCTCTCCTCGGGCGAGTACACGGTCATCGCGGCCGGATACCCGCCGGTGGCGACGGTCCTCCAGGTCGCCGGTGGCGGCCGCACCGAGCGCGACCTTCAGCTGGGCCATGAGGACTGAAGCCCCGCCAGGGGCGCGGCCGGCCGCGACAAGAGCCGCGGTCGCGTCTGCTCGGTGCATGAGCAGGCGCGACCGCGGCTTGTACGTGGCTGAGCGCGCAGTTCCCCGCGCCCCTGGCGGGGCGCCCACACCTCGGGTGATAGGTTAGGTGAGCCTAAGCTAAGTAGTTCGGAAGGTGGTGCGCGGGATGGTCATGCCCACGGTGGCGTCCGACCTCGAATGGGTGCCGGAACCGGTCAGGCCGCGACCGGCCGTAGGCCCCCGCATCAGCCGCCTCCTCGACGACCTGGCGGAGCCGGAAGGCGCCGACGAAACCCACCGCGCCGAACTCGTCGACGCCTTCTGGGCCGGAGTCGCCCGGCTCGGCGCCCCGCTGATCGAGCCGATCGAGAACGAGCCGGACCACCGCACCCTCACGTTCCTGTACCGCGGCCACCGGGCGACCCGGCACGTGCTGCTGTTCAGCAACCGCCTCGTCGACCGCGCCCGCCTGTCCGACGCCCTGTTCCACCACGTCCCCGGCACCGACATCTGGCACCTCGGCTTCCGGCTGCGCGCCGACCACCGCGGCGCCTACCGGATCGCCGCCGACGTCTCGACCGGTGAGCCGCCCGCAGAACCCGAGCGGCTCCAGCTCTTCCTGCGCACGCTCCAGCGGTACGCCGGTCCCGACCCGCTCAACCCCCTCACCATCCCCACCCGTTGGGGCGGCCACGACTGTTCCGTCTTCGCCCTGCCGGACGCGCCGGTGCGCCGCTGGGAGGGCCGCGCGCGCCATGCTCCCCGGGGGCGGGTCGAGCGGCACCGCCTCGACAGCCCGGCGCTCGGCGGTGAGCGCGACGTCTGGGTGTACCTGCCGCCCGGGCCCGCGGGGCGCGATCTGCCCGTCGTCGTCCTCGGCGACGGCGACATGTGGCTCGGCGGCGGCGACGGGCTCGGCCTGCGGGACTCCCTGGACCGGCTGATCGCCGACGGCACCCTGCCACCGCTGATCGTCCTCGCCCCCGACTCGGTCGACAACGCCACCCGCTGGCGCGAGATGGGCGCCCGCGACTCCTACGTCACCTTCCTCGCCGACGACCTGCTGCCCTGGGCCGCCGGACGCTGGCCGCTCACCACCGATCCGCGCCGCACCGTCGTCGCGGGCCAGAGCCTCGGCGCGCTGACCGCCCTGTACGCGGGCCTGGTGCGCGCCGAACGCTTCGGCAACGTCCTCGCCCAGTCGCCGTCCCTGTGGTGGCACCCCGGACTGCCCACCACCGGCGGCGTACCGCAGACCCCGGTCGTCGGCGTCCCCTGGCTGGTGCGGCGCTGGGCCGAGGCCGGGCCCCGCGACCTCACCGTGCACCTCGACGTGGGCCTCCACGAGGGCCCGATGGTCGGCTACTGCCGCGCGCTGTACGAGACCCTGGACGGGTCCGGGCACCGCGTGACGCTGGAGGAGTTCAACGGCGGCCACGACTACGCCTGTTGGCACGGCGCTCTCATCGACGCGCTCGTACGGATGCTCGCCCCCGACGGCCGTCCGGGCCTGTGACGAGGCAGAACTCCGCCTAACGGGTAAGACATTGGTCTATACCCCTGAGAGTTATCCACAGGCCTGGTGAGGCGTGCCCGGATCCGCGTACGGTGCAGGGCATGAAGATCCTCATCAGCGCCGACATGGAGGGCGCGACCGGTGTGACCTGGCCCGCGGACGTCCTGCCGGGCACACCGCAGTGGGAGCGCTGCCGCTCGATGTTCACCTCGGATGTGAACGCGGCGGTGCTCGGCTTCTTCGACGGCGGCGCCGACGAGGTGCTCATCAACGAGGCGCACTGGACGATGCGCAATCTGCTGCTCGAGCGGCTCGACGAGCGCGCCGAGATGCTGACGGGCCGCCACAAGTCGCTCTCCATGGTGGAGGGCGTCCAGCACGGCGACGTCGACGGCATCGCGTTCATCGGCTACCACGCGGGCGCGGGCATGGAGGGCGTCCTCGCCCACACCTATCTGGCTAACCAGATCACGGGCGTGTGGGTGAACGAGGCGAGAGCGAGCGAAGGCCTGCTGAACGCGCACGTGGTGGCCGAGTACGGCGTCCCCGTCGTCCTCGTCACCGGCGACGACCACGCCTGCGACGACGCGCTCGGCTATGCCCCGGAGGCCCGCAAGGTCGCCGTCAAGGACCACGTCTCCCGGTACGCGGCGGTGTGCCGCACCCCGGCGCGTACGGCCGCCGACATCCGGGCCGCCGCCCAGGACGCCACCTCCCTGGCGGTGCGTCACGAGCCGGTGCGCGGCGGCCCGTTCACCGTCGAGGTCGAGTTCGACGCCGAGCACCTCGCCATGGCGTCGACCGTCGTGCCGGGCGTCCAGCGCGTCGGCGAGCGCAGGATCGCGTACACCCACGAGACCATGTACGAGGGCATCCGCACCTTCAAGGCGGTCACCACGATCGCCTCGGCCGCGGTGGAGGAACAGTATGGCTGAGCAGACAGCACCGGCCGCGGTCGTCGGCGACGTGGACCAGAAGGCCCTCGACGAGGTCGTCGCCTTCACCTCCGAGCTGATCCGCATCGACACCACGAACCGCGGCGGCGGCGACTGCAAGGAGCGCCCCGCCGCCGAGTACGCGGCCGCCAAGCTGGCCGAGGCGGGCCTGCGGCCGACGATCCTGGAGCGCACGCCCGGCCGCGGCAATGTCGTCGCCCGGATCGAGGGCACCGACCCGACCGCCGACGCCCTCCTGGTCCACGGTCACCTGGACGTCGTACCGGCCGAGGCCGCCGACTGGAGCGTGCACCCGTTCTCCGGCGAGATCCGCGACGGCGTCGTGTGGGGCCGCGGCGCGGTCGACATGAAGAACATGGACGCGATGATCCTCGCGACCGTACGGGAATGGGCCCGCGTCGGCTTCCGGCCGCGGCGCGACATCGTCATCGCCTTCACCGCCGACGAGGAGGCCAGCGCCGAGGACGGTTCGGGCTTCCTGGCCGACCGGCACGCCGACCTCTTCGAGGGCTGCACCGAGGGCATCAGCGAGTCCGGCGCCTTCACCTTCCACGACGGCCGCGGCACACAGCTGTACCCGATCGCGGCGGGGGAGCGCGGCACCGGCTGGCTGAAGCTCACCGCACGCGGCAAGGCCGGCCACGGCTCCAAGGTGAACCGGGCCAACGCGGTCACGCGGCTCGCCTCCGCCGTCGCCCGCATCGGCGACCACGAGTGGCCGCTGCGGCTCACCCCGACCGTGCGTGCCGCCCTCACCGAGATGGCCGCCGTCTACGACATCCCCGCCCCGGACTTCGACGCGCCCGGCTTCGACGTGGACGCGCTGCTGACCGCGCTCGGCCCGGCCGCCGACCTCGTCGCGCCGACCGTGCGCAACAGCAGCAACCCGACGATGCTGTCCGCCGGCTACAAGATCAACGTGATTCCCGGCCAGGCCGCCGCGCACATCGACGGGCGCTATCTGCCGGGCACCGAGGACGAGTTCCGGGCCACCCTCGACCTGCTCACCGGACCGGACGTCGACTGGGAGTACCACCACCGGGAGGTGGCCCTCCAGGCACCGGTCGACTCGCCCACGTACCGCACGATGCGTGCCGCGGTCGAGGCGTTCGCCCCCGAGGGGCACGTCGTCCCGTACTGCATGTCGGGCGGTACGGACGCCAAGCAGTTCTCCCGCCTCGGCATCACCGGCTACGGGTTCGCCCCGCTCAAGCTCCCCGAGGGCTTCGACTACCAGGCGCTCTTCCACGGCGTCGACGAGCGGGTCCCGGTGGAGGCGCTGCACTTCGGGGTGCGGGTACTCGACCGCTTCCTGCGGACGGCCTGAACGCGAAGAACAGAAGAAGACGGACTAGGAAAAGATGGCGGACGCGAAGAACATGGGGGCCTCAGGACCAATGGGGGGCGGGGACGACATGGTGCAGACCCGGGCGTACGGCTCCTGGCCGTCGCCGCTGGACGCGGCACTGGCCGCCGCGCACGACGGGATGCCCGAATACGTCGGGTTCGTCGGCGACGAGGCATGGTGGACCGAGCCGCGGCCGGCCGAGGGCGGTCGCAGGGCGCTGGTGCGGCGCAGGCCGGACGGCACGGAGGAGTCCGTCCTGCCCGCCCCGTGGAACGTGCGCAGCCGCGTCATCGAGTACGGCGGCCGCCCCTGGGCCGGCGCCGAGCGCCCCGAAGGCCCCCTGCTCGTCTTCGCGAACTTCGCCGACCAGCGGCTGTACGCGTACGAACCCGCCGTGCCCGAGCGGGCCCCGCGCCCGCTCACCCCGCTCTCCGCCGTCGGCGGCGGCCTGCGCTGGGCCGACCCGCAACTCCATCTCGACCGGGGCGAGGTCTGGTGCGTCCTGGAGGAGTTCACGGGGGAGGGCCCGAGCGACGTGCGGCGGGTGATCGCCGCCGTGCCGCTCGACGGCTCGGCCGCCGAGGACCGCGGCGCGGTGCGCGAACTCAGCGACGACGCCCACCGGTTCGTCACCGGCGCCCGGCTCTCGCCCGACGGCCGACGCGCCGCTTGGATCGCCTGGGACCACCCGCGGATGCCGTGGGACGGCACGGACCTGCTGCTCGCGGAGGTCACCGACGACGGCACGTTCGGCCCCGCGCGGACCGTCGCGGGCGGCACCGAGGAATCCGTCTGCCAGGTGGAGTGGGCACCGGACGGCGCCCTGCTGTTCGCCGGTGACCGCGGCGGCTGGTGGAACCTGCACCGCATGGAGATCGCCCCCGGAGCCGCACCCGGTACGCCCGTGCTGCCCGCCCTGCTCTCCACCACCCATGGCCTGTGCCCCCGCGAGGAGGAGTTCGGCGGACCGCTGTGGAAGATCGGGCTGAGCTGGTTCAAGCCGCTCGCCGCCGGGCTGATCGCCGTCGTGCACGGCGTCGGCGCCACCTCGCTCGGCGTCCTCGACCCCGCGACCGGCGAGGTCGTCGACGTCGCGGGCCCCTGGACCGCCTGGGCCTCGTCGCTCGCCGTGCACGGCACCCGGGTCATCGGCGTCGCCGCCAGCCCGCGTACCGGACACGAGGTCGTCGAGCTGGACACCAGCACCGGACGCACCCGCGTGATCGGCTCGGCGCACACCGACCCCGTCGACCCGGCCTACTACCCCGAGCCGCAGATCCGCACCTTCGAGGGCCCCGACGGGCGCGACATCCACGCCCACATCTATCCGCCGCACAGCCCCACCCACGCCGCCCCCGACGACGAACTCCCGCCGTACGTCGTCTGGGCGCACGGCGGCCCCACCGGCCACGCGCCCCTCGTCCTCGACCTGGAGATCGCCTACTTCACCTCGCGCGGCATCGGCGTCGCCGAGGTCAACTACGGCGGCTCGACCGGATACGGCCGCGAGTACCGCAACCGGCTGCGCGAGCAGTGGGGCGTCGTCGACGTCGAGGACTGCGCCGCCGTCGCGCTCGCCCTCGCCGACGAGGGCACCGCCGACCGGGCCCGGCTCGCCATCCGCGGCGGCAGCGCGGGCGGCTGGACCAGCGCCGCCTCCCTGACCAGCACGGACGTCTACGCCTGCGGCACCATCAGCTACCCGATCCTGGACCTCACCGGCTGGGCCGAGGGCGAGACCCACGACTTCGAGTCCCGGTACCTGGAGACGCTGATCGGCCCGCTCGCCGACGTCCCCGCCCGGTACGCCGAGCGCTCCCCGGCCGAGCACGCCGACCGGCTCGGCGCCCCCTTCCTGCTCCTCCAGGGCCTCGACGACGTGATCTGTCCGCCGGTCCAGTGCGAGCGGTTCCTGGCACGGATGGAGAGCGAGGGCCGCCGCGTCCCGCACGCGTACCTCACCTTCGAGGGCGAGGGCCACGGATTCCGGCGTGCCGACACCATGGTCCGCGCCCTGGAGGCCGAACTCTCCCTGTACGCCCAGGTGTTCGGCCTGCATCCGACGGGCGTCCCGGTCCTGGAGCTGACCAAGTGACGGAGTCCCTGGTCCGGCCGCCCCGGCTCGCGCCCGGCGCCCGGGTCGCCGTGGTCGCGCCGAGCGGGCCGGTTCCCGAGGACCGGCTCCAGGCCGGCCTCGACCTCCTGCGCGGCTGGGACCTGGAGCCGGTCGTCGCGCCCCATGTCCTCGACACGCACGACCGGTTCGACTACCTCGCGGGCACCGACGCCGACCGCGCCGCCGATCTCCAGGCCGCCTGGTGCGACCCGGAGGTGGACGCCGTCCTCTGTGCCCGGGGCGGCTACGGCGCCCAGCGCATGGTCGACCTGCTCGACTGGACGGCGATGCGGGCCGCGCGGCCCAAGGCGTTCGTCGGGTACAGCGACATCACCGCGCTGCACGAGGCGTTCGCGGTGCGGCTCGGGGTGAGCACCCTGCACGGGCCGATGGTCGCCGCCGCCGACTTCCTCAAGAGTGCCCGCGCGCAGGGGCATCTTCGGGCGACCTTGTTCGAGCCGGAGACGGTGCGGAGCATCGCCGCGCCGGGCGGGGGCCGGGTTCTGGTGCCCGGTGTCGCGCGCGGGGTCACCCTCGGCGGCTGTCTCGCGCTGCTCGCCGCCGATCTGGGGGCGCCGTTCGCCCGGCGCTCGGCCCGGGGCGGGCTGTTGTGCCTGGAGGATGTGGGGGAGGAGACCTACCGGCTCGACCGGTATCTGACCCAACTGCTGCGCGGGGGACTGTTCGAGGGGGTTTCCGGGGTGCTGCTCGGGTCCTGGGCCGAGTGCGACGACCCGGGCCTGGACGATCTGCTCGCCGACCGGCTCGGGGGGCTCGGGGTGCCTGTGGTCGACGACTTCGGGTTCGGGCACGGGGACGACGCGCTGACGGTTCCCTTCGGGGTGGCCGGTGTGCTGGACGCCTCCGGCGCCGCCGTTCTGACCCTGGACGAGCCGGCGCTGAGCTGACCGTCGCCGGTGGCGGTCGGGTGCGGCTCTCGTCGTGGCTGGTCGCGCAGTTCCCCGCGCCCCTGGAGCGTGCGCTGCGCGCTGCTCGTCCTGTGGGCGGGTGCGGGTCTCGTCGTGGCTGGTCGCGCAGTTCCCCGCGCCCCTGAGATGCGCACTTCGTGCGCCATCTCATCAGGAGAGGCGCGCCCCGTGCCGCACCCGTCGGGGAGTCGCGGCGAAGCCGCAGCCTCGAGGGGAGGCTGCGCGAAGCGCATGCCTCAGGGGCGCGGGGAACTGCGCGACCAGCCACGACGAGAGCCGCACTTGCCCAACCACCCCTCCCTCCACTGCGATTGCCCCGCCCACCCCTTCACCAAATAACCCCACGCACGCCCGTTGACCCCCAACTGACACGCGTCACACGATGACCCCGAACTCATACCTACCGGTCGGTAAAACGTCATCGCCGTGGAGGCCGTCACCGTGCCAAGACCCCGCGCCACCCTGCTCGCCAGAGCCACCGCCACAGCCGCCGCCGTCACCACCGCCGCGCTGACCCTGACCGCCACCCAGGCCACCGCGGCGCCGCCCACCGCGACCGACGGCGCCTACACCGTCAGCGCCCTGAAGTTCACCGTCGACACCGGCGACCGCACCTGCACCGTGGACGCCGACCTCTACCGCCCGGCCGCGGCCGACGCGGAGCACCCCGCCCCGGCGGTGCTCACCACGAACGGCTTCGGCGGCGACAAGTCCGACAGCACCGGCGACACCGCCAAGGCCTTCGCCCAGCGCGGCTACGTCGGACTCGCCTACTCGGGCCTCGGCTTCGGCAAGTCCGGCTGCCTGGTCTCCCTCGACGACCCGAAGATCGACGGCAAGGCGGCCTCCGCGCTCGTCGACTTCCTGGCCGGCACCCGCGCCGCCGACGACGGCACCACCGTCGACTACGTGACGACCGACAAGAAGGGCGATCCCCGGGTCGGCATGATCGGCGGTTCCTACGGCGGCGCCATCCAGCTGGCGACGGCCTCCGTCGACCACCGCGTGGACGCCCTCGTCCCGCTCATCACCTGGAACGACCTCGCCTACTCGCTCGACCCGCAGAACGCCTCCGACCGCTCCGTGCCCGGCGTCTTCAAGTGGCAGTGGACCAACGGGTTCTATCTCATCGGCGAGGGACAGCCGCTGCTCTCGCCGTCCCTCGACCCCTCCCGCATCAACAAGCTCACCTGTCTGCACTTCGTCGACGACGCCTGCGAGACGATCCGCACCCTCAACTCCGGCACGTACCCGGCCGACAGGACGGCCGCCCTGCTCGCCTACGCGCGCAGCGTCTCCCCGGTGACGTACCTGAAGAACGTCAAGGCGCCCACGCTGCTCGTCCAGGGTCAGACGGACAGCCTGTTCAATCTGAACGAGGCCACGGCCACGTACGACAGCCTCCGCGCGCAGGGCACGACGGCGAAGATGATCTGGCAGTCGTGGGGACACAGCGGTGGGCTCACCGACCCGGCGAGCGGCGAGCTGAACCTCTCCGAGGGCAACCTGGAGACGAGCTACGTCGGACGGCGGATCCTCGCCTGGTTCGACCGGTACCTCCAGCACAAGAAGGGCGTCGACACCGGCCCCGCCTTCGCCTACTACCGCGACTGGATCGGCGACCCGGACCACACCTACGGCACCGCGTCCGCCGTCCCCGCCGCGACCCGGAAGCTGTACCTGTCCGGCGACGGAAAGCTCGTCGACAGCCGCGCCGAGGTGGCCCGAGGCAGCCGCGAGTACCGCAACTGGCTCATCCCCACCAGCCACTCGGAGTCCTCGCTCGCCGGCACCATCGGCCTGCCCGACCCCGCCCCGCGCGACACCAAGGGCACCTACCTCGACTGGACCACCGGGCCGCTGACCCGGGCCACCGATGTCGTCGGCTCCCCGAAGGCCACCCTCAAGGTGATCTCCCCGAAGACGGAACGGGTCCAGAACTCCGGCGACGCCGCCGACAAGCTGGTCCTCTTCGCGAAGCTGTACGACGTCGCGCCCGACGGCACGAAGACGCTCGTGCACCGGCTCGTCGCGCCCGTCCGGGTCCCCGACGTCACCCGCTCCTTCACCGTCACCCTCCCCGGCATCGTGCACCGCTACGAGCAGGGGCACCGCATCCGGTTCGTGGTCGCGGCGAGCGACGACGCGTACGGCGGCAACAAGGGCGTCAAGCCGGTCACCGTCACCAGCGCCCCGGAGGACACCGGAACGGTGGAGCTTCCGGTCGTTCCGTAGGCCGCGGAGGCGGTCCGTCACCCGTACGGGCCCTCGGCCGGTGCGGGATCGCCGCCTGCCCGCCCATGCTGGGCGGGGAGGCGGCGACGGCCTCCGGGATACGACGGAAGGGTCCACCGATGAGCCCGAAGGACACCGCGAGCACCGCGAAGAGCGGGGGCTCCAGAGCGTTCACGCCGGCCAGGATCGCGGTCCTGGTCCTCTTCGTCCTCCTGCTGGTCTTCATCTTCGAGAACACCCGGCAGGTGAAGATCCGCATGCTCATCCCCGAGGTGTCCATGCCGCTGTACCTGGCCCTGCTGATCACCGCGGTCATCGGCGGGATCTGCGGCGGCTACTTCGTGGCGCGCAGGGGGCGCAGGTGACGGCGCACCCGATGACCCGTGCCGTGCGGCGACGCGTGGCGACCGTGACCGCCGGGGCGGCCCTCGCCCTCACCGTGTCGGCGGGCGCCGCGGTCGCCGCCGACGGCCAGCGGATGCCGGAGCTGCGCGGGCGCGGCCTCATGCACGTCTTCTCGACGGTCGACTACCGCACCAGGGTCGACGTGAAGGACGTCAGCGGCCTCAAACGGCACGTGCTGTGGCCGATGAGCTGGAAGGTGTGCAGCCAGTACCCGGCCACCGGCCGGCCGATCGGCGACGAGGGAGTGCGCGTCGGCGTCGTCAAGAACGGCGAGAAGTGCCCCCGGGCGGCCACCGCCTAGCCGCTCCGTAGGCTGAGCCGATGACCGACGAGCATCCCTTCGCCGCCGTGGGCCCCCGGGTGGGCATCCGCCCGTTCGCCCTCGCGGACGCCGACGAGTTCACCGCGCGCTCACGCGAGAGCCGGGAACTGCACCGGCCCTGGCTCTTCCCGCCCGACAGCGCCGACGCCTACGCGCGGTACGCGGGCGGACTCATCGACGACCCGGCCAAGCACGGGTTCCTGGTGTGCGAGCGGGACGGCGGCGCCATCGCCGGGTTCATCAACATCAACAACGTCGTGCAGGGCGGCTTCCGCTGCGGCGCCCTGGGCTACGGCGCCTTCGCGCACGCCGCCGGGCGCGGGCTGATGTCCGAAGGGCTCGGTCTCGTGATCCGGCACGCGTTCGGACCGCTCGGCCTGCACCGTCTGGAGATCAACGCGCAGCCCGCGAACACGGCCTCGCTCGCGCTGGCCCGCCGCGCCGGGTTCCGGCTCGAAGGGTTCTCGCCGGACTTCCTCTTCATCGACGGGGCCTGGCGCGACCACGAGCGGTGGGCGATCACCGCGGAGATGGTGGCGGCGCGGGACGCTACCGCCGCGACTTCCGGTTGATCTTCATGGTGTCCATGTCGGTCACCGTCGACCGCAGCTCACCGTGCCCGTATCCGCGCTCGCTCAGATACGCCTCGGCCTTCTCCTCAGCGAGGGCGCCTGCCATCTCCTCGCCGTCGTCCGGGTCGGACTCGACGACGTAGCGCATGGAGAAGGCCTTGAGGCCGCGGTCGTACGCGAGCGAACCCTCGGGACCGAAGCGCATCCCCGCGATGCCCTCGTGCTCGGCCACCTCGGCGAGCAGCCGCTCCCTGGCCCCGTCGGTGAGGCCGTCGAAGGTGGCGCGGACGATGACGCGGTAGGTGTGGTTCTCGGCCATGGCGGGGCGTGCTCCTCGTGCTGCGGGCGCCGGGACCTCGCCCGGGCGTCTGGAAGCCGCCAGCGTACGACGATCAGGAGGCGCGGCGCCCGGAATATCGGCGCCGGCGGCCTTTGCGCAATCCTGACCGGAGCAGCCCCTGGCCAGCTCGCCGATGACCCTGTTCCATGGTCATCGGGGCGGGCGGCGCCCCCTGGCGACGGGAGGCTCCCCCATGACCGAGATCCGCCGTGAGGTGCTGACGCTGCCGGGCGCGCCGACGGGCCCCGCGAACCCGCTGCCACCGCTGCGGCCCCTCGACGAGACGCACGAACTCGACGAACGGACCAGGGCGGGCCTCCCGCTCGACATGGCGCGGCAGGTCGGCTACCGGCCGCTGCGCAGCGTGCTGCCCGAGCGAATACGCGACGGGTACGGGCGCGCGCGGGCCCCGCTCGACCTCGACGCGATCGTGATCGAGAACGAGCGGCTGCGGGTCACCGTGCTCCCCGGTCTCGGCGGCCGTGTCGTCTCCCTCTTCCACAAGCCGAGCGAGCGCGAACTCCTCTACCGTAACCCGGTGTTCCAGCCCGCCAACTTCGCGCTGAACGGCGCCTGGTTCTCCGGCGGCATCGAGTGGAACATCGGCGCGACCGGCCACACCACCCTGTCCTGCGCGCCCCTGCACGCCGCGCGCGTCACCGCCCCCGACGGCGGCGAGATGCTGCGGATGTGGGAGTGGGAGCGGCTGCGCGACCTGCCGTTCCAGGTGGACCTGTGGCTGCCCGCCGACTCCGACTTCCTGTACGTGGGCGTGCGCGTGCGCAATCCGCACGAGAAGCCCGCCCCCGTGTACTGGTGGTCCAACATCGCCGTCCCCGAGGACCGCCGGGTCGTCGTGCCCGCGGACGAGGCATGGCACTTCGGGTACGAGCGGACGCTGCGCACCGTGCCGGTCCCCGACCACGGGGGCGTGGACCGCACCCGGCCGCTGAACAGCACCTACCCCGCCGACTACTTCTACGAGGTGCCGGACGGGCGGCGCCGCTGGATCGCGGCCCTCGACGACACCGGGCACGGGCTCGTGCAGACGTCGACCGATCTGCTGCGCGGCCGGAAGCTGTTCGTGTGGGGCTCGGGGCCGGGCGGGCGGCGCTGGCAGGAGTGGCTGACCGAGCCCGGCACCGGGGGCTACGCGGAGATCCAGGCCGGGCTCGCCCGCACCCAGCTGGAGCACGTACGGCTCGAGGCGGAGGGCGAGTTCAGCTGGCTGGAGGCGTACGGCCCGCTCAGCACGTCACGCGAAGCCGCCGGCACGGCCTGGGGCGCCGTGACCGACGAGGTCGAGCGGCGCCTGGCGCAGGCGCTGCCGCGGGCCGACGTCGACGCCGCCCACGAGGCCTGGCGGACCGGCTGCGCCGACGCCGAACCCGGCGAGCGGCTCGCCGTCGGCTCCGGCTGGGGCGCCCTCGAACTGCGGCGCACCGGCTGGAAGCTGCCGGGCACCCCGTTCGACGAGTCGACGCTGGGGGAGGCGCAGGCGCCCTGGCGCGAGCTGCTGGACAGCGGGGACTTCCCCGAGCAGCGCCGGGTCGGCCCGCCGGGACCGACTCTCGTCGCACCTGCCTGGCGCGACATGCTGGAGACGGCACCGGCCCGGCCGCTGACCGAGTACCACCTCGGCGTCGCGCAGTGGCACGCCGGCGACCGGGCACAGGCCGAGCGCAGCTGGGAGCGGGCCCTCGAACTGGCCCCGTCCGCCTGGCCGTTGCTGCGCTGCATGGCCGTCGCCGACGAAGCGGGCGGGCATCCCGAGCGCGCCGCCGACCGGTACGCGGCCGCCTTCGACGACCTGTGCGCGGAGCGGCGCCACGACGGGGAGATGTGGGTGGCGGCGACGGCGGCCCTGGGGCGCGAGGCGGTCGCGGCGCTGCTGGCCGTGGGACGGGCGCAGACGGCCCGTTCGGTGTGGGACCGGCTGCACGCAAGCACCCGCGCGCAGGGGCGGTTCCGGCTGATCGAGGCCCAGCTGCTCGCCGCCGAGGGCGACATGGCGGGGGCGCGGGCCGCCTTCGACGCCGGGTTCGAGGTGGCGGACCTGCGGGAGGGCGCGGAGTCGATCGGTGAGCTGTGGGAGACGGTGGCGCCGGGCGAGCCGCTGCCGGCCCGCCACGACTTCCGGATGCGGCCGGAAGCCTAGGCCTGCGCGCCGAACAGGGACTTGAAGGCCACCGCGCGGCTGTCGCGCACGTGGAGCAGGGTGCTCGCGGCGGCCGACTCCGCGTCGCCCGCCGCGATGCGCTCGTACATGTCCGCGTGCTGGGCCCGCATGTGCGCCGGCTCCGCGCGCAGTCCGAACACGAGCTGCAGCTGCCAGCTCAGCTGTTCCATCGTGCGGGACAGCAGCGGATTCCCGGCCAGGGCCACGACCTCCTCGTGGAAGGCCGTGTGCGCGGCCACCTCATGGGTGCCCTCGTCGTCGCCCGCCGCCCGCTCGGCCTGCTCCAGACAGCCCAGCAGCGTGTCGAGGCCCGGCGGCCGTGCGGGCGCCGCGTCCGCCACCGCGCGGGCCGCGAGCCGCGACGCCTGGACGGCGAGGGGTTCCCACACCTCGTACAGATGCGTGACGTCGTCCCGCTCCAGGCTGCGTACCCGGACACCGCTGTGCGGCAGCAGTTCCAGCAGACCCTCGGCGACGAGCGCGCGCAGGGCCTCGCGCACCGGCACGCGGGACATCTCCAGCTCCTGGGCGACCTCGCGCTCGACGAGGCGTGCGCCCATCGGATACCGGCGGTCGACGATGCGCTGCCGCAGCGCTTCGCGTGCCTGGGCGCTCAGCGACGTACGCCCCTGTCCCGCCGGTGTTCCGTCACCGCTCGCCGTCACCCGCACCACTCCACCGTCCCCGCGTCCTCACCCGTCGTGCTCCGGGTGAGGATACGTGGGGCGGGCGCCGCTCACCCGTCGGCGGGCGTCTGCCGGTCGACGTACTCGAAGACGGATCCGTCCGGGTGCAGCGCGATGAGATTGCGGCCGCCCGGGCTCGGCACCGGGCCCGCGAGGACCTTCGCGCCGGACGCGGTGAGCAGGGCGTACGCCTCGTCGACATCGGGCACCGCGATCGTGGCGGCCACCTTGCGCAGCACCTCCAGCTCCGTCGCGGGGCCGCTCATCAGGAGGAAGCAGCCGACCGCGGCCACCGAGACGCCGCCCCGCTCGAAGCGCATCGCTCTGCTGCCCGTCAGGCGCTCGTAGAACGTGACCGTCGGGTCCAGCATCGCCGGATCGGCGACGCAGATGCGCAGCGTGGTGCCCAGGATCTCCATGGCTTGGCCCGTGCCACCTCTCTGACCGGCTCTCTTCGGGCTTGCCACGATTTCATGATTGCCGCGCCCGCGCCACCAACTCCGTTGACCGCCGCCCGCCTTGGCCGACTACTTCTGGTCCACGGGCAGCAGACCGCGCTCGGCGAAGACCTTCTTGGCGACGAAGGTGGCGTTGAGGGCCCGGGGGAATCCGGCGTAGCCCGCCGAGTGCAGGAGCGCCTCGACGATCTCCTCGGGGGTCAGCCCGACGTTGAGGGCGGTGTTGAGGTGCACCTCCAACTGCGGTTCGCAGCCGCCGAGGGCCGTCAGGATGCCCAGGGTGAGCAGCTGGCGGTCGCGCGGCGGCAGCGCGGGGCGCCGGTAGATCTCGCCGAAGCCCCACGCGACGATCTGGTGGGCGAGCTCGGGGCTGACGTCGGCGAGGGAGTCCAGGACGAGCGGGACCGCGTCGCTGTTGATCCCGTTCAGCGTCTCCAGGCCCTGCGCGAAGCGGGCCTGGCGGGTCTCGGCGGTCGCCGAGGAGGGGGCGGGGGTGGGCTCGGGTCCGGTGTTCATGAGGCCTCTTCCGTAGCTCTTCCGTAGCTCTGTCGTGTGGAGTCTCGGTGGCCGTTACGAGGTGCGCGGGAAGGGTACCCGCCGCGCCATGGAACGCTTGGATCAACGACTCACCGAGCAAGTGGCAGGAGCCGTGCGCGACGCGGTCCGCGACGAGATGCGGGGCGTCGTGAACCGGCGCCGCCGCACTGCCGCGCTGTACGCCGGGTCGGCGCTGTCGGCCCTCTACGCCGGCGCGGCGGCCGCGGTGGCGCTCGGGCTCGCGCTGGCGCTGGCCCTGCCGAGCTGGGCCGCCGCGCTGATCGTCGCCGCGCTGCTGGGCGTCGTGGCGTTCGTGCTGCGGCGGGCCGCCAGGCCCACCGGGCCCGAGATTCCGCCGATGCCCGCCGGGCCGCCGCCCGGGGCCTGAATTCAGGGGCGCGCAGCGGGGGAGAACCGGAGGAGAGACGTGAGCCGCACACGTGTCCTGGTCGTCGGTGCCGGGTTCGCCGGGTACCGCGCCGCTCGCCTGCTCACCCGGGTGGCCCGGCGCGATGCCGAGGTCACCCTGCTCAACCCGACCGACTACTTCCTGTACCTGCCGCTGCTGCCGCAGGTCGCCGCCGGCCTGCTGGAGCCGCGCCGCGTGACGGTCTCGCTGTCCGGCACGCTGCCGCACGCCCGCCTCGTCCTCGGCGAGGCCGACGGGGTGGATCTCGACCGGCGGACCGTCTCGTACGTCGACCCCGAGGGCGGCCGCGGCGCGCTGGAGTACGACCGCCTCGTCCTGGCCGTCGGCAGCGTGAACAAACTGCTGCCGGTGCCTGGCATCGCCGAGTACGCGC
Organism: Streptomyces sp. NPDC046716; assembly: GCF_040645755.1. Taxonomy (NCBI): domain Bacteria; kingdom Bacillati; phylum Actinomycetota; class Actinomycetes; order Kitasatosporales; family Streptomycetaceae; genus Streptomyces; species Streptomyces sp. NPDC046716. The sequence continues at coordinate 79,214 of NZ_JBEYYU010000033.1, forward strand.
ACGGCTTCCGCGGCATGCCCGAGGCGCTGTACCTGCGCGACCACGTGACCCGGCAGATCGAGCTGGCCGCCGCCGCGCCCGACGCCGAGTCGTGCCGGGCGCGCTGCACCTTCGTCGTGGTCGGCGGCGGCTACACCGGGACCGAGGTCGCCGCGCAGGGGCAGCTGCTGACCGAAGCCCTGGTACGGAAACAGCCGCCGCGCCACGGCGTGCGGCCGCGCTGGATCCTGCTCGACGTCGCGCCGCGCCTGCTCCCCGAACTCGACGCCCACCTGTCGCGCACCGCCGACCGGGTGCTGCGCGAGCGGGGCGTCGAGGTGCGTACGCGGACCTCGGTGCGGGAGGCCACCGCCGACGGCGTGCACCTCGACGACGGGGAGTTCGTCGGCACCCGCACCCTGGTGTGGTGCGTCGGCGTGCGGCCCGATCCGCTCGTCGCCGCGCTCGGCCGGCCGCTGGAGCACGGGCGGCTGCTCGTCGACCCGTATCTGACGGTGCCCGGCCACCCCGAGGTGTTCGCCTGCGGCGACGCGGCGGCCGTCCCCGACCTGACCCGGCCGGGGGAGTACACCCCGATGACCGCGCAGCACGCCTGGCGGCAGGGGCGGATCGCCGGGATCAACGTCACCGCGTCCCTCGGCCGCGGCCAACAGCGCGCCTACCGGCACAAGGACCTCGGCTTCACCGTCGACCTCGGCGGGGCCCAGGCCGCCGCCAACCCGCTCGGTGTCCCGCTCTCCGGCCCGCTCGCGGGCGCCGTCACCCGCGGCTACCACCTCGCCGCGCTGCCCGGCAACCGCGTCCGGGTCGCCGCCGACTGGCTCCTGGACGCCGTACTGCCGCGCCAGGCCGTCCAGTTGGGGCTCGTGCGCTCCTGGTCCGTGCCGCTCGACACGGCGTCGCCCGAACTGGCGCGGACACCCGGCGAGCACACCGACGCCCCGCACACCGAACCGACCCACGACCCGCCCGATGGAGGAACCCCGTGACCACGTCCCCGCCCGTCCCCGCCCGTACCGCGACCGAGATGCAGGACCTGGCGCGGCAGTTGCGGGTCGACTCGGTCCGCGCGGCCGACGCCGCCGGGTCCGGGCACCCCACGTCGTCGATGTCCGCGGCCGACCTGCTGGCCGTCCTCCTGGCGGGCCATTTCCGCTACGACTTCGAACGCCCCGCCCACCCGGGCAACGACCGTCTCGTCCTGTCCAAGGGCCATGCGTCGCCGCTGCTGTACGCGGCGTACAAGGCGGCCGGAGTCATCGACGACGCCGAACTGCTCACCTTCCGCAGCCTCGGCAGCCGTCTCGAAGGGCATCCGACGCCCCGGCGGCTGCCGTGGGTGGAGACCGCCACCGGCTCGCTCGGCCAGGGCCTGCCCGTCGGTGTCGGCATCGCCCTGTCCGGCAAACGGCTCGACCGCGTCGACTACCGCGTCCACGTCCTGTGCGGCGACAGCGAGCTCGCCGAGGGCTCGGTGTGGGAGGCCGCCGAGCACGCCGGGTACGAACTGCTCGACAACCTCACCGTGATCGTCGACGTCAACCGGCTCGGCCAGCGGGGCCCGACCCGGCACGGCCACGACCTGGACGCGTACGCGCGCCGCTTCCGCGCCTTCGGCTGGCACACCATCGAGATCGACGGGCACGAGAGCGCCCAGATCGACCACGCGTACACGGAGGCCGCGTCCACCGTCGGGCGGCCCACCGCGATCCTCGCCCGCACCATCAAGGGCAAGGGGGTCCGCTCCGCCGAGGACCGGGAGGGACTGCACGGCAAACCGCTGCCGGACGCCGCCGCGGCCGTCGAGGAGCTGGGCGGCGACCGGGGCACGCGCGTGCGCGTACAGGCGCCGCCCGCCGCACGGGCGTTGCACGCCGTACGCAGCGGCCGGCTCGAGCTGCCCCGCTACGAGATCGGCGACGAGGTCGCCACCCGCGACGCCTTCGGCGAGGCCCTCGCCGCACTGGGCTCCGCCCGCGGGGACGTCGTCGCGCTCGACGGGGAGGTCGGCGACTCCACCCGCGCCGAGTTCTTCGCCAAGGAGCACCCCGACCGGTACTTCGAGTGCTACATCGCCGAGCAGCAGCTCGTCGGGGCCAGCGTGGGGCTCGCGGCGCGCGGCTGGGTGCCGTTCGCGGCCACGTTCGGCGCGTTCCTGACCCGGGCGCACGACTTCGTGCGGATGGCGGCGGTCAGCGGCGCCGGGATCAATCTGGTCGGCTCGCACGCGGGCGTCGCCATCGGGCAGGACGGGCCCTCCCAGATGGGCCTGGAGGACCTGGCGATGTTCCGGGCCGTGCACGGGTCGACGGTGCTCTGCCCGTGCGACGCCAACCAGACGGCCCACCTCGTCGGGCGCATGGCCGACCTGAGCGGCGTGCGCTACCTGCGGACCTCGCGCGGGGCCGACCCGGTCATCTACGGGCCGGACGAGGAGTTCCCGGTGGGCGGGGCCAAGGTGCTGCGCTCCGGCGACCACGACCGGGTCACGCTCGTCGCCGCCGGGGTCACCGTGCACGAGGCGCTGACCGCGGCCGATGAGCTGGCGTCGGCCGGGATTCCCGTGCGGGTGATCGACGCGTACTCGGTGAAGCCGGTGGACCGTGAAGTGCTGCGGGAGGCCGCGCGGGTCACCGGGTGCCTGGTCACCGTGGAGGACCACCGGGAGGAGGGCGGCCTCGGGGACGCCGTCGCCCAGGCCTTCTCGGACGGGAGCCCGGCACCCCGGCTCGTGCGGTTGGGCGTGCGGGAGATGCCCGGGTCCGCGTCGCCGGAGGAGCAGCTGCGGGCCGCCGGGATCGATGCCGGCTCTCTCTCGGCGGCGGTGGCACTGCTGGTGGAGCAGCAGGTGGCGCCCTGAGCGCGAAACGGTCGCCCAACTCGTCGTATCGACGCCGGAGTTGAAGGTTTGGCCACGGCTCGTGAGGTGACTCGGAGTGTGAGGTTGCCATGACGAATACGAAGAAACCGCGAACGAACGAGGAGAGCCGCGTGCCGCGCCCCATGGAGGTGCTGCGCGAGGCGCGGGCCCAGCTGGCCGAGCTCACCGGGATGACGGCGGAGTCCGTGTCGGCCTTCGAACGCACCGAGGACGGCTGGGAGTTGCAGGTCGAGGTCCTGGAAGTGGCGCGCGTCCCCGACACGATGAGCCTGCTGGCGAGCTACCAGGTGAGCCTGGACCCGCAGGGCGGCCTCACCGGGTACCGGCGGGTCCGCCGGTACGAGCGCGGACGCGCCGAGCCGCGCCGGTCCGGCGGCCAGTAGACCGGCCCGCTCCCCTCGCCGACCGCACCACCCGCACGATCCGCACCACCCGTGCGGACGATCCCCGTTTCCCAGATCCCGTCTCCCAGATCCCGTTTCCCAGACCCCAGACAAGGAGGACCGGTCTCCATGACCGTTGTTCCCGCACAACAGTCAGGCGGCGGTGGCGGCACCAGTGGCCTGTACGACGTACTCGAACTCGTCCTGGACCGCGGGCTCGTCATCGACGCGTTCGTCCGGGTCTCGCTGGTCGGCATCGAGATCCTGAAGATCGACGTCAGGGTCGTCGTCGCCAGCGTCGACACCTATCTCCGGTTCGCCGAGGCGTGCAACCGGCTCGACCTGGAGACCGGCAGCAAGAAGCCGTCCGGCCTCACCGACATCCTCGGCGACACCATGGAGTCGGGCGCGCGCGGCAAGACCAAGGGTGCCCTCTCCGGCGCCGCGCAGACCATCTCCGACGCCTTCAACCAGGCCCGCGAGGAGGGTGAGGCCGAGCCGCGCCGCACCCGCCGCGCCCCGAGCCGCCGTAAGGAGGAGCAGTGAGCAGCACCTACATCTACGGCATCGCGAGTGCCGAACATCCCACGCTGCCCGACGGCATGGGCGGCATCGGCAAGCCCGCGCGCCCGGTGCACATCGTGAAGGAGGGTCCGCTGGCCGCGATCGTCAGCGAGGCCCCCGACGACCTGCGGCCCAAGCGCCGTGATCTGCTCGCCCACCAGAGCGTGCTCGCCGAGGCGGGCGCCGGCGGTCCGGTGCTCCCCATGCGGTTCGGCAGTCTGGCCCCCGACGAGAAGGCCGTGGCCGATGTGCTCGCCGAGCGGGCGGACCACTACCAGGAGCGGCTGCGCACGCTCGACGGCAAGGTCGAGTACAACGTCAAGGCGCAGCACGACGAAGAGGCCGTACTGCACCGGGTGATGGCCGAGAACCCCGAGGTCCGCTCGATGGCCGACGCCAACCGGCAGGCGGGCGGCGGCACCTACGAGGACCGGCTGCGGCTCGGCGAGATCGTGGTCGGCGCCGTGCAGGCCCGCGAGGCCGAGGACGGCGTGCTGCTGCGGCGACTGCTCGAACCGTCCGCGGACTCGGTGTCGACGGGCCCCGAGAGCACCGGCTGGCTCGCCAACATCTCGTTCCTCGTCGACCGGAAGGCGGCCGAGCGCTTCCTCGCCGCCGTCGAGGACGTCCGCCGCGACCACGCGCACATTCAGCTCACCGTCAACGGCCCGCTCCCGCCGTACAGCTTCGTGGAGCCGGGCCCGTCCGCTCCGGCGGGCAGTACGGAGTGAGGCCGTGGGGCTGACCAGGCTGGTCGGCGAGGTGCTGCTGCTGCCGCTCGCGCCCGTGCGCGGGTCGATGTGGGTGATGGAGCAGCTGGTCGCCGAGGCCGAACGGAACTACTACGACCCGGCCGTGATCCGTTCTGAACTGGCCGCCCTGGAGCGGCGGTTGACGGAGGGCGACATTGACCAGGAGACGTTCGACCGGCTCGAGGACCAGCTCCTCGACCGGCTGGAAGGGAAGTGAAGCGTGAACCGGGCAGCGCTCGGCCTCGCGGTAGGGGCCGGTTACGTCCTCGGACGGACCAAGAAGATGAAGCTGGCGTTCGCCATCGGCACGATGGTCGCGGGCAAGCGGCTGAAGCTCAGCCCGCGCGCCATCGGCGAACTGGTGACGCAACAGCTGGAGAACAACCCGCAGTTCAAGGAGATAGGCGATCAGCTCCGGGAGGATCTGCGCGGCGTCGGCAAGGCGGCGACCGGTGCGCTCGTGGAGCGGCAGATCGAGGGGCTCGCGGGCCGGCTGCACAGCCGTACGCAAGGGGTGCGCGACCAGATCTCGGGTGTCGCCCCCGACGCGGACGACGTGCGCGACGCCGGTGAACGGGTCACGCGCGTGGTGCCGGGGCAGAGCGTGCGCCGCGAGGACGACGCGAACGACGCGGACGAGGACGCCTACGAAGACTCTGAGTCCGACTCCGACTCGGACTCCTATGACGACGAGGGCGACCGCGACGAGGGCGACCGCGACGAGAGCCCGCGCCGTGGCCGACGTGGTGAATCCGCTGCGTCCGGCCGGCGCGGTCAGGCCGCCGAGCGCACCCGGATGAGCACGTCGACGGCGAAGCGGGCCCCCGCGAAGAAGACCGCGGCGAAGAAGACGGCCGCGAAGAAGACGGCGGGCAAGAAGACGGCGGCGAAGAAGACGACCGCCAAGAGGACCGCGGGCAGTCCCGCCCGCGCCGCGAAGGGAGGGCGGGACCGTGGCTGAATCACCCACCAAGGCGCTGGGCGGCCTCGCCAAGAGCCAGGCCGCCGACCACCTCAAGTCGGAGCTGCAGGAGTACCTCGCCGCCCAGGCCCAGCGGATGCTGCTGGGCGCGGGGCGCAAGCTGGGCCAGACGACGGTGAAGCTGAACGACATCGCCGAGGGCAACAGTCCCGGCTTCGCCAAGCTGGCGCTCGACGGCGGCCGCAAGCTGGCCGAGGGCAAGGGCCCGATGCGCAGCGCGGTCGAACTGGGCGCGGGGCACCTGAAGGACAAGGTCGTCGGCGCGTTCAAGGGCCTCGGCGGCAAGGGGAAGAAGAAGGGCGGCGCGGGCAAGAAGCCGACCGTCATCATGGAGTTCATCGACGTCGGCGTCGATCTGCGGACCGCGTACGACCAGTGGACGCAGTACCAGGAGTTCTCCACGTTCGCCCGCGGCGTCAAGAACGCGAACCGCGCCGACGACGTGACCTCCGACTGGCAGATGAAGGTCTTCTGGTCGAGCCGCAGCTGGAAGGCGCACACCACCGAGCAGGTGCCCGACGACCGGATCCAGTGGACGTCGGAGGGTGCCAAGGGCACGACGAAGGGTGTCATCACCTTCCACCGGCTCGCCGACCGGCTCACCCGGGTCCTGCTGGTCATCGAGTACTACCCCAAGGGCCTGTTCGAGAGGACCGGCAACATCTGGCGCGCCCAGGGCCGCCGGGCCCGCCTGGACCTCAAGCACTTCGCGCGGTTCGTGACGATCCGCGGCGAGGCGAGCGACGGCTGGCGCGGTGAGATCCGCGACGGCGAGGTGGTCACCACCCACGAGGACGCCCTCGCCCAGGAAGAGGAGGAGAAGGAGCAGGAGGAGCAGGAGGAGCAGAAGGAGCAGGAGGAGCAGGCGGAGCAGGAGGAGGGCAAGCCGGCCGACGAGTACGACGAGGAGGCCGGGGAGGGCGAGGGGTCCGAGGAGGACGCCGAACCCGACCAGGACGAGTACGACGAGGCGGAGGCCGAGTACGACGACGCCGAGGGCGGCTACGAGGACGAGCCGGAGGAGGCGGAAGAGTACGAGGAGGACGAAGGCGAGTACGAGGAATACGCCGATGAAGGCGCCGAGGGTGACGAGGGCGCCGACGAGGAGGAACCCGCGCGTGGCAGGGAGCGCGCCGGCAGCGGGGCCCGCCGATGACGACGGCCACCACCGGCGCCCGCTTCCCCGAGCCGTACCGCGGGGACGGAGGCGGGGCCAATCTCGCCGACATCCTGGAGCGCGTCCTCGACAAGGGGATCGTCATCGCGGGCGACATCCGGATCAATCTGCTCGACATCGAACTGCTCACCATCAAGCTCCGCCTGATCGTCGCGTCGATCGACAAGGCGAAGGAGATGGGCATCGACTGGTGGGAGGACGACCCGGCGCTGTCCTCGGGCGCCCGACGCAAGCAACTCGCTCAGGAGAACGCCGAGTTGAAGAGCCGGCTGGCCGAGCTCGAAGAGGCCGTGGAGGGGGAGAGGTCCTGATGGGCACGAGTGTCCCGGCGGGGCAGCTGCGCTACGTGTACGCCGTGTGCCGGCCGCTCGACGCGCCGTTGCAGGCCGAACTCGCCGGTGTCGCGGGCGCGCCGCCCCGGCAGCTGGAGCACGACGGCCTCGTCGCGATCGTCGCCGATGTGCCGGAGCGGGACTTCGCGGAGGCCCCGCTCCGCGCGCACCTGGAGGACCTGGACTGGCTCACGGCCACCGCCCGCGCCCATCAGACGGTGATCGCCGCCCTCACCACCGTCACCGGACCGCTGCCGCTGCGCCTGGCCACCGTCTTCCGGGACGACAGCGGTGTGCGCGTGATGCTGGAGCAGGAGGGCGACCGCTTCCGGGCCTGCCTCGACCGTCTCGCCGGACGCGTCGAGTGGGGCGTGAAGGTGTACGTGGAGGGAGGGGCAGAGGGGGCGGAGGCCGCGAGGGAGGACCCGGCGCGGGGCGCTCAGGCGGCCCCTTCGTCCGGGCGCGACTATCTGCGCCGCCGCCGCGCCGAGCGCACCGCGCGCGACGACGCCTGGCAGCGTGCGGAGCGCTTCGCGCAGGAACTGCACGACGAGCTGGCCGGGTGCGCGGCGGACAGCAGGATTCATCCTCCGCAGAACCCCGAACTGGCCCGCGCGAGCGGCCGCAACGTCCTCAACGCCGCCTATCTCGTGGACCGTACGGAGGCGGAGGCGTTCGTGGAGCGGGTCGACGCCACCAAGGGCCGGGAGCCGGGCCTGCGGGTGGAGCTGACCGGCCCGTGGGCCGGCTACTCGTTCGCGGCGACGGGCCCGGACGTCCAAGAAGCGGACACACGGGGAGGTGACGTGCGGTGACCGTCGTCGAACGGCGCGAGATCGCTCTCGTCGACCTCCTCGACCGGCTGCTCGCGGGCGGTGTCGTCCTCGCCGGGGACATCACCCTGCGCATCGCGGACGTCGATCTGGTCCGCATCGATCTGAACGCCCTGATCAGCTCGGTCAATGAACAAGTACCCTCGCCCTGGCCGGAGTTGATGTGACATGGCACGTATCGAGATCGAGCGGGACACGGTCGAGCGCGATCTGATGAAACTGGTCCTCACGGTCGTCGAGCTGCTGCGGCAGCTCATGGAGCGGCAGGCGATCCGCCGCTTCGACACCGGTGATCTGACGGAGGACCAGGAAGAACGGATCGGGCTCACCCTGATGCTCCTGGAGGACCGGATGGCCGAACTCAGGGACCGCTACGACCTGCGGCCCGAGGACCTGAACATCGACCTCGGACCGCTCGGGCCGCTGCTGCCCAGGAGCTGAACTCCCCTCGCGGGACTACTGCTTGCGGGCCAGGATCTCCCCGTGCGGCACGGCGAACCAGGCGTCCGCGTGCGTGCCCCACTCCCGCCACGTGGCGGAGACCGCCGTCAGCTGATCGGTGGTCGCGTGCCCGCCCGCCGTGGCGCGGTCCGCGTACGCGGAGGCGACGGTACGGTCCGCCCACAGCCCGCTCCACCAGGCGATCTCGTCCGGCGTCGCGTAGCACCACGCGCCCACCGAGCACGTGACGTCCTCCTGGGTGAAACCGGCCTTCATGGCCCACGACTTGAGGAAGCGGCCGGCGTCCGGCTCCCCGCCGTTGGCCCGGGCGACCCGGCGGTACAGATCCAGCCAGTCGTCCATGCCGGGCAGCCGCGGGTACCAGGAGAACACCGCGTAGTCGGAGTCCCGGGCCGCGACGATCCCGCCCGGCTTCGTGACGCGCCGCATCTCCCGCAGCGCCTGCACCGGATCGCCGACGTGCTGGAGCACCTGGTGCGCGTGCACCACGTCGAACGTGTCGTCGTCCCACGGCAGCGCGTGCACGTCGGCGGTGGTGAACTCCGTGTTCGCCAGGCCCCGTTCGGCCGCCGTGGCCCGCGCCTGCTCCACGATGCCCTCGGCGCTGTCGGCGCCGACCACCCGCCCCTGCGGCACCAGCGCGGCGAGGTCGGCGGTGATGGTGCCCGGCCCGCAGCCGATGTCCAGGACGCTGGAGTCCGGCCGGAGCACGCCCGAGTCGAGGAGGTAGGCCGCCGAGTTGGCGGCGGTGCGCCAGGTGTGCGAACGCAGCACGGACTCGTGGTGGCCGTGGGTGTACACGGCGGTCTCCTGCGACATGGCCCGATCCCTTCACGGTGGGGGTGACACGGTGTGGCTGCCGCCCGGGGCGGACGCCCCGGGCGATGCGTTCACCGTACGCCCGCCAACCGGATGATGAGACCCGTGTCTCACAGTATGGTCAGCGGGCGGTACACGCGCAGCGCCTCGTGCTCCTTCTCGACGGTCAGCACCGGTCCGCACGGGCTCACCTCACCGTCGTAGGCGAGCGGGGTGCCCGGCGCGATCCCGTCCACGCGCAGCCGGGTCATCCGGGTCGCCGTGTGGAACGGGGAGCGGGACAGCGGGCCCGACAGGGCCGCCGCGAGGAGCCGGAAGCCGGGCAGCCGGCCGCCGCCGACCGTGCGCACGTCCAGCAGCCCGTCGGCCAGGGACGCGCGCCGCCCCGCCGTCAGCCCCATCCGGCGGTAGGTGCAGTTGCCCGCGAACAGCAGCCACAGCTTCCGGTCGCTGCCGCCGATGCGGACGTTCAGCGGATGGTCGCGGCGCAGCACGTGCACGGCCGCCACCACATCGGCGAGCCGCCCGCCGACCCGCGCCGACCAGCGTTCGCGCTCGTGCACCAGCTCCGGGTAGGCGCCCAGGCTGAAGGTGTTGAGGAAGATCCCCGAGGTCTCCGCCGAGTGGAAGCGCCCCACGTCGACCGCGACCGCGTCCCCGCCCTGGACGGCCCGCACCAGATCGCCCGCGTCCTCCACCCCGAGGTCGTACGCGAAGTGGTTGAGGGTGCCGCCGGGCAGGACCGCCAGCGGCAGCCCGTGCTCCAGCGCCACCCGCGCCGCCGTGTTCACCGAGCCGTCGCCGCCCGAGATGCCGAGCGCGCGGGCGTGTGTCGCGGCCTTCTGGAGGACCGGCACGAGGTCGCCGCCGGTGAACTCCACGAACTCCGCGGCGGGCAGCGCGTCGCGCAGCGCCTTCACCTTCTCCGGCGTGCCCGCGTTCGTGTTCACCACCATCACCAGACCCTCGCCGCCCGGCAGCGCGGGTACGTCGTCGACCAGCGGCCGCCCCGGTGTCGGCATCTGGTCGCGCGTCGGCACCAGCCCGCGTACGGCGAAGGCGGCACCCACCCCGAGCGCTGCGCCCACCAGGACGTCGCCCGGGAAGTGGGCGCCGGTGTAGACACGGGAGGCCGCCACGGAGAACGCCAGCGGCGCGACGGCCGCGCCCAGGCCCCGCGACTCCAGCGCCACCCCCGTCGCGAAGGCGGCGGCGGACGCCGAGTGCCCCGACGGGAACGACGTGGTGAACGGCTGCCGCTTCAGGCGCCGGGCCAGCGGCACCGGGTCGAGGATCGGCCGCGCCCGGCGCACTGAGCGCTTCCCCAGCGTATTGATGGTCGCCGAGGCCACGGCGAGGGACGCGATGCCGCGCACGGCGGCCCGGCGGGCCTTCGGCGATCCGCTCAGGGCGAGGGCACCGCCGATCCCGAACCAGAGCACACCGTGGTTGGCGGCCCTGCTGAGCCGGGGCAGGACCCGCTCGGCACCGGGCCAGTTCGAACCCGCGGCGAACTCGAAGACGCGCCGGTCCAGGGAGGCGAGGCGTCCCCGCAGGGACGGGCCGGGCTTGGTCACGGCCGGCGCGGGCGTGATGAGGTCGGCGAAGAAGTCGGCACACATGTCACGACGGGTACCCCGTGCCGGGCCCCGCACCCGGCCCCGGCCTGCCAATTCATTTGCCCGTCACCCGCACGGGCGTCCAGAATGCGGGATCATGGGACATCTGGAAGCCGCGCACCTCGAGTACTACTTGCCGGACGGGCGGGCGCTGCTCGGTGACGTCTCCTTCCGGGTCGGCGAGGGCGCGGTCGTCGCCCTGGTCGGGCCGAACGGCGCGGGCAAGACCACGCTGCTCCGCCTGATCTCCGGCGAGCTCCAGCCGCACGGCGGCTCCGTCACGGTCGGCGGCGGCCTCGGCGTGATGCGCCAGTTCGTCGGCTCCGTCCGCGACGAGACGACCGTCCGCGACCTGCTTGTCTCCGTCGCCCAGCCCCGGCTCCGCGAGGCCGCGAAGGCGGTCGACAAGGCCGAGCACGCGATCATGACGGTCGACGACGAGGCCGCGCAGATGAGCTACGCCCAGGCGCTCGCCGACTGGGCCGAGGTCCAGGGCTACGAGGCGGAGACGCTCTGGGACATGTGCACCATGGCCGCGCTCGGCGTCCCCTACGACAAGGCCCAGTTCCGCGCCGTGAGCACGCTCTCCGGCGGTGAGCAGAAGCGCCTGGTCCTGGAGGCGCTGCTGCGTGGCCAGGACGAGGTCCTGCTCCTCGACGAGCCGGACAACTACCTCGACGTGCCCGGCAAGCGCTGGCTCGAGGAGAAGCTCCGCGAGACCCGCAAGACGGTCCTCTTCGTCTCCCACGACCGCGAGCTGCTCGCCCGCTCCGCCGAGAAGATCGTCAGCGTCGAGCCGGGCCCCGGCGGCGCCGACGCCTGGGTGCACGGCGGCGGCTTCGCCACGTACCACGAGGCCCGCCGGGAGCGCTTCGCCCGCTTCGAGGAGCTGCGCCGCCGCTGGGACGAGAAGCACGCCCAGCTCAAGAAGCTGGTGATCAACCTCCGGCAGGCCGCCGCGGTCAGCCACGAGATGGCCTCCCGCTACGCGGCCGCGCAGACCCGGCTGCGCAAGTTCGAGGAGGCGGGCCCGCCGCCGGAGCCGCCGCGCGAGCAGGACATCACCATGCGCCTCAAGGGCGGCCGCACCGGCGTACGCGCCGTGACCGTCCAGGGCCTGGAGCTGACCGGCCTGATGAAACCCTTCGACCTGGAGGTCTTCTACGGCGAGCGCGTCGCGGTCCTCGGCTCGAACGGCTCGGGCAAGTCCCACTTCCTGCGCCTGCTGGCCGGCGACGACTCGGTGGCGCACACCGGCGCCTGGAAGCTGGGCGCGCGCGTGGTCCCCGGCCACTTCGCCCAGACCCACGCCCACCCCGAGCTCCAGGGCCGCCCGCTGCTCGACATCCTCTGGCGCGACCACGCGAAGGACCGGGGCGCGGCGATGTCCCTGCTGCGCCGCTACGAGCTGACGGCCCAGGCCGAGCAGAACTTCGAGCGGCTGTCCGGCGGCCAGCAGGCCCGCTTCCAGATCCTGCTCCTCGAGCTGGAGGGAGCCACCGCCCTGCTCCTGGACGAGCCCACGGACAACCTCGACCTGGAGTCGGCCGAAGCGCTCCAGGAGGGCCTGGAGTCCTTCGACGGCACCGTCCTCTCGGTCACCCACGACCGCTGGTTCGCCCGCGCCTTCGACCGCTACCTGGTCTTCGGCTCGGACGGGAAGGTCCGCGAGACCACGGAGCCCGTCTGGGACGAACGCCGGGTGGAGCGCGCCCGCTAGGGCGTCACCGAGGGGCTCACGCGTCCCAGCGCAGCAGCGCCCCGAGACCCCCGGCCGGTCCGGTGGCCGGATCCGCCCCGGCCACCGACACCGCCTCGGCCCCGGCGGCGGCCGCGCACCGCAGCAGCGCGTCGTCGGCCCGCGCGGGCACCGCGTCCCGCGCCCCGAGCACCGCCGGCTCGTCCCGCTCCACCCCGACCTGGTCGGGTTCGGCGCCGACCCAGACCGGCCGGTGCGCGTCGGGCCCGTCGGCCCGGATCAGCAGCTGCGAGATCCGGTGCTCGCGCGCCGCGTCGACCAGCGCGGGCACGCCCTCCGCGGCCTCCTCGCCACGCAGGCGCGCGGCGGCGAACAACTCGGCCTCGTGGGCGGCGCGGGCCCGGGGCAGCTCGGTGTCGAGCCGCCCGCCGCCCGCACCGGAGCCGGCCCGCAGCGCCCGCTCCCGCACCTCCGCGGGCAGCCGCTCGCACACGGCGGCGCACTCCGCGTCGTCCCCGACCAGCACGACGAGATCGGCCCCTGTCCCGGCCCGGCAGCGTGCGAGCGCCTCCGCGAGCTCGGCGGCGCCGTGCTCCCAGCCGTCCGCCGCCCGCAGCGGGACGTGCCGCTCCGCCTCGCGGAGCCCGTCCTGCCACAGCGCGAGAGCGGCGCCGTCCCGGCCGACGCGCGCGACCAGGCACAGCGGATCCGGGCCGGCCAGGTCCAGCAGGGGAGCGATGTGCGGAAGCGCCGCCCAGCGCACCGACGTACCGGGTGGGGCCTTGCTCAGCGGCGGATCGAGGACCACCTCGCCGCCGGTGGCGAAGAACGCCCGCCCGACCGGCTCACCGGCGTGCCGCAGCTCGTCGACGGCCATCCGCACCGCGTGGCACGTGGCCTCGTCGGCCCCGGCGCGGGCGAGCGCCCGCTGCACCGCCAGCGACTCCAGCGTGCGCTCCTCGGAGGTGGAGGCGCGGTGGCGGTCCGCGTCGACGTACACGGACGCCCAGGGCCCGGGGCGGTCGTACAGCGGGGTGAGGAACGCGAGGTCCATGTCTGCCTCCCGGAGGTCGTGGGCGCGGTGGGCGGAATACCGCGTTCAGGCGCGGGTACCCTGCGCGCCCCCGGGCAGACGGGGGGTGACACACACGAGTGAAAGGGGCGTGTCCTTCGCGCCGTCCGGAGCGCGAGGCGATACGGGGGAGGACGGGGAACCATGCCCGTTGCAGGTGTCGTCGCCATGACCCGGCGGTGGTCGTACGCTGCTGGGTCGACGGAGGAACCGGCGTACGGGACCGCCGGGCGCACGACGCGTCATGACAGGTCATCACGAGGAGTCAGGGTGGCGAGAACGTCCTTCCGGACGGAAGACGTCGACCGGGCCATGGAAGCGATCAAGGACGCTTTCTACAGCAACCGGCTGGACGTGCTGTCACGCCCCGAGCGGTTCGACGCCACGTTCGACGTGCTCGAACTCGGCGGGCTCACCGTCGGGAACCTCAGGTGCGGGGCCGATGTCCGGGTGCGCTGCGGGGAGTTGGGCTCCTACCACGTGAACATCCCGCTCGGCGCCGCCCTGTCCTGGCACCAGGCGAGCCGGCCCGGTCAGCTCACCCTGCCCGGCTCGGCCGCCGTGTTCCAGCCGGTCGGCACCACGTCCGTGGACCAGTGGACCGGCGAGGGCCGGATCGTCGCCCTGAAGATCGAACGGCCGCTGCTGGAGCGGCGGGTGGAGGAGCTGACCGGCCGGCCGCTGCGCGGGCCGCTCGTCCTCGAACCCGGCATGGATCTGACCCGCGGGCGCGGCCGGGCCTGGGCCCGGCTCATCGCCACGCTCGTCGAGGATCTGGACGAGGACGTCCATCTGCTCCAGCACCCGCTGGTCGCCGCCCCGTTGCGGGACGCCGTCGTCAACGGCCTGCTGCTGAGCGCCGATCACCACTACCGCGACGTACTGGACCAGCCCGCGCACGGACTGCGCCCCGCCCCGGTCAAGCGCGCCATGGACGCGATGCGCGAACGCCCCGAACACCCCTTCACCACCGGCGAACTCGCCGTGCTGGCGCGGGTCGGCGTGCGCTGGCTCCAGGAGGCGTTCGCGCGGTACGTGGGGATGCCGCCGATGGCGTATCTGCGCTCGGTCCGGCTGGAGCGGGCCCACGCCGATCTGCTCGCCGCCGACCCGCGCACGGCGTCCGTCAGCGACATCGCCCACCGCTGGGGCTTCGGGCACCTGGGGCGCTTCGCCGAGCAGTACCGGGCCAAGTACGGCCAGGTGCCGTCCAGCACGCTGCGCGCGCTGGACGGCGACGCCCTCTGGGACCGTCGCGTCCCCTGACGGCCGTGGCTCACACGCCGCTGACCTGCTCCAGGAGCGCCGCGTCGAACGCCTTGAGGTCGTCCGGGCGGCGGCTGGTGACCAGCACGTTCGGCCCGCCGGTGCAGATCTTGACCTGCTCGTCGACCCAGGTGCCGCCCGCGTTGCGGATGTCGGTCGCCAGGCTCGGCCACGACGTCAGCGTGCGGCCGCGCACCACGTCCGCCTCGACCAGCGTCCAGGCGGCGTGGCAGATCGCCGCGACCGGCAGGCCCCGCGTGAAGAAGTCCCGGACGAACGCCACCGCGTCCGGGTCGGTGCGCAGGTGGTCGGGGTTGGCCACCCCGCCCGGCAGCACCAGCGCGTCGAAGCCCTCGGCACCGGTGGCCGCGAGGTCCGCGACCGTCTTCTCGACCGGGAACGTGTCCGCCTTGTCGAGATGGTGGAACGCCTGCACCTCACCGTGGCGCGTCGACACGAGCACGGGCTCGCCGCCCGCGTCCCGCACGGCCTGCCAGGGGTCGGTCAGCTCCACCTGCTCGACGCCCTCGGGTGCCACCAGGAACGCGATGCGCATCAGTTGCTCAACTCCCTTGTACGGATGGATCTGTCTGTACGGTCCGGACGGTGCGCGGGCGGTCGCCCGGATCGTGGGTGACCGGCAGATCGCCCAGGCTCACCATGCCGACCGCCCGGCCGTCCTCGACGACCGGAAGGCGGCGCACCGAGTGCTCCCGCATCAGGGACACCGCGGTCGACACCGGATCGTCCGGGCCGACCGCCACCGGATGGGGAGTGCACACGGCCTCGGCGCTGACGGTCAGCGGGTCCTCGCCCTCGGCCACGGCACGCACCGTGATGTCCCGGTCCGTGAGGACTCCGACGAGTCCCACCTCGTCCGCCACCAGGACATCACCGATGTCCTGGGCCCGCATCAGTTGCGCGGCCTCGACGAGTGAGGCGTCGGGGCGTACCGCTACGACGCCTGGTGTCATGACGTCCCTGACCACATCGGCCATGACCGCCGGCCTCTCTGCTCCGTCGGGCTGGTCCGTGACCCAGGCCGCAGTACCCGGTGGGGGACCGTTCATTCCTGGTCGCCGACGAGGGCCCAGGCCAGCTCCGACGCCGTACCGAAGGTCGCGTCCTCCGGCAGCGCGGCCACCCGGTCGACGAGCCCGTCCGGCGCGGACCGCTCGCGCAGCGCCTGTGCGAGCGGCGCCGGGGCCGCAGGGAACGACGTACGGCCGAGCAGTCGCCCGAGCTCCAGCCGGAGCGCTTCGTGCCGGCCCCGGCCCGGCACCACCGGACCGCCCGCCACTTCGGGGTCGTCGTCGGCCACCGGCTCCGGATCGTGCCACTCCGCGGTCCGCGTGGGGTGCCCGGACCGCAACAGGCCCTGCAACTCGTGCTTCATCTCGTCGTCGCGGTGCGCGCTGAGCCGGTCGCTGCCTCGCTGCATCTGTCCCTCCTGTTTCCCTGGTGTCCGGTGGGTGCCGGGACGCGTACCCGGGCGCCCACCGCTGACACCTGCGGCTCCGTCCGTCGCCCGAGACCGGTACGCGCGGCCGTGTTTGTCCGGGCGGTGCAGGGGCAGCCGAAAATGAGTGCTTCGGACAGGAGGCACGTCCGTGGGACGGACGGGTACGCACGGCGTACACGTCCCCGGGACAGCGATCCGCTGTACCCGCCCCGGGTGTGTCCGACTCCGTTTTCGGGGCGACTCCCACGGTGACCACCGCCAAGGCACCACAACGCACCACCAGGGAGTTGCGACCATGCGTACGCGTACCGACGCATCTCTGCACCCGGTCAAGCCGGGGCAGCGGCACCCACACGACGACGCGCCCGACACCGCCGAGGCCTTCACCCGGCTCTGCGACCTGCCCGACGGACCCGAGCGCACCGAGCTGCGCCGTGAGGTCGTCGAGGCCTGGCTGCCGATGGCCGACCGGCTCGCGGGCCGCTTCCGCAACCGCGGCGAGTCCCTCGACGACCTGCGGCAGGTGGCCGCACTCGGCCTGGTCAAGGCCGTCGACCGGTACGACCCGGAGCGCGGCAACGCCTTCGAGAGCTACGCCGTCCCCACGGTCACCGGCGAGATCAAGCGCCACTTCCGGGACCACATGTGGACGCTGCACGTGCCGCGCCGGGTGCAGGACCTGCGCAATCGGGTCCGGTTCGCGCAGCACGAGCTCTCCCAGACCGTCTCGGGGCGGGCGCCGACGCTGAGCGAGATCGCCGACCGCGCCGGTCTGACCGAGGACGAGACCCGCGCCGGTCTGGAGGCCCTGGAGAGCTTCACCGCGCTCTCCCTCGACGCGGAGCTGCCGGGCAGCGACGACGGCTACTCGCTGGCCGACGCGCTGGGCGCCGTCGACCCCGCGCTCGACACCGTCGTCGACCGGGAGGCCGTCAAGCCGCGGATCGCCGAGCTGCCCGAACGGGAGCAACGCATCCTTTACATGCGGTTCTTCGGCGACATGACGCAGAGCCGCATCGCCGAGCAGCTGGGCATCTCGCAGATGCACGTGTCCCGGCTCATCAGCCGGTGCTGCGACCGGCTGCGCGACGAGGTCCTCGCCGATGCGGCCTAGCGGTCGTCCGGCGCGCTGACCCCGGTCATCGGCGTCATCTGCGCATGGCCAGTGCGATGTGGCGGGACATCACGTCCAGCGCCTGTGCCTCCGCCATGGAGAACGCCAGGCGGCCCGCGGACCGGAACAGGGTGAGGACGCCCTGGACCGGTTCGCCGGGGGACGGCACCAGCGGAACGCACAGCAGCGAGGTGACGTCGGCGCGGACCAGGACCGGGGCGCCGGACGCGTCCGGGCCGAGCGCCAGCGGATCCTCGGGGCGCACCAGCAGCGCGGGCGCCCCGCCGCGGGCCGCCTCCTCGATGAGCGGGGCGGAGGCCGGGTCCTGCGCGGCGATGTCCCGCACGGCCGCCTCGTCGTCGCCCAGCACGCAGGCCCGGGTGAGGCGGGCGGCTCCCGCGTCGGCCACCACCCAGTCCGCGAACCGGGCGTGCAGGACGCGGGCGGCGCGCCGCAGCACCTCGGGCGGATCACCGGCCGGGGCGCCCAGCAGCTCCCGCGTCATCGCGTCCAGCAGATCCATCACGGCCTGATGGCGGCTGGTCTCGGCGAGATCGGGGACCGGCGCTGCGGAGCGGTCCTGAGGGTGCCGCACGGTCGCGGAGCCTTCGTCGGCGGGCTGGAGCAGCGCGAGGACGGTGGTGCGCGGCTCGTTGCCCGGACGCAGGCCCGTCAGGGTCGCGCGGACCGGCTCGTGCGGGGACTGCTGGAGATGCACGGTCATCCCGCGGTCCCCCTCGCCCCGGGCCACCGCGGCGACCTGCGAGCGGAACGCGGCCCGGTCCGCGTGCGCGAGCAGACCGGTGAGCGGCCGCCCGCTCGCGTATCCGGCCCGCACCCCGGTGAAGTTCGTCGCCGCGAAATTGAGGCGGCGCACCACGCACTCCCGGTCCACGAGCGCCACCGGCAGCGGAAGCCGCTGGAACACGGCGCGCAACAACTGCTGTTCCTGCCGGTCTGCGGTGACCGGACGGCCTCCGGATCCACCGCCCTCGGAGGTCAGTTGCTCGTACCAGGGCCACAACTTGCCGATCGCGTGGTCGAGTTCGAAGAGGGCGGCGTCCAGTACGGCGGGGAGCTCGTCGGTCGGCACCGAACGTGCTGCCTTCAACTCCCCCACCCGGCGCACGAAGTCCGCCAGTTCCTCACCGAACTCTTCCAATTGCGCCATACCCGAGAACCTATCCCGGTGAGCTGTTTTCCGGGAACGAGTGAGGGAAGCCGAAGCTGTGAGGAGGCGTTTTCCGATGCGCGAGGACGATCGGAACGAAGCAGAGACCGCACCACAGCGGGCGTTCGGGACGTATCCCGCGGAGCCCTCGCGGCTCGCCCCCGAGGCGCCCGAGCCGGGGCTGCCGGCCCGCCGGCTGTCCGAGCTCGCGGAGGAGGCCGTACGCTGCACGGCCGACTGCTGCGGCGCCGTCGCGACGGTGAGCGACGGCACCGGCGAGCGGCCCTCCGCCGCCACCCACCCCGACCTGACCGCGCTGGTCTCCGTCCAGCTGCGCTCGGGCGAGGGGCCCATACCCGTCGCCGAGGAGTGCGGCACCCCGGTCGACGTCACCGATCTGCTGCGGGACCGGCGCTGGCCGCACTACCGGGCGGTCGCCCTCGACTCCGGCGTGCGCGCCAGCGTGACCATCCCCTTCCGCAGCGCCGATCTGACCGTCACGCTCAGCCTGTACAGCTTCCGCGCCGGCACGCTCGCGGACGCGCCGCACGGTCCGGTCCGCGCCCTCGGTGACCTCGCGGCCACGTGCATGGTCCGTGACCGCTCCTACCGGGCGGCCCTCGCGGAGCTGGACCAGCTGGGCGCCGCGCTGCGCAGCCGGCCCGTCGTCGACCAGGCGTGCGGCATCGTCATGCATGTGCTGGGCTGCGACGCGGACGCCGCCTTCACCGTGCTGCGCCGCATCTCGCAGGCGACGAACCGGAAACTGGCCGATGTCGCGTCCGCTGTCGTCGACAAACGGGGGCGCGGGCTCGAGCGGGAGTTCGCGGCGCTGACCCGGTGAGGCGCCGCCGGGGTGCGGATTCGTTACCGGGTGCGGCTTTCGCCGTGGCTGGTCGCGCAGTTCCCCGCGCCCCTGAAGCGAGCTCCGAAAAGTACGATGACGGCGCGGCGCACACCG
>NZ_JBEYYU010000034.1:0-98059 GCF_040645755.1 Streptomyces sp. NPDC046716
TAGTCGCCGTAGGGGCCCTCGGGGTCCGAGCGGGACTGCTGGAACCACTCGTGCTGATCGCTCGTGTGATTCATGACGAAGTCGATGATCACGCGCATGCCGCGCTGGTGCGCGGCGTCCACGAACTCCACGAAATCGGCGAGATCGCCGAACTCGGGGAGCACCGAGGTGTAGTCCGAGACGTCGTAACCGCCGTCGCGGAGCGGGGATTTGAAGAAGGGGGGCAGCCAGAGGCAGTCCACCCCCAGCCACTGGAGATAGTCCAGCTTCGCCGTGATGCCCTTGAGGTCTCCGACGCCGTCGCCGTTGCTGTCCTGGAAGGAGCGGACCAGGACCTCGTAGAAGACGGCACGCTTGAACCAATCCGGGTCCCGGTCCTTCTGCGGAGTGTCCTCGAAGGTGTCCGGGACGGGCTCATTCATGATCATGGTGTGGGTGACCCTCCGAATTTCTCTTCCAGAGAATTCATCGCGGCGTGGACGGTCGCAGGACGGTGAGGATGTGCGCGGGCGAACGGCCCGGTTCGAGACGCACGTAGTTCGTCCTGCCCCAGTGGTAGCTGTCGCCGGTGAGCTCGTCGCGCACCGCAGAGGACTCGTGCCAGCCGAGCCCCAGTTGTGGCATGTCCAACGAGACCGTCGCTTCCTGGGTGTGGTGCGGGTCGAGGTTCACGACGACCAGAACCGTGTTCGAGCCACTGCGTTTCGAGTACACGAGGACCGCGTCCTGGTCGGCGTGGTGGAAGTGCACGTCGCGCAGCTGGCGCAGTGCCGGGCTGCGGCGCCGGATGTCGTTGAGCGCGGTGATCAGCGGAGCGATCGTCCGCCCTTCGCGCGCCGCCGACTCCCAGTCCCGCGGCCGTAGTTCGTACTTCTCGGAGTGCAGATACTCCTCGCTGCCGGGACGTAGCGGAGTGTTTTCGCACAGCTCGTATCCGCTGTAGACACCCCAGGCGGGCGAGAGCGTGGCGGCGAGCACCGCGCGCAGTTCGAAGGCCGGACGGCCGCCGTGCTGGAGAAACTCATGGAGGATGTCCGGCGTGTTGGTGAAGAGGTTCGGCCGCATGGAGGCCGCTGTCTCGCCCGCCAACTCCTGGATGTACTCGGTCAGTTCCTGCTTCGAATTGCGCCAGGTGAAGTAGGTGTACGACTGCTGGAAGCCGACCTCGGCGAGAGTGCGCATCATCGCCGGGCGGGTGAAGGCCTCCGCCAGAAAGATGACATCGGGGTCGCTGCGGTTGATGTCCGCGATGACGTGTTCCCAGAAGACGACCGGCTTGGTGTGCGGGTTGTCGACGCGGAAGATGCGGACGCCGTGCGCCATCCAGTGCCGCAGGACCCGGGTGGTCTCCGCGACCAGGCCCGGCAGGTCCGCGTCGAAGGCGATGGGGTAGATGTCCTGGTACTTCTTCGGGGGGTTCTCGGCGTACGCGATCGTGCCGTCGGAGCGGTGGTGGAACCACTCCGGGTACTTCTCCACCCACGGATGGTCGGGGGAGCACTGGAGCGCGAAGTCGAGCGCCACCTCCAGGTTCAGCTCCCGCGCCTGCGCCACGAACGCGTCGAAGTCGTCCAGGGTGCCGAGGTCCGGGTGGATCGCGTCGTGGCCGCCCTCCGGGGAGCCGATCGCCCAGGGGACGCCGACGTCGTGGGGGCCCGGCGAGAGGGAGTTGTCGGGGCCCTTGCGGAAGGTGGTGCCGATGGGGTGGACGGGGGGCAGATAGACGACGTCGAAGCCCATGTCCGCGATGGCCGGCAGGCGGCGGGCGGCGGTGGCGAAGGTGCCGCTCACGGGTGGCTCGCCGGGTGTGACGACGGCTCCCTCCGAGCGCGGGAAGAACTCGTACCAGGACCCGTACAGGGCTCGTTCCCGCTCCACGAGCAGCGGCAACTCCTCGCTTCTGGTGAGCAGTTCGCGCAAGGGGTGCCGGGTCAGGGCCTCGTCCACGTCCGGGGCGAGGGCGGCGGCGAGGCGGGCCGCGGGCGGGCGGGCCGTGTCGCGCAGCGCGGCGACGGCCGTCAGGACCGGGGCGCGCCGCGGCTCGGGGATGCCGGGGGCGGCCCGCTCGTACAGCAACGCGCCTTCCTCCAGTACGAGTTCGGTGTCGATGCCCGCCGGGACCTTGATCCGGGCCGTGTGCCGCCAGGTCGTCACGGGGTCGCCCCACGCCTCGACGCGGAACGTCCAGGAACCCGGCGCGTCGGCGGTGACCTCGGCGCCCCAGCGGTCGGTGCCCGGGGCCAGTTCGCGCATCGGCGTCCAGGGGCCCTCCTGCCCGTCCGGGCCGCGCAGTACGACATTGGCGGCGACCGCGTCGTGCCCCTCCCGGAACACGGTGGCCGTCACCTGAAAGGCCTCGCCCACCACGGACTTGGCGGGCCGGACGCCTCCGGCGATCAGTGGGCGGACGTCCCGGATGGGGATACGTCCCGTGGTGACCCGGACGGACAGCGCGTCCGGCACCGGCCCCGCCTCGCCCACCTCTGCGCCGCCGGACCCTGCCGAGCCGACCTGCGCCGCGACGCTCCGCGCGGGAACGGCTGCCGCCGCGGCGGCCTTCGCCGGGAGGGGCTCCGCCGGGACCGGGGTTGCCTTCGTCCGGGTGGACTTGGCCCGGGTGGTTTTCGTGGGGGTCGCCTTCGTGGGGGCGGCTTCTGTCGGGACCGCCTTCGTCGAGGCCGCCTTCGCGGGGATGGCTTCTGTCGGTGCCACCTCCGCCCGTGATACCTCCGCCGGAAGCGCCTCCGCCGGGGCTGCCTCCGCCGGGACCGGGGTTGCCTTCGTCCGGGTGGGCTTGGCTCGGGTGGTTTTTGTCGGGGTCGCCTTCTTAGGGGGTGCCTTCGGCGTCTTGGTTGCTGGCCGGGCGGTCGGCGGAGTGGTGTTCTCCGGGGGCGTCTCTGCCGTGATCGGTGGCTTTGGCGTGGTTTTCTTTTGGGTTGTCTTCTTCCGCGCGGCGGGCTTCTGCGCGGATGTCGCCTTCTTTGCGGGCTTCTTTCGGGGGGAAGCCTGCTGTTCCGGGTGGTCGGGCTGTGGCTGCTCGGGGTTCGGTCGGGGGGACGGGCGCTTTGCGGGCATGACCGCTCCTGTCCGCGGAGGATTCGGGGGTTGCGGAGGCGCACTTCTGGTCAGAGGGCCGTGCGGGGTACCGGGGGAGCCTTCCACGGCCGATGGGTGGGCAATCCGGTGCTTTGTTAACTACTCGCGCGTAAGGGCACACACAAGACCGGTCCCGCCGGGAGCGACGGGACCGGCTCATGAACTCACCTCTCGCCTAAGGGTTGTCGACCTGCAACAGCTTGTTCGGTGAGCCGGGCCCCGCGCCGGTCACCCGACTCGGAACGGCCTGCTCGACGAGCGCCTTGCTCACATCGGCGGGTGTCGCCCACGCGTGATCGGCGAGATACAGCGCGGCGGCACCCGTGGCGTGCGGAGACGCCATGGACGTACCGGAGTAGGTGGCTTTCCCTGTGTCGCTCGCGAACGACGCGGACGTGATGCCGACGCCGGGCGCGAACAGGTCTACTCGAGTACCCCAGTTCGAGAAACTCGCACGCGCGTCTTTCCGATCCGTGGCACCGACCGTGATCGCCTCCTTGACCCGGGCGGGGGAGTACAGGCTCGCCGGCAGCCCGTCGTTGCCCGCCGCGACCGTGTACGTGACACCCGAGGCGATGGAGTTGCGGACTGCCTGGTCGAGTTGGGCATTGGCATAGCCGCCCAGACTCAGATTGGCGACGGCGGGCTTCCTCGCATGCTTGGTCACCCAGTCGATACCTGCGATGACCTGGGCCGTCGTCCCGGATCCCGCGTCGTCGAGAACGCGCACGGCGACCACGTTAGCCTTCTTCGCGACGCCGTACTCGGTGCCCACGACGGTTCCGGCCACATGGGTTCCGTGCCCGTTCTCGTCCTGGGCGACCGCGTCGTTGTCGACGAAGTCCCAGCCGGAACTCGCCCGTCCGCCGAAGTCCTCGTGCGTCGTACGGATGCCCGTGTCGATCACGTACACGGTCACCCCCGCGCCCGCCGACTTAGGCCAGGTGTAGGACCTGTCGAGCGGCAGATCGCGCTGGTCGATGCGGTCCAGGCCCCACGAGGGCGGGTTCTTCTGAGGGCGGTCGTAGGCGACGGCGGTGTCCTGCGCGACGGAGACGACGTCCGGATCGGCGGCCAGCCGCTCGGCCTCCGCCCTGTCGGCCCGCACCGCGTACCCGTTGAGCGCATTGCTGTACGTGTGGCGTATTTTCACCCCGTATTTCGTGGCAAGACCCTTGCCCGCCTCGGACGGGGCGCTCGTTCCCCCCTTCAGTGTCACGATGTAGCTGCCCGCCACGGCGCCGGGCTCCCCGGCGCCCTGTATCCGTCCCTGCGCGGGGGCGGCCTGGGCGGGCAGCGTGATGGCCGAAAGCACCGCGACTGCCACGAGCGCGGTGAGCCCGCCGGCCCCGCGCAGCCTACGTTTCCGCGTCCCTGGAACGGTCACTGCCATATGTGAGTTCCCCTCCTCAACCCGGCGCGGCATCACGCCAGTTGGCAGCCTCTCGTGTGGTGTGAAGCGCCACAAGGTTGTACGAGGGGGCGGAATCGGCCATATCGCCCGTGGGAAAGCGTGAGGGGCTGAGAGGGTTGCGGCGAAATCCGGTCGATCGGGCCCGCCCGGACCGGCTGCGGCAGGATGGCCCCATGTCCATCATTCACCGCACCACCCTCACGCCCACCAAGCTGGAACTGCTCACGGGCTGGCTGCCGAAGCAGCCCTGGTACCGGGGCGCGGGCACCCCCGAACTCGCCAAGGCGGGCGGCTTCCGGCTCGACGACCCGGCCGGGGAGGTCGGCATCGAGTTCATCGCCACCACCGACACCTCGGGGCCCGAGCCGGTGACCTACCACGTGCCGATGACCTATCGCGGCGCCCCGCTGCCGGACGCCGACGGAGCGCTGATCGGGACCCTCGTGCACGGCGTGCTCGGCGAGCGCTGGGTGTACGACGGCTCCCAGGACCCGCTGCTCGTCGGGGAGTTGACCGCGCTGATCAAGGGCGAGGTGCCCGCGCACGCGCAGAGCGTCGACGGCGCCCTCGACCCCACCGTGCACGCCGTCCCCGGTGACGGGCGGCCGGAGATCGTGCGCGTACTGGAGCCCGGCTCCACGACCCCGGGCGGGGTCACCGCCGAATGGGAGAGGTCGGACGGCACTCGGGTGCGCGGCGTCTTCGCCGTCGTCCGCGCCGACTGACCGCCGCCCCCGCCGACGGATCACCCGGACGGGATGTCGGATTCCGCCGGGACCGCGGCGTCTGACATCGTGGCCACGTCACCGACAGCTCACCATCGGTGACGTGTCGTCACGTCGAGCGGGGGAGAAGCAGGGATGAGTTCACGGATGCGAGCACGGACAGGCCAGACCGCACGCGACGCCGGGCGCCCGAGGCGGCCCGGAGGCGGATGGCGACGGCGGGCCGCCCTCGGCGCGGCCGCCCTCCTGTCGGCGGCCGGCGCCCTGGCCGCCGCCACCGCGCCCGCCCAGGCCTACGGCCCCAACCCGAAGGTCGCCGCCGTCTACCGCGACACCGGTACCTGCCCGTGCCGCGGCGGCGCCCTCACCGACCCCTACGGCGGCACGTCCTTCGCGCGCGACCCGGGCGGCTACGCGGTCAAACTGGAGCTGACCCGGGGACGTTCGTTCGTCGGCAAGGTCGAATTCCACCCGGACGGCGAGAAGCTCCGGGTGTACGACACGAAGAACGACGACGACACCTTCTACGTGCACGTCACCTACACCTCGGGCCGCACCACCCACGATCTCGGCACCTACACCGCGCCCGGCACCGCCGCCGTCGTCGACCACATGACCAAGGACTTCGACATCCCCGAGGGCGCCGGAGTCGACATCTCCGTCTACGACGACGCCCGCCTGACCGACTACATCGGCGGGGCGCGCGGCACCGGCGGAGCCGTCGCCTAGGGCCTGTCTTCACACTCCCTCGGCCAAGGGCGGAATCCGGGCGCCCCGCCGTGCGCCGTGGCTAGCGGGCGTGGGTGCGCACTACCTTCGGAGACCCGGGCCGCACAGCGCTGTGCGGCCCGGCCCGCTGTGTCCCTGCGTACTTTCCGAGGTGATCACGTGAAGGCCATCCGTCGATTCACCGTACGTCCGGTCCTGCCCGAACCCCTCGCCCCCTTGCACGAGTTGGCCCGCAATCTGCGCTGGTCCTGGCATCCGGGAACCCGCGATCTGTTCGCCCTCGTCGACCCGGAGCGCTGGGCCGCGTCCGACGGCGACCCGATGCGGCTGCTCGGTGACGTGCCGCCCTCCCGGCTCGCCGCACTCGCCGCCGACGAAGCCTTCCTGGCGCGGCTGAGCGAGGTCGCCGACGACCTGCGCGGCTATCTCCAGGACGACCGCTGGTATCAGAGCCGGAGCGGCGGCCCGGCCCGATTGCCGTCCTGTATCGCCTACTTCTCACCCGAGTTCGGCATCACCGCCGCGCTGCCGCAGTACTCGGGCGGTCTCGGCATCCTCGCCGGCGACCACCTCAAGGCCGCGAGCGATCTCGGGGTCCCGCTCATCGGCGTAGGACTTCTCTACCGGCACGGATACTTCCGGCAGTCGCTGTCCCGGGACGGGTGGCAGCAGGAGACGTATCCGGTCACCGATCCCAACGAACTGCCGCTGTCCCTGCTGTGCGAGCCCGACGGCACCCCCGCGCACATCGGCCTGGCCCTGCCCGGCGGGCGCAGCCTGCTCGCCCGGGTCTGGCAGGCCCAGGTGGGGCGCGTCCCGCTGCTCCTGCTCGACTCCGACGTCGAGCAGAACGACGTCCACGAACGCGAGGTGACCGACCGGCTCTACGGCGGCGGCAGCGAGCACCGGCTCCTCCAGGAGATGCTGCTCGGCATCGGCGGGGTGCGCGCGGTGCGCACGTACTGCCGACTGACCGGGCACGCGCCGCCCGAGGTCTTCCACACCAACGAGGGCCACGCGGGCTTCCTCGGCGTGGAGCGCATCGCCGAACTCGCCGACGAGGGGCTCGACTTCGACGCCGCGACCGAGGCGGTGCGGGCCGGCACCGTCTTCACCACGCACACCCCGGTCCCGGCCGGCATCGACCGCTTCGACCGCGAGCTGGTCGCCCGGCACTTCGGCGGCGGGGCCGAACTCCCCGTGCTCGACGTGGAACGCATCCTCGGCCTCGGCATGGAGACCTATCCGGGCGGCGACCCGAACGTCTTCAACATGGCCGTGATGGGGCTGAGGCTCGCGCAGCGCGCGAACGGCGTCTCGACGCTGCACGGCTCCGTCAGCCGCGAGATGTTCTCGGGGCTGTGGCCCGGCTTCGACCCGGAGGAGGTCCCCATCACCTCGGTGACGAACGGGGTGCACGCCCCGACCTGGGTCGCCCCCGAGGTCTTCCGGCTCGGCGCCCGCCAGATCGGCGAGCGGCGCACCGAGGACGCCCTGTCGGTCGGCGGCTCCGACCGCTGGGACGCGGTCGGCGACATCGCGGACCGGGACATCTGGGAGCTGCGCAGGTCGCTGCGGTCCCAGCTGGTGGACGAAGTGCGCGAGCGGCTCGCCGCGTCCTGGCGGCAGCGCGGCGCGGGCTCGGCCGAACTCGGCTGGATCGACGGCGTGCTCGACCCGGACGTCCTCACCATCGGCTTCGCGCGCCGCGTCCCCTCGTACAAGCGGCTCACCCTGATGCTGCGCGACCCGGACCGGCTGATGCGGCTGCTCCTCGACGAGGACCGGCCCGTGCAGATCGTCGTCGCGGGCAAGGCGCACCCGGCCGACGACGGCGGCAAGCGGCTCGTCCAGGAACTGGTCCGCTTCACCGACGACCCGCGCGTGCGCCACCGCATCGTGTTCCTGCCCGACTACGGCATGGCGATGGCGCAGAAGCTCTACCCCGGCTGCGACATCTGGCTCAACAATCCGCTGCGCCCCCTGGAGGCGTGCGGCACGTCCGGGATGAAGGCGGCGCTCAACGGCTGCCTCAACCTATCGGTCCTGGACGGCTGGTGGGACGAGTGGTTCGAGCCGGACTTCGGCTGGGCGATCCCCACCGCCGACGGCACCGCCACCGACGAGCACCGCCGCGACGAGCTGGAGGCGAACGCGCTCTACGAACTCCTGGAGAACCGGGTGGCGCCCCGCTTCTACGAACGCGGCCCCGAGGACCTGCCCGACCGCTGGATCGAGATGGTCCGCCAGACCCTCACCCACCTCGGCCCGAAGGTGCTGGCCGGCCGCATGGTCCGCGAGTACGTCGAGAAGCTGTACGCGCCCGCCGCCCGCGCCGACCGGGCGCTCACCCCGGACGCCGCCCGGGAGCTGGCCGCCTGGAAGGCCCGGGTCCGCGCCGCCTGGCCGCGGGTCGCCGTCGACCATGTGGAGGCGGCGACGGCATCGGCCGAACTGGGCGCCACCCTCGCGCTCCACGTCCGCGTCGCCCTCGGCGAACTGGGTCCCGACGACGTCGAGGTGCAGGTCGTCGCCGGCCGCGTCGACGCCGAGGACAGCATCGCGGAGGCGGCGACCGCGCCGCTGAAGCCGGTCGCGGGCCCGGACGACGACGGCCGCTGGTCCTTCGAGGGTCCCCTCTCCCTCGACCGCACCGGCCCCTACGGCTACACGGTCCGCATCCTCCCGGTCCACCGCCTCCTCGCCGCACCGGCGGAGACGGGCCTGGTGACGGTGCCGCCGGAGGCGCTGGGGGAGGGGGCGGGGGTGTTGATGCGCTGACCCGGCCGGGCGTCCCGGTGATGACCGATCGCGCCTCTTACGGGTGACAACATGTTCGAACTCCCGCGTGCCGAGGGTAAGTTGAGGCCATGTTGGCCAAACGGGGGAGTCACATGCGCGCGCCGTCGAGGCAGATCGGTTCCATCGAGGTCGTCAGAGCCCGGGAGGAGCATCTCGACAGCGTCGTGGCGCTCGCCCACGAGCGGCGACTGGATCCCGGGGACCCGCGCGCCGGCCGTGACGGGTTCCTGGTCTCCGACTACACCCGGGCCGACTACGAGGCCCGGCTCACCACCGCCGAGCACTTCTGGGTGGCGGTCAAGGGCACGGACGTCCTGGGCTTCGTGCTGGCCTACAGCGACGAGCGGGTCGAGCCCGACGAGTGGCTCAACCACCGGATCAAGTCGACCCTCGGCGCGTTCCTCGTCATCAAGCAGATCTGCGTCGGGCGGGCGGTGGCCCGCGGCGGGGTCGCCTCCCGGCTCTATCACCAGGTGCTGGAGTCGTGGTCGGGCACTCCGGTGATCGCGGCCGTGGTCAGCCGTCCGTACAACGAGGCGTCCGTGCTCTTCCACCGCAAGCTGGGCTTCGAGGAGCTGACCCGGCTCACCCCGCCGGACGGCAAGGAGCGGATGGTGTGGGTGTGGCGCAAGCCGCGCGAGGAGATGCTGAAGGCCCAGTACCAGGTGGCGATCGACCTCTACAAACACGAGGACGTCCTCAACTGGAACAAGCTGAACAACTTCTTCTACATCACCGCGGGCCTCGCCGCGGCGCTCGGCTTCGCGGTCAGCAGCAGCGGCGACAAGGAGTCGGGGGTGGCGAACACCGCGCAGGGGATCTCGTACATCCTCTGCGCCATCGGGCTGCTGTCCGCTCTGGCCTTCTCCCAGATGCTCCGCTTCGGCCGGCGCTATCTGAGCGCCCGCAAGCGCGCCGCGATGGAGCTGGAGGAGCATCTGGCCTGGCACGGCGGGCAGCGGATAGTGGCCAGGGAGGCGGCGGCCGACGGCAACTCCTGGCTCCAGCAGTCACCGACCGGGATGATCATGATCGCGCTGCCGTCGCTGGTGGCCGTCTGCTGGATCGTGATGCTGGTCGTCCTCGTCCGGAACTGACAGCGGGGGCGGCGCCCGTCGGACGCCGCCCCCGCTTCCCGTCAGGGTCCTACTTGACGTTCACGCCCGCCCAGGCCGCGTCCACGGCCTTGTACTCGGCCGAGTCCGCGCCGTACAGGTCCTTCGCCGCGTCCAGCGTGCCGGTGCGCGCCGCCGCGTAGTTGGTGCTCGACGTGAAGTACGTCGTCAGCGCCTTGAACCAGATCTGCTCGGCCTTGTCGCGGCCGATGCCGGTGACCGTCGAGCCGTCGGAGGTCGGCGAGTCGTAGTCGACGCCGTTGATCGTCTTCTTGCCGCTGCCCTCGCTGAGCAGGTAGAAGAAGTGGTTCGCGATGCCGGACGAGTAGTGCACGTCGACGTTGCCCGCGCCGGACTTCCAGGCGTCGAGCGAGGCGCCGTCCTTGCTCGGCTTGTCCATGTAGCGCAGCGGCGAGCCGTCGCCGTTGATGTCGATCTTCTCGCCGATGAGGTAGTCGCCGACGTCCTCGCTGTTGTTCGCGTAGAACTCCACCGAGGTGCCGAAGATGTCGGACGTCGCCTCGTTCAGGCCGCCGGACTCACCGCTGTAGATCAGGCCCGCGGTCGCCGCGGTGACGCCGTGGCTCATCTCGTGCGCCGCCACGTCGAGAGCGGTGAGCGGGTTCTTGTTGCCCTCGCCGTCGCCGTACGTCATGCAGAAGCAGCTGTCGTCCCAGAACGCGTTGACGTACGCGTTGCCGTAGTGGACGCGGGAGTAGGCACCCTTGCCATCGCCGTTGATGCCGCTGCGGCCGAAGACCTCCTTGTAGAAGTCCCAGGTCTCCTGCGCGCCGTAGGCGGCGTCGACACCGGCGGTCGCGGGGTCGTTGACCGTGCCGTCGCCCCACTTGTCGTCGGCGTCGGTGAACAGCGTGCCCTTGCCGGACGAGCCGTTCTTCAGGTCGTACGTGGAGTGGCCGCCGCGGGTGTCGTCGGTCAGGGCGTACGACGAGCCCGACTTGGTGGTGCCGATCTCGACGCTGCCGCTGTACTCGGACTCGCCGGTGCCGGTCTTGATCTCGTCGAACTGGGTGATCTTCTTGCCGGTCGCGGCGTCCGTGACCACGTGCATCCGGCTCGGCGTGCCGTCCTTCTTGGTGGACTTCACGACCTTCTCGTACGCGAGTCTGGGCGTGCCGGTCGCCGCCCAGACGATCTTGCGGGCGCCGGACGGGGCCGCCGTGAGGGAGGCGCCGGTGGTCGAGACCTCGATCGACTTCGAGGTCGCCTTGGTGACGCCCTCGCGCTTGCCGGACTTCGACTCGTGGACGACCAGGTCGCCGCCGATGACCGGGAGGCCGTCGTAGGTGCGCTCGTAGCGGGTGTGCGTGGCGCCGTCGCGGTCCTTGACCACGTCACGGACGACCAGCTTCTCCTTCGAGCCGAGCTTCAGCTCCTTCGCCGTGTCGGCGGTCTGGGCGCTCGCGTCCTTGATCAGGTCCGCCCGGGCGTTCGCGCTGAGAGCCAGTGGGGTGGCTCCCGACGCGGAGGGCTGGGCCGCGGCGCCGGTGGCGGTGAACGTCCCGGCGATGAGCGCGCCGGCGGCGACGGCCGTGGCGATGGACAGAGAAGTGCGACGCGATATGTGCGGAGTCACGAAGAAAGCTCCTCAAGTGAAGTGGGGGGATGAGCTTTGCCGTGCGGGTCGTGCGGGGATGACTCTGACAGTTGAGTACTGCACGTGTCATGTACGCGATCGTAGGTTGGCCGGAATTCGTCCGTTGAGCGATAACTGACGTACGGATTGCGAACACGCTGTGACATCCGTACGACATGAACGAGCGCGCCGCACCGGGGAGTTGAACCACCGGTGCGACGCGCCCAGCTGGTGCGGAGGTGCTTACGGGAACGTCAGCTTGAAGCTGTTGATGTAGCCCGTGTCCTGCGCGCCGAGGTCCTGGACCTTCAGCTTCCAGACGCCGTTCGCGGTCTCCGTCGAGGCGTTGACCGTGTACGTGGCCTGAATGTTGGGGGTCGGGTCGTAGACCGAGGAGTGCAGCCGGTACGTCTTGCCGCTCGGGCCGACCAGGTCGACCTGGAGGTCACCGCTCCAGGTGTGCACGATGTCCACGCCCACGGAGAGGTTCGTCGGCGCCTTGCCGGTGATGCCGGAGACGGTCACGGACGAGGTCACCGCGGCACCCGGGTAGTCCGGGACGTTCACGTTGGCGTCGTTGGTGAAGGTCTTGCCGGTGGGGGTGCCACCGCCCGAGCGGGCGCCCACGTTGATCGCGGCGAAGGCGTCCTGCACCGCCTTGTACTCGGTGGACGTCGTCCCGTACAGCTCACCGGCCGCCGCCAGCGCACCGGTGCGCGCACCCGCGTAGTTGGTCGTCGAGGTGAACTTGGTGGTCAGCGCCTTGAACCAGATCAGCGCGGCCTTGTCGCGGCCGATGCCGGTGACGGGCAGGCCGTCGGAGGTCGGCGAGTTGTAGCTCGTCCCGTTGACGACCTTCGCGCCGCTGCCCTCGCTGAGCAGGTAGAAGAAGTGGTTGGCCGGGCCCGACGAGTAGTGCACGTCGACCGAGCCGATCCCGGAGTACCAGGAGTCCTTGGACGCGCCGTCCTTGCTGGGCTTGTCCATGTAGCGCAGCGGGGTGCCGTCGCCGTTGATGTTGATCTTCTCGCCGACGAGGTAGTCGCCCGCGTCGGAGGAGTTGGCCGCGTAGAACTCGACGGCCGCCGCGAAGATGTCGGAGGTCGCCTCGTTGAGGCCGCCGGACTCGCCGCTGTAGTTCAGCCCCGCGGTGTTGGAGGTGACGCCGTGCGTCATCTCGTGCGCGGCCACGTCGATCGACGTCAGCGGGTGGGTGTTGCTGGTGCCGTCGCCGTACGTCATGCAGAAGCAGCTGTCGTCCCAGAACGCGTTGACGTACGCGTTGCCGTAGTGGACCCGGCTGTACGCGCCGACGCCGTCGCCGCGGATGCCCGTCCTGCCCTGGACGTTCTTGTAGTAGTCCCAGGTCAGCGCGGCGCCGTAGTGCGCGTCGGCGGCGGCCGTCTCGGTGTTGGACGCGGCGCCGTTGCCCCACACGTCGTCGCTGCCCGAGTACAGGGTGCCGGTGCCGGACGTGCCCCGGTTGAGGTTGTACGTCTTGTGGGCGCCGCGGGCGCTGTCGTTGAGGGTGTACGACGAGCCCGACTGGGACGTGCCGAGGGTGACGGTGCCGCTGTACTGGGTGTTGCCCGTGCCCGTCTCGATCGCCTGCCACTCGTGCAGCTTCTTGCCCGTGGTGGCGTCGGTGATCACGTGGAGGGCGTTCGGGGTGCCGTCCTCCTGGAGCCCGCCGACCACGGTCTCGTACGCGAGAGTGGGCTGCCCCTTCTTCGCTCCCTGGCCGAGCCAGACCACCTTGCGCGGCGCCTTGTCGGCCTCGGTCTTCTTCGAACCGTCGGCCTTCGCGAGGGTGAGGGCCTGCGCCTCGGCGGTGGACGCCTTCACGTCCGCCGTCGTGTCCACGCCCTTGAGCCGGGCCTTCGACGCCTTGGTCACGCTCTTCTCGGCACCGGACTTGGCGGTGTCGACGATGAGGTCGCCGCCGAGGACGGGCAGTCCGGCGTAGGTGCGCTCGTAACGGGTGTGCGTCGTGCCGTCCTTGTCCTGGAGCACGTCACGCACGACGAGCTTCTCCGAGCTGCCGAGCCCGAGGTCCTTCGCGGTGTCGGCCTTGTCGGCGTTCGCCTCGCGCAGCAGCTCGGCCCGCTTGGCGGGGGAGAGCTTCACGGGCAGCGCGCCCGGGTCGGCGCCGCGGGCGGCGTTCGCCGTGATGCCGGCGGCCGCCGATGCGGTGCTCTGGGTCGCGTCGGCGGAGGCCGGTCCGGACTGGACGGCGACGGCCAGCAGCGCGGTGACCGCGCCGGCGGCGGCTGCCGCGGTGGCGCGGCGTCTGTGGGAGGTGGAAGAGCTTCTCAACGCTGAACTCCTTCTGCGTGGCCGCGGATTGCGCGGCCAGTGGGGTTCGGGCGGCGGGTGGCCGTCCGGGCAGAACGCAGTGCAGGCGGTACGGGTGGAGCGCAGGGCGCAGGTGAATCGGCCGGAACGCCCCGATGCTGTGAAGCAGTTGTGCGGCGGCCGATGGGAAGAGTGGCAGCAGCAAGCGCCGACTGTCAGGAGCGCATCAAGAGGTTGGCCGGATTTGGTTCGGTGGGCGGGTGAGGCCGTCCGTTATTCGGAGTGCGGGGCGGGGGTGACGGGAGGGTGAATTTGCGGTCCGTATCCGTTCCCGCGCGCGCCACCGCGCCTGCCCCGGGCCGTCATCCGGCCCGGGGCAGGCCGACGCGAGGGTTCCGCTTCGCGTTCGCGGCGATCACCGCGCCGGTTCCCGGCGGCGGGCCCGCGGACGGCCGGATCCGCGGGCGTGGCTGCTTTTCGTCCCGGAGGCGACTCCGTGCGGGCCGGTCAGCCCACCAGTGACTCCCGCCAGGCCCGGTGCAGACCGGCGAACACCCCGCTGCCGCCGATGAGTTCGGCCGGCGATCCGTCCTCCACGACCCGGCCGTGCTCCATCACGAGCACCCGGTCGGCGATCTCCACCGTCGACAGCCGGTGCGCGATGACCACGGCCGTCCGGCCGCGCAGCACGGTGTGCATCGCGCGCTGCACCGCCCGCTCCCCGGGAATGTCCAGGGAACTCGTCGCCTCGTCGAGGATCAGCACCGCGGGGTCCGCGAGCAGCGCCCGCGCGAACGCCACCAACTGGCGCTGCCCCGCCGAGATCCGCCCGCCGCGCTTGCGCACGTCGGTGTCGTACCCGTCGGGCAGCGCGACGATGAAGTCGTGCGCGCCGATCGCCTTCGCGGCCCGCTCGATCTCCTCCCGGCTCGCCTCGGGCCGCCCGATCGCGATGTTCTCGGCGACGGTCCCGGAGAACAGGAACGCCTCCTGCGTCACCATCACCACGCCCCGCCGCAGCTCGGCCGTGGACAGCTCGCGCAGATCGACGCCGTCGAGCAGGACCCGCCCGTGCGAGGGGTCGTAGAAGCGGGAGAGCAGCTTCGCCAGCGTCGACTTGCCCGCGCCCGTCGAGCCGACGACGGCCACCGTCTGCCCG
The DNA here is from genome assembly GCF_040645755.1 of Streptomyces sp. NPDC046716. NCBI lineage: Bacteria > Bacillati > Actinomycetota > Actinomycetes > Kitasatosporales > Streptomycetaceae > Streptomyces > Streptomyces sp. NPDC046716. The sequence goes on from NZ_JBEYYU010000034.1 coordinate 14,933, forward strand.
GCGGGCAGCGTCAGATCGAAGCGGGGCAGCACCTCGCCGCCGGTCCGGTAACCGAACGACACGTCGTCGAAGACGACCTCGCGGCCCGGCTTCCCGCCGGTGACCGAGCCCGCCGCGGGCAGCTCCCCGGGTGTCACCGGCTCCGGCACGGACGGCACCTGCGCCAGCAGCCCCGCGATCTTCTTCAGCGACGCGGCGGCGCTCTCGTACGAGTTGAGGAACATCGCGAGCCGGTCGATGGGGTCGTACAGGCGGCGGATGAACAGCACCGCGGCGGCCAGCACACCCAGCGCCAGCGTGCCGCCGGCCACCCGGTACGCGCCCCACAGCACCATCCCCGCCACCGCCGTGTTCGCGATCAGCCGGGACCCGACGACATAGCGGGCCATCTCCAGCAGCGCCGTGCCGTTGGCCCGCTCGTGGCGGTGGTTCAGCTCGGCGAAGTGCGCGTCGTTCGCGCTCTCGCGGCGGAACGCCCGCACCGGCCGGATCCCGTTCATCGTCTCCACGAACTTCACGATGACCGTCGCGATCGCCGACGACCGCTCCCCGTACGCCTTCGCGGCCCGCCGCCGGTACGCCCTGATCAGCACGTACAGCGGCACGAACGACGCCGCCGCCACCGCCCCGATCCCGAGGTCGAGCCAGAGCAGGCTCACCGTGATGTAGACGGACGCCAGGATGACGTTGACCAGTTCCTGAAGCCCCTCGCTCAGCAGCTCCCGCAGCGACTCCACGTCCGTCGTCGCCCGCGAGATGACCCGCCCCGACGTGTACCGGTCGTGGAAGTCGACGCTGAGCGCCTGCGCGTGCCGGAAGATCCGGCCGCGCAGATCCACCAGCACGCTCTGACTGACGCGGGCCGACAGCTGGATGTACGCCCACTGGAACGCCGCCGACGCGCCCGCCGTCAGCAGGAAGCCGGCGCCGACCGCGATCAGCGGACCGTAGGAGTGGTCGCGGAACGCCGGCACCGCGCTGTCGATCGCGTACGCGACGATCAGCGGCCCGGACTGCACCGCGGCCTGCTGGAGCAGCAGCGCGAGCACCGTCAGCCAGGCCGTGCGCCGGTGCGGCGCGAGCAGCGAGCGCAGCAGCGCGCCCGTCGCCCCCTTCGGCGTGGGCAGGTCGTCCTGGTCGTACGGGTCGCCCGCGGCGCCCGGCCGCGGCTCCTCGTCCGGCGCGCCGTCCTCGGGGGCCCGCGCCCCGGTGTTCACCTGTGCCGATGTCGTCATGCGTGTGCGGCCTCCCCCGCCTCGGCGGCCTCGTGCTCGTCGTGGTCGTCGGGGTCGTCGTCCCCGGACATCAGGTGCCGGTACTCGGCGCTGGTCCGCAGCAGCTCCTGGTGGGTGCCGACCGCCGTGATCCGCCCCTCCGACAGCAGCGCCACCCGGTCCGCGAGCAGCACCGTGGACGGCCGGTGCGCGACCACCAGGGCCGTGCTGTCGGAGAGGACCCGCCGCAGCGCCGCCTCCACCGCGGCCTCCGTGTGCACGTCCAGCGCGGACAACGGGTCGTCCAGGACCAGGAACCGGGGCCCGCCCACGACGGTGCGGGCCAGCGCGAGCCGCTGCCGCTGTCCGCCGGACAGGCTCAGACCCTGCTCGCCGACCTCCGTGGCCGCGCCCTCGGGCAGCCGCCGCACGAAGTCGGCCTGGGCGACGCCGAGCGCCCGCTCCACATCGTCGGGCGTCGCGTCCGGGGCGCCCATCAGCACGTTCGCCTCGACGGACGCCGAGAACAGGGTGGGCTCCTCGAACGCCACCGACACCAGCGTGCGCAGTTCCGCGCGCTCCATCGCGGTCACGTCCCGCCCGTCCAGCGTGATCCGCCCGGCCGTCACGTCGTACAGACGCGGCACGAGCGCGGTCAGCGTGGTCTTGCCGCTGCCGGTCGCGCCGACCAGCGCCATCGTCTCGCCGGAGCGGATGTGCAGATCGATCCGGGCCAGCGTCGGCATCGAGCCGGGGGCCGCGTCCGGATAGCGGAACTCGACGCCCTCGAACCGCAGTCCGGCCCCGTCGCCGCCGTCGGCGGTGGCCCGGGCGGCCTGCTCGTGCACGCGCGGGTCCTCTTCCGCCTCGTCCATCACCTCGAAGTAGCGCCGCGTCGCGGTCGCCGCCTCCTGGCTCATCGCGAGCAGGAACCCGATGGACTCGATGGGCCAGCGCAGCGCGAGCGCCGTCGACAGGAACGCCACCAGCGTCCCCGCCGACAGGTCGCCGTCCGCGACCCGCACCGTGCCGAGCACCAGGGCCGCGCCGAGCGCCAGCTCCGGCAGCAGCGTGATGACGAAGAGGATCCCGGCGAGCAGCCGCGCCTTGGTCAGCTCGGTGCCGCGCACGGTCTGCGCCAGCTCCCGGAACGCCCGCGCCTGGCTGCGGTGCCGGCCGAACCCCTTGATGATCCGGATGCCGAGCACCGACTCCTCGACGACCGTGGTCAGATCGCCGACCTGGTCCTGGGCCCGGCGCGACGCCTCCGCGTACCCGTGCTCGAACCGGTAGCAGACCGCCATCAGCGGCACCGCGGGCGCCAGCAGGACGAGCCCGAGTGCCCAGTCCTGCACCACCAGGACCGCGAGACCCGCCACGATCGTCACCGCGTTGACGATGAGGAACGTCAGCGGGAAGGCGAGGAACATCCGCACGACCATGAGGTCGGTCGTGGCACGGGACAACAACTGCCCGGAGGCCCACTTGTCGTGGAACGCCACCGGCATCCGCTGCAGATGCCGGTACAGATCGGCCCGCATCCCCGCCTCGACCCCGGCGAGCGGCCGCGCCACCAGCCAGCGCCGCAGCCCGAACAGCAGCGCCTCGGCGACACCGAGGGCGAGCAGCACCCCGGCGCCGAGCCACACCCCGGACGGGTCCCGGTCGGTCACCGGCCCGTCGACGATCCACTTGAGCACGAGCGGGAAGACGAGCCCGAGGCACGACGCGAGCACGGCGACCACGGCGGCCCCCGCCCAGCGCGCCCGCACGGGCCGTACGTACGGCCACAGCCGCGCCAGCGTGCGCACGGCCGACTCCCGCCCGGGCGCGGGCGGTTCGGGCGGTGCGTCGCTCCGGTCAAGATCCGTGGTCGGTGCATCTTCAGTCGTCATCAGAGGTGAGACTACGGTTCACCACTGACAACGCCCACCGAGTTTCGGCCCGCTCCGCGCCGCCGGAGCCCCGGGGTCGTACCCGCCCATCAACCGATCGGCTGATGCCCCTTCGAGCGCGTTGGCCGATGTCCGTACCCCTGCCGTCCCGCGACGCTTGAGGCATGACAGCAGCGAGCAGTGCCACAGCCGGCGGACCGCTCATCGAGGTGAGCGGCCTGCGCAAGGCGTACGGGGGCCGGGCCGTCGTGGACGGGGTGTCCTTCAGCGTCGCCGAAGGAGAGATCTTCGGGATCCTCGGGCCCAACGGAGCCGGGAAGACCACCACCGTCGAATGTGTCGAGGGGCTGCGCGTCCCCGACGAGGGGCGGGTCCGCGTCGCCGGGCTCGACCCGGTCCGGGAGCACGCCGCCGTCACCCGCATCCTGGGCGCCCAGCTCCAGGAGAGCGAGATCCAGCCGAAGCTCACCGTGCGGGAGGCCCTCGAGCTGTACTCGGCGATCTACCCGGACCCGGTCGACTGGCGGCCGCTGGCCGAGCGGCTGCGGCTGACCGAAAAGCTCGGCACCCGGTTCGCGAAGCTCAGCGGCGGCCAGAAGCAGCGGCTGTTCATCGCGCTCGCGCTCGTCGGCAACCCGCGCATCGTCGTCCTCGACGAACTGACCACCGGCCTCGACCCGCGCGCCCGCCGCGACACCTGGTCGCTGATCGAGGACGTACGGGACAGCGGCGTCACGGTCCTGCTCGTCACCCACTTCATGGAGGAGGCGCAGCGGCTCTGCGACCGCATCGCGGTCATCGACAAGGGGCGCGTCGCCGCGCTCGACACCCCGGCCGGGCTGATCCGGCAGGCCGCGGGCGCCACCGTCATCTCCTTCACCCCGTCGGCGCCGCTCGACGAGGGCGCGCTCGCCGCGCTGCCCGGCCTCGCCTCCAGCGAGCACCGCGACGGCCGGATCACCCTCACCGGCGGCGACGAGACCGTCAACGCGCTGATCAGCCTGCTGGCCCGGCACCACATCACCGCGCACCAGCTGCGCGTCACCGACGCCACGCTCGACGACGCGTTCCTCGACCTGACCGGGGACCTGACCACGGGCCTGACCAACAACCCGAGCACGGACGTCACGACGGGAGTCGCCCAGTCATGAGCACCGCCACCGCACCCACCACTCCCACGGCAGGCGCCGGCAAGGCCGTCCTGAAATCCGAGTTCACCCTCTTCCGGCGCGAGGCCGGCAGCCTCATCGGCATCCTGCTGTTCCCCGTCGTCCTGCTGGTGATCCTCGGCTCGATCCCGTCGTTCCGGGAGGCCGACGCCGGGCTCGGCGGCATCCGGCTCGTCGACGCGTACGTACCCGTCACCGTGCTGCTCGCCATGATCGCGGGCGGCATCCAGTCCATGCCGCCGATCATCACCGGCTACCGCGAGCGCGGCATCCTGCGCCGGATGTCGACGACGCCCGTCCGCCCGTCCGCGCTGCTCAGCGCCCAGATGGGAATCCACGGGGCGGCCGTCCTCGTCGGCGTCGCGCTCTGCCTCACCGTCGGGCGCACCGCCTTCGACGTGGCCCTGCCGCGCCAGATCCCCGGCTACCTCCTCGCCCTCGTCCTCTCCGTCGTCGTCGCCCTCGCGCTCGGCGCGCTGATCGCCTCCCGGGCCCGTACGACGAAGATCTCCAACGCGATCGGCACGGTCGTCTTCTTCCCGGCGATGTTCTGCGCGGGCGTCTGGGTGCCGGTCCAGGCGATGCCGGACGCGCTCGCGCACATCGTCGAGCTGACCCCGTTCGGCGCCGCCGCCCAGGCCATGAACCAGGCGATGGCGGGGGACTGGCCGGCCTGGTCGCATCTGCTGGTGCTGGCCGTGTGGGCCGTCGGCCTGTCGGGCGCCGCCGCGCGCTGGTTCCGCTGGGAGTGACCATGACGCACGGCCCGGACCGGCAGACCCGGCACACTGACGGCATGTCCCTTGGATCCGGATGCGGTCGCGCGGTCGACGCCGAACTCGCCGACGCCGTCGCCACCGCCGACGACCCCTGGCGCGTGGTGCACCGCTACGGCGCCTACGTGCTGCTCGCCATCGGCGTCGTCCTGCTCGCCGCCACGTCCGAGGCGATCGGCATGACCCGCACCGACTGGTACGTCGCGGGAAGCCTGTCGGCCCTCGCGTTCGTGCTCCAGCTGTGGTGGACCAGGACGGAGCCGAACCGGCCGCGCCCGTCCACCGCCGGCGCGCTCTTCTACTGGGCGCGCTGGGCCGTCGGCTTCATCGTCGCCCTGATCAACCCGTTCTTCGCGTTCTTCGCCGCGGTCGGCTACTACGACGCCGACCGGCTGCTGCCGCGCTGGCAGCAGAAGCCCGGAATCCTCGCCTCAGTGGTCATCGTGGCGGGCGCGCAGTCCGGTGGGCTGTGGCCCGACAGCGCCCTCGGCTGGGCCGTGTTCGGCGCGCTCGTCGTCGCCAACATGGCCTTCGTCGTCATCACCGGCCATCTCCAGGAGAAGGAGCAGGAGCGCGCCCGCGTCCAGGTCCGCACGATCCACGAGCTGGCCGAGACCAACACGGCCCTCCAGGCGGCCCTGGACGAGAACGCCCATCTGCACTCCCAGCTCCTCGTCCAGGCCCGGGAGGCGGGCATCGCCGACGAGCGCCGCCGGCTGGCCGCCGAGATCCACGACACCATCGCGCAGGGTCTGACCGGCATCATCGCCCAGATCCAGGTCGTCAAGAACGCCCCCACCCTGGAGATCGCCCGGGAGCACCTGGACCGCGCCGACGGCCTCGCCCGGCACAGCCTCGGCGAGGCCCGCCGCTCCGTGCACAACCTCATCCCCGCGGCGCTCGCCGACGCCAGCCTGCCCGAGGCCCTGAAGAAGACGGTCGCCGACTGGGGCGGACGCACCGGCGTGCGCGCCGACTTCACCCTCACCGGCACCGCCCAGCCGCTCCACGACGAGATCGAGGCGACCCTGCTGAGGATCACCGAGGAGGCCCTGTCCAACGCCGCCCGGCACGCCCACGCCACCCGCGTCGGCGTCACCCTCTCCTTCATGGCGGGCGAGGTCACCCTCGACGTGCGCGACGACGGCCGGGGCTTCGACCTGCTCGCCCTGCCCGCCAGGACCGACACCGCGGGCTTCGGCCTCGACGGCATGCGGGCCCGCGCCGAACGCCTCGCCGGTGCCGTCACGATCGAGTCGGAACCAGGGAGCGGCACGGCGATCTCCGCTCGCGTACCTTTGGTGCCCCATGACCAGTGACAGCAGCGCCATCACCCTCCTGATCGTCGACGACCACCCGGTCGTGCGCGACGGCGTCCGCGGCATGTTCGAGTCCGCCCCCGGCTTCACGGTCCTCGGCGAGGCGGCGAACGGGGTGGAGGCGGTCGCCCGCGTCGCCGAACTCGACCCGGACGTCGTCCTGATGGACCTGCGCATGCCGGGCGGCGGCGGGGTCGACGCGATCGGGGAGCTGGCCCGCCGCGGCGCCCGCGCCCGCGTCCTGGTCCTGACGACGTACGACACGGACTCCGACACCCTGCCCGCGATCGAGGCGGGCGCCACCGGCTACCTCCTGAAGGACGCCCCGCGCGAGGAGCTGTTCGCGGCGGTGCGCGCGGCCGCCGAGGGGCGCACGGTGCTCTCCCCGGCGGTCGCCTCCCGCCTGGTCACCGCGGTCCGCACGCCCGCCGCCCCCGCCGACGAGACGCTGTCCGGCCGGGAGCGCGAGGTCCTCGTCCTGGTCGCCCGCGGCACCTCCAACAAGGAGATCGCGCGCGAGCTGTTCATCAGCGAGGCCACGGTCAAGACCCATCTCACCCACATCTACGGCAAGTTGGGCGTCAAGGACCGCGCGGCGGCGGTCGCGGTGGGCTACGACCGCAAGATCCTCGGCTAGGCGATCTGCTCCGGCGTCACCGTCACCCACCCCCGGTCGGCGGTCACCGGCCCTCCCAGCTCCCGCTGGCGCCGCGCCCCGTCCGTCTTCAGCCGCTCCAGCTCCGCGAGCGAGCCGTTCCCCCGGTCCACCCACAGCCGTACGCCGCCGCGCTCGACGTCCACCGACCGCAGCAGCATCGGCCCGTCGCTCGCGGGCGTGTCCCCGGCGGCGAGCACCGGGCCGCGCCAGGCGTCGATGTGCGTACGGATGGCGGCCGGCTTCCCCTCGTACCAGGTCAGCGGAGCCAGCAGCGTCGACGTCAACTCCCAACTCTCCAGCGCCCGTTGATCGTGGGTACCGGCCGCCAGCTCCTTGCGGGAACTCGTCACGTCCCCGGTCGCGGGGTTCCTGAGCAGGGCCCCGGCCCCGATGACGTTCCCCGGCGGCAGGCCGTAGCCGTAGCGCGGATCGGCCAGCAGCATCCGTACGAGGTCCTCGGACGCGGCGCTCACCACGTACACCTCGATGCCGTGCGAACGCAGCACGCGGTACAGCTCCTGCATGCCCCGCGACACCCGGGGCGGCCCGCCCCCGCCGGGCAGGGTGCCCTCGAACTCCATCAACGCGTCGACGTGCTCCTTGAGCCGGCCCAGCGTGAAACCGGCGAAGACCTGCGCGGCCCACGGATAACCGACCAGGTCGTCGATGGCGCAGAGCCGCCCGTAGTACTCGGTCAGCGTCTCCCTGCGCCCCGCCGTGTCCCGGAACGGGACCACCGCGAGCGACGGGTCCATCGTGTCCCGCGTCAGCAGGCCCCGCAGCTCCAGGAAGGGCAGCAGCGACTCCTCCAGATCACCGCGGTACGTGGTGTTGTCCGCGTCGAACGTCGCGTAGGCGCCCCGGTGTTCATGGGCCGCGACGACCCGGGCCAGCTCTCTGGCCTGCGGGCGCGGCCAGTGCGGCAGCTCGGCGGCGATCTCGTCGACGGTGGTCTCGGGGCGCGTGCGGGAGTCGATGCGGGTCACGCCGGGACATCGTAGGGCGCGCGGTCCCGGCGGCCCTTACCGGCCGTCCGTCGACACAGCCGGATTCCCCGTTGTTCCGCCGCGCCCGGCGACGACAGGCTGACCGGCGTGGGTATGTCCTTCGCCGCCGGGCGCCCCGGCCCCGGCCCCGACGGTGTGCCGGCCCCGCGGTCGCGGCCCGCGGGCGTGCTGCGCGCGCTCGCCGTGTTCGCCGCCGTCCGCGTCACGGGCGTCGTCCTCGTCGCCGTCCTCGACCACTGCGCGGGACGTTCCCTGTCCAGAACGCTGACGCACTCCTGGGACTCCAGGTGGTACCTGAGCATCGCCCGGTACGGATACGACCACCACTGGCGGGAGTCGGCGGCCGGACTCCTCCAGACCGACCGGGCGTTCTTCCCGCTGTACCCGGCGCTGATCAGAGCCGTCTCCACCGTGCTGCCCCTGTCGACCGGCCAGGCGGCGCTGCTGATCGCGTGGAGCGCGGCGCTCGTGGCGGCCTACGGCGTGTACGCGGTCGTCCACCGGGTCCACGGGGTCGCCGTCGCCACCGTCACCGTCGCGCTGTGGGCGATGCTGCCGCACTCGGTCGTCCTCACGCTCGCCTACACCGAGCCGCTGTTCTGCGCGCTCACCGCCTGGTGCCTCTACGCCCTGCTCACCTCCCGCATGCTGCTCGCCGGCGCGCTGTCCGCGCTCGCGGGGCTGACCCGGCCGAGCGGCTTCGCGATCGCCGCGGCCGTCCTGGCCGTGGCCGTCCACGAGGCCGTACGCCACCGGGGGCGGATCCCCCCGAGCCTGTGGGCCGGGGCGCTGCTGGCGCCCGCGGGCTGGGCCGGGTACGTGCTGTGGGTCGGCGTGCGCACCGGCGACCCGCTGCACGGCTACTTCACCGTGCAGGCCGCCTGGAACTCCCGGATCGACTTCGGCCTCCAGGGACTGCGCTTCCTGCGCGGGGTGTTCCTGCACGGCGGCAAGGCCGGCTATCCGCTGGCGCTGGTGATCGTCGTGGCGGCGCTGCTGCTCTTCGCCCTGCTGTGCCTGGACCGGCCACCGCTCGCCCTCCTGGTGTACACGGGCGCGCTGGTGGCCCTGGTGGTCCTCGCCTCCGGCCCGTTCGCCTCGAAGCCGCGCTTCCTGCTGCCCGCGTTCCCGCTGCTGATCCCGATGGCCCGGGCCATGGTCCGCGCCTGGTGGGCGCGCCGGGCCCAGGTGCTCACGGTGGCGACGGCGCTGGGCGCGGTGTCCCTCTGGTACGGCGCGTATCTGGTGGTGCTGGCCCGGCAGCCGCTGTGACCGCGGGCCCGTCAGGCCCGCACCCGCAGCAGCAGCACCGTCCGCGCCCCCACCGTCACCGTGCCGCCCGCCGGGTGCACCACGCCCGGCGCCGCCTCCTGCGACTCCTGCCCGGTGTCGACGACGACCTCGTACTCCCTGGCCCACGGCTCACCGGGCAGGACGAAGCTCTCCGCGCGGTCGCCCGCGTGCAGCACCGCGAGGAAGCTGTCGTCCTCGACCGGTTCACCGCGGGCGTCCCGGCCCGGGATGTCGCGGCCGGAGAGGTACATGCCGAGCGTCGCCGCCGGCGCGTACCAGTCCCGCTCGGTCATCTCCGTGCCCCGGGACGTGAACCAGGCCAGGTCCCGCAGCCCGTCCGCCGAGTGCGCGCGCCCCGAGAAGAACGCCCGGCGGCGCAGCACCGGGTGCGCGTGGCGCAGCGCGATCAGCCGGGAGGTCAGGTCGAACAGCGCGCGCCAGCCCGGCTCTTCGAGCAGCCCCCAGTCCACCCAGCTGATCTCGTTGTCCTGGCAGTAGGCGTTGTTGTTGCCGCGCTGGGTGCGTCCGAACTCGTCGCCCGCGACCAGCATCGGCACGCCCGTCGACAGCAGCAGCGTCGTCAGCAGGTTGCGCAGCTGCCGCCGGCGCAGGGCCGGCACCGAGGGCTCGGCCGACTCGCCCTCGGCGCCGCAGTTCCACGACCGGTTGTCGTTCGTCCCGTCCCGGTTGCCCTCGCCGTTCGCCTCGTTGTGCTTGCGCTCGTAACTGACCAGGTCGCGCAGGGTGAACCCGTCGTGCGCGGTGATGAAGTTGACCGACGCGTACGGCCTGCGCCCGCCCCACGCGTACAGGTCGCTCGACCCCGACAGGCGGTAGCCCAGATCCCGTACGTCGGGCAGCGCGCCGCGCCAGAAGTCCCGTACGGCGTTGCGGTAGCGGTCGTTCCACTCCGTCCACAGGGGCGGGAAGGCACCCACCTGGTAGCCGCCGGAGCCCACGTCCCACGGCTCGGCGATCAGCTTCACGCGCCGCAGCACCGGGTCCTGCGCGATGACGGCGAGGAACGGGGAGAGCATGTCGACGTCGTGCATCGAGCGGGCGAGCGCCGCCGCCAGATCGAAGCGGAAGCCGTCGACGCCCATCTCCGTCACCCAGTAGCGCAGCGAGTCGGTGATGAGCCGCAGCACCTGCGGCTGGACGACGTGCAGCGTGTTGCCGCAGCCGGTGTAGTCGGCGTAGCGGCGGGCGTCGTCCTGGAGGCGGTAGTAGCCGCGGTTGTCGATGCCCTTGAGCGACAGCATCGGGCCCAGCTCGCCCGCCTCCGCCGTGTGGTTGTAGACGACGTCGAGGATGACCTCGATCCCGGCGTCGTGCAGCGCCCGCACCATCCGCTTGAACTCGCCGACCTGCTGCCCGCCCGTGCCGGAGGCCGCGTACGCCGCGTGCGGGGCGAAGTAGCCGATCGAGTTGTAGCCCCAGTAGTTCTTCAGGCCGCGGCGCAGCAGGTGGTCCTCGTGGGCGAACTGGTGCACCGGCAGCAGCTCCACCGCCGTCACCCCGAGCCGGGTCAGGTGCTCGATCGCCGCCGGGTGCGCGAGACCCGCGTACGTGCCCCGCAACTCCTGGGGGATCCCCGGGTGTCGGCGGGTGAACCCGCGCACGTGCAGCTCGTAGATGACCGAGTCCGCCCACGGGGTCTTCGGGCGCCGGTCGTCCGCCCACTCGTCGTCGGGCGCGTCGTCGTGCACCACGACGCCCTTGGGGACGTACGGCGCCGAGTCCCGGTCGTCGCGCACGGTGTCGGCGACGTGCTGCTCCGGCCAGTCCCGTACGTGGCCGTAGACCTCCGGCGGCAGTCCGAACTCGCCGTCCACCGCGCGCGCGTACGGATCGAGGAGCAGCTTCGCCGGGTTCCAGCGGGCGCCCGTCCACGGGTCCCAGCGGCCGTGCACCCGGAAGCCGTAGCGCTGCCCCGGGCGCACCCCGGGCACGAACCCGTGCCAGATCTCGTGCGTCAACTCGGCCAGCGACGAACGGCTTTCGCGGCCCTCCTCGTCGAACAGACACAGCTCCACCCGCTCCGCGCCGCCCGCCCACAGCGCGAAGTTGGTGCCCGCGACACCGTCGGGGCCGACCCGGAAGCGGGCCCCGAGCGGCACCGGTGTCCCCGGCCACACCGGGCCCACCGGGCGCGTGAACTCCCGTTCCCGGCCCCGCGCGAGCAGCGCGGACGGCACCGTCCGCTCCTGACCCGTCGCGCCGTCCGGCACGGCTGTCCCCGTGCCGGACTGCACGGCCTCCTGTTCGGGTGCGCTCGACACCTGTCAGCCTCCCGCGGCTCCACGACTGGCGGGCCGGAGCAGGGCGCGCGGCGTCCCGGCCGCGCTCCCCTCGAGCCCTCCCCACTGTTCTGCCCAGAGCTTGGCTCGCACTCACGTTTCCCCAGTGGGGTGCCCGTCGTTGGCCTGGCGTGAAAACTGCTGTGAGGCGCGCGCGGCGCGCAGGGGCGACACTGGGCGCCGTACTGGCATGGGCAGGACTCGTCGGCGTAACCGCCGGCTGCGACTCGCACGAGGTGCTCGGCAAGCCGCGCGCGCCCGAGGACATGATCCGGGTGACACCGGACGACGCGAGCAAGAACGTGAAGGGTGACGGGAAGCTCCGGGTCGAGGTCCCCGAGGGCCGGCTCCAGTCCGTCAAGGTCGTCCGGATCCAGGACGCGCAGGAGGAGACCGTCCCCGGCCGGCTCGACGAGGACGGCACCCGGTGGCGGCCGACGGGGCGGGACGCCGAGGGGCTCGCGCTCGCCGCGCAGTACACGGTCGACGCGGTGGCGGTCGACGAGCACGGGCGGCGGATGGCGCGCCACACCGCCTTCACCACCTTCGTCCCCGACGAGCGCTTCATCGGCTACGTCACACCGGAGAACCGGGCCACGGTCGGCACCGGCATGATCGTGAAGCTGGCGTTCAACCGGGAGATCGAGAACCGGGCCGCGGTCGAGCGCGCCGTCCGCGTCACCTCCCGGCCCGCCGTGCCGGTCGCCCCGCACTGGTTCGGCAAGGAGCGGCTCGACATCCGCCCCGAGAAGTACTGGAAGCCCGGCACCCGGGTCACCGTCGACCTCGACCTGCGGGACGTGGAGGGCGCCTCCGGCGTCTACGGCCTCCAGCACAAGACGTTCACCTTCACCATCGGGCGCAGCCAGGTCTCCACCGTCGACGCGGCCGCGCACACCATGCGGGTCGTCCGGGACGGAGAGGCGGTCGACACCCTGCCGATCACCGCGGGGGCGCCGAGCTCGACCACGTACAACGGGAAGATGGTGGTGACCGAGATGCACGAGGTCACCCGCATGAACAGCCGTACCGTCGGGTTCGGCGGCGAGTACGACATCCCGGACGTGCCGCACGCGATCCGGCTCACCGACTCCGGCACCTTCCTGCACGGCAACTACTGGTCGGGCGGCGCCTTCGGTTCGGCCAACGTCAGTCACGGCTGCGTCGGCCTGCGCGACGTCAAGGGCGGCAGTTCACTCACGCCCGCCGGATGGTTCTTCGACCACACGCTCATCGGTGATGTCGTCGAGGTGCGCAACAGCGCTGACAAGAAAGTGGCTGCTGACAACGGGCTCGGCGGCTGGAACATGGACTGGAGAACGTGGAAGGCCGGGGGCGCCGCGCATTCCTAGCCACGAAGTGAAGGGCCGGTGCCCCGCCGGGGGAAGGACGACGGGCCGAAAGGGGGGCGGGGTACCGGCGGTTGGGACTAAACGGTGACATAGTTCGGGGCTCCGTTTTCCCAGGTCGTGTGGTTATCTTTCGCAGTGCGCGCGCGGACGCGCAGGGGTGCAGGCCCTGGACCCGGGCCTGGCGAGGGGAGACACATCTTGAACGGGCGACGGCCGATATCGGCTGCTCTGCTGGGCGCGGCACTGCTGCTGGTCACCGCTTGCGGTGGCGGGGGCGGTTCGGACACGGGGAGCGACGGCAAGGGGAAATCCGACAAGGCGGGCGAGGACACCAAGGCGTCGGCCGCGGTGGTGACCGTGGCGCCCAAGGACGGCGCGAAGAGCGTGGCGACCAGCGGGGCGCTCAAGGTCACGTCCGCCCAGGGGAAGCTGACCGCGGTCGAGGTCGCGGACAGCAAGGGCAACAAGGTCGACGGCAAGATCACCGGGGGCACCTCCTGGGCGCCCGACCACCACCTGGCCGCCTCCACCACGTACAAGGTGCATGCGGTGGCCAAGGACAAGGACGGCCGCGAGTCGGCCAAGGACACCAGCTTCACCACGCTCACGCCGAAGAACACCTTCATCGGCACGTTCACTCCGGAGGACGGCTCGAAGGTCGGCGTGGGCATGCCGTTCTCGGTCCGCTTCACGCGGGGCATCACGCACCCCGAGGACGTCGAGAAGGCCATCTCGATCACGACGGAACCCGCCGTCGACGTCGCGGGCCACTGGTTCGGCAACGACCGCCTGGACTTCCGTCCCGAGGAGTACTGGGCGGCCGGCACCAAGGTCACCGTCAAGCTCAACCTCGACGGCGTCGAGGGCCGGGACGGCGTCTACGGCAAGCAGGTCCGCACGGTGAAGTTCACCATCGGGCGCAGCCAGGTCTCCACGGTCGACGTGAAGACGAAGAAGATGACCGTCAAGCGCGACGGCAAGACCATCAAGACGATCCCGGTGACCACCGGCAAGCCCGGCTACGACACCTGGAACGGCCAGATGGTCATCAGCGAGCGCCTCAAGGTGACCCGCATGAACGGCGAGACGGTCGGCTACGGCGGCGAGTACGACATCAAGGACGTCCCGCACGCCCAGCGCCTGACCACGTCCGGCACCTTCATCCACGGCAACTACTGGGGCGGCGACGCCTTCGGCAACTACAACGCCAGCCACGGGTGCATCGGGCTGCGCGATGTGCGGGGCGGGTACGACGGCAAGGTCGCGGCCGCCTGGTTCTTCGACCAGTCGATCACCGGTGACGTGGTGGTCGTGAAGAACTCCAAGGACAAGACGGTCTCCCCGGACAACGGCCTGAACGGCTGGAACATGTCCTGGGCCGACTGGAAGAAGTAGGCGGGGTCCCGCGCCCCGCAAGGGGCGCGGGGAACTGCGCGGGAAGCCCCACCGGCCCGCGGCCGGGACGGCACGGCACCCCGCAAGGTGCCGAGGTCCCGGGGCTCTGCCCCGGACCCCGCTCCTCAATCGCCGGAGGGGCTTGTGGGTACTGTGCGGAGCATGACCGCAACCCTGGAAATCGCCGACGGCGTAGGCACGATCAGCCTCGCCCGCCCCCCGATGAACGCCCTGGACATCGCCACCCAGGACCGCATCAAGGAACTCGCGGAAGAAGCCACGGCCCGTGACGACGTCCGGGCCGTGGTCGTGCGCGGCAGCGAGAAGGTGTTCGCGGCCGGCGCCGACATCAAGGAGATGCAGGCCATGGACCACGCGGCCATGGTCGTGCGGTCCCGGGCGCTCCAGGACTCGTTCACGGCGGTGGCCCGCATCCCCAAGCCGGTGGTCGCCGCGATCACCGGCTACGCCCTGGGCGGCGGCTGCGAACTGGCGCTGTGTGCCGACTACCGGATCGCGGGGGAGAACGCCAAGCTGGGCCAGCCCGAGATCCTGCTCGGTCTGATCCCGGGCGCGGGCGGCACCCAGCGCCTGGCCCGTCTGGTCGGCCCGTCCAGGGCCAAGGACCTGATCTTCACCGGCCGCCATGTGAAGGCCGACGAGGCGCTGCGGATCGGGCTCGTCGACCAGGTCGTCCCGGCGGACGAGGTGTTCACCGCCGCCCACGCCTGGGCCGCGAAGCTGGCGCAGGGCCCGGCGATCGCGCTGCGCGCCGCCAAGGAGTCCATCGACGCGGGTCTGGAGACGGACCTGGAGACCGGCCTCGCCCTCGAACGGAACTGGTTCGCGGGCCTGTTCGCCACCGCCGACCGGGAGACCGGAATGCGCAGCTTCGTGGAGGAAGGTCCGGGCAAGGCGAAGTTCGCCTGATGGTCCTCGCGGACGGTGCGTCAACTTCCTTACCGGCAGGCGAAGTTGATCACGTCCCCCGTTGGGGCGCATTATCCCCGCCTTAAGAGAACCTTAAGCGATCTGCGCCGGTGACGATCATCGACCGACTGTGCGCGATGCGTCGTCGCAGGTCAGGCGGGCTGTAGCGACCCTCTATCTGCCATTGGCATATGCCAAAAGAGGCTCCCGGAATGAGGCGTTCCGGGGGGCTTATTCAGCCGGAACGGTCCCACGGGCCCCGCTGTGCAGCCATCATGGTGGGCATGGCGGGGCTTGAGGGTGTCGAACAGCCGCGGAGGCACGGCGGTGCGACCGCGGCGCGCTGGTCTCCCGCGGTGGAGGACGAGCACGCGCTGCGGGCGCTGGAGCTGTTCGGCAATCCGACCGAGGCGGAGGTGCCGCTGCCGTCGCGCCCGGAATCGGCGGCGACCGCGCGGCGGCTCGCCCAGGTCGTCATCCTGCGGCACTGGGGACTCTCCCCGAAGATGACCGAGGACGCGGTCCTGCTCGTCTCCGAACTCGTCGGCAACGCGGTACGGCACACCGGAGCCCGCGTCTTCGGCCTGCGCATGCTGCGCCGCCGCGGCTGGATCAGGGTCGAGGTCCGCGATCCGTCCCGCGGGCTGCCCTGCCTCATGCCGGTCCACGAACTCGACGTGTCCGGGCGCGGCCTCTTCCTCGTCGACAAGATCTCCGACCGCTGGGGCGTGGATCTGCTGCCGCGCGGCAAGACGACCTGGTTCGAGATGCGGGTCGCCGACCGCTGACGCCGCCCCCGGAAGATGCACGAAAGCCCCCGTTCTCGCCGTCGTGCGGCGCCGCGGGGGCTTTCGTGTGGTGCGCCGCGGACATGGGGGGTGGGTTCCGCGGCGGCTGTGGACGACCTGGCCCGGGTCAATGGGGGTCGTAGCACCGATCATGGCAGACGGGGCCAGGAAGGGCCAAATGAATCATTGGTGACAAGGGTCATCAGCCTCGCAAATGAAGGAAATGTGCAGACGGTGTTCAGCAATCATTAAGGCCCTCGGGTCGGTAGGAGGCTTTCGCCCCTGATCGCCCTTAAATAAGGCGGGTGACTCAGGCAGAACCGATCCGACGCCGCTCGGCCCTGCGCGCGGGAGCCGGACTCACCGCCGCTCTCGCCGCCGGCTGCGCCCCCGCCGAGCAGACCGACACCGCGACCAGCGCGCCCGCCCCGAAGGCCCACCGCACGGGCCTCACCACCCGCGCCGCACCCGGCCCCCGCCGCTTCCCCGGGCAGCCCGCCCAGATCGCCCACGGCCCGCGCTCCGGCGACCGGGTCGCCCTCACCTTCCACGGGCAGGGGGATCCGGCCGTCGCCGAGGCGCTCCTGAAACAGGTGGAGCGGGCCCACGCCCACATCACCGTCCTCGCCGTCGGCACCTGGCTCGACCAGCACCCCGAGCTGGCCCGGCGCATCCTCGACGGCGGCCACGACCTCGGCAACCACACCATGCGCCACATCGGCATCAGCGAGCTGCCCGAAGCCGAGGCCCGCGCCGAGATCACCGGCTGCGCCGACCGCATCCGCCGGCTGACCGGCTCCATCGGCACCTGGTTCCGGCCCTCGCGGACCCGGACCGCGACCCCGCTCGTCGCCCGCCTCGCCCGCGGCGCCGGCTATCCGCACGTCCTCGGCTACGACGTCGACTCGCTCGACTACACCTCGCCGGGGCAGGAGGCCGTCGTCCAGAACGTCGTCTCGGCCGTCCGGCCCGGCTCGATCGTCAGCCTCCACTTCGGCTACGCGGACACGGTCAAGGCCCTGCCGTCCCTCCTCGACCATCTCGACCGGCGCGGCCTGTCCGCGGTGACCTGTACGGAGCTGCTCTCGTGAACCCCACCCGCCGTACCGGCCTGCTGCTGACCGCGGCCGTCCTCACCGCGCTCACCGGCTGCGGCACCGAGTCCTCCGCCGGACACGCCGCCCAGGACGCGATCAAGCCCGCCAAGCCGGCCGCGCCGCAGCGGCAGGCCGTCCACGGGCTGCCCGGGATGCCGCCCGTCCTCGACACCAAGGACGTCTACGCCGCCGACCGCCCGAACAAGCTGTCGCCCGTGGTCAAGGACTTCCCCTCCCGGGTCTACGTGCCCAACACCGAGTCCGACACGGTCACCGTCATCGACCCCAGGACGTTCGAGGTCACCGAGACGATCAAGGTCGGCCGGCAGCCCCAGCACGTCGTCCCCTCCTGGGACATGAAGACGCTCTGGGTCAACAACGACAAGGGCAACACCCTCACCCCGATCGACCCGCGCACCGGGAAGGCCGGCGCCCCGGTCGACGTCCACGACCCGTACAACCTCTACTTCACCCCCGACGGCAAGCACGCCGTCGTCATGGCCTCGCTCGACCGCGAACTGGTCTTCCGCGACCCGCACACCATGAAGATCCAGCACACCGAGCCGGTCTCCTGCTACGGCGTCAACCACGCCGACTTCTCCGCCGACGGCCGGTACTTCATCGTCAGCTGCGAGTTCAGCGGCGAGCTGCTGAAGGTCGACACCGCGAAGATGAAGGTCGTCGCGCACCAGAAGCTGCCGTTCGACGGGGCGATGCCGCAGGACGTGAAGATCTCCCCGGACGGCAAGCGGTTCTACATCGCCGACATGATGGCCAACGGCATGTGGGTGCTCGACGGCGACACCTTCACCACCCCGAAGCTGCTGCCCACCGGCAAGGGCACCCACGGCCTCTACGTCAGCCGCGACTCCAGGGAGATGTACGTCTCCAACCGCGGCGAGGGCACGATCTCCGTCTTTGACTTCCCGCAGAACAAGCTGACCAAGAAGTGGAAGCTCCCGCAGGGCGGCAGCCCCGACATGGGAGGCGTCTCGGCGGACGGCAACACCCTCTGGCTGTCCGGCCGCTACGACGCCGAGGTCTACGCCATCGACACCCGCACCGGCGTCCAGGTCGCCCGCATCCCGGTCGGCAACGGCCCGCACGGCCTCGCCGTCTATCCGCAGCCCGGCCGCTACTCCCTGGGCCACACCGGAATCTTCCGGTGAGCAGTGCCCCTCCGGAACACGGACGCTTGAGTCTCCACCCGCTGGAGGGCACAGACTTCCCGGCATGACCGACGAACGACCCCGGTTGCTCACGATCGGACAGCTGGCCCGCCGCACCGGCCTCACGGTGCGCACCATCCGCTACTGGTCCGACGAGGGTGTGCTGCACCCCGTCGCCCGCAGCGACGGCGGCTACCGGCTCTACGACGCCGAGTCCCTGGCCCGGCTCGAACTGATCCGCACCCTGCGCGAGCTGGGCCTCGGCCTGGACGACGTACGCACCGTCCTGGCCGGGGAGCGGGACATCGCCTCGGTGGCCGCCGCCCACGTGGTGGCCCTCGACGCGCAGATCCGGGTGCTGCGGCTCAACCGCGCGGTGCTGTCGACGGTCGCCCAGCGGAATTCGAGCGCCGAGGAGATGGCCCTGATGAACAGACTGGCACGGCAGTCCACCGCCGAACGCAAGCGGATCATGGACGAGTTCGCCGAGGAGATGCTGCACGGCCTGGACACCGTCGACCCCGCGATTCAGGAGCGGGTGCGCGGGATGAGCGAAGGACTGCCGGACGACCCGACACCCGAACAGGTCGACGCCTGGGTGGAGCTGGTCGAGCTGTACCAGGACCCGGACTTCAAGGCGAGGATGCGCCGGGCCTACGCGTACAACGCGGCCGACCGCTCCCGCGAGGACGTCGCGGGCGCGTCCATGGAGTTCCTGGGCAGGCTGATCGGCGCGGCCGGTGCCGCCGTGCGCGACGGTGTCGCGCCGGACAGCCCCGAGGCGGACGCGGTCCTGCGTGAACTGCTCGGCGAGGACGCCCACCGCCCGACGGTCCTGGACCGGCTGACGGCCTCGATGGACGACAAGGTCAACCGGTCCCGCGAACTCCTCTGTGTCGTCAAGGGCGGTCAGGCACCCTCCGCGTACCGCCCGGAGTTCGCGTGGGTGGTCGCCGCACTGCGCGCCCACCCGGCCGGTTAATCTGACCTCCGTCAATACGGCAGTACGAGCAGTACGTAAACGAGGGGTGGTCCCGGTGGCGAGCATCGAGGAAGCACGCAAGGCGTTCGACCGGTTCGACGCGGACGGCGACGGCTTCATCACGGCGGCCGAGTACAAGAGCGCCATGGCGCAGATGGGCGACTTCAACGTCACCGAGGCGGTGGCCGAGGTGCTCATCGCCCGGCAGGACGCCAACGGCGACAAGGTGCTCTCCTTCGACGAGTTCTGGGCCAACCTGAACAAGGCCTGAGCACCGGGACGGGGACCGGCTCAACCCCGGATCACAGCGGCCCGGTTCACCGCGGACAGCACCGCCCCCACGGAGGCGGCGAGCACCGAGGTGTGCCGGGCCGCGCCCCATGCGCCCGCCCGCCCCACCCGGCAGCGCGCGTACGCGACGGCCTCGCCGCCCGAGCCCCCGCTGAGCCCGTGCTGGGCGAACGACTCGATCTCGACGTCCACACCGGCGGCGCGCAGCGCGTCACCGAAGGCCGCCAGCGGACCGTTGCCCTTCCCCTCCAGCTCCTGCCGCTCGCCGTCGACCTCGACGGTGCAGGCGAAGTGATGCACCTCGGCGCCGTCCTGCCGGGTGGTCCAGCCGACCAGCCGGACCGGCCCGGCGACGTCCAGATAGCCGTCCCGGAACAGCGCGTACAGCTCGTCCGGGCCCGCCTCGCGCCCGCTCGCGTCGGTCGCCTCCTGGACCGCCCGCGCGAACTCGGGCCGCATCTCCCGCGGCAGGTCGATGCCGTGGCGCTCCCGCAGCAGATACGCCATCCCGCCCTTGCCCGACTGGGAGTTGACCCGGATCACGGCCTCGTACGACCGCCCGAGATCGGCCGGGTCGACGGGCAGGTACGGCACCTCCCACGGCCCGTCCGGCTGGGCGGCCCGGTGCGCGAAACCCTTGCTGATCGCGTCCTGGTGGGTGCCGGAGAAGGCGGTGTGGACGAGGTCGCCCGCGTACGGGTGGCGGGGGTGCACGGGCAGCTGGTTGCAGTGCTCGACCGTCTCGCGCACCGCGTCGATGTCGGAGAGGTCCAGCTTCGGATCGACGCCCTGGGTGTACAGGTTCAGGGCCAGCGTCACCAGGTCGACGTTGCCGGTGCGCTCGCCGTTGCCGAACAGACAGCCCTCGACCCGCTGCGCGCCCGCGAGGAGCGCCAGTTCGGCGCAGGCGACGCCGGTGCCGCGGTCGTTGTGCGGGTGCACGGAGAGGATCACGGAGTCACGCCGGTCCAGGTGCCGGTGCATGTACTCGATCTGATCCGCGTAGACGTCCGGCGTCGCGATCTCGACCGTCGTCGGCAGATTGTGGGTGACCGGCCGGTCGGGGCTCGCGTCCCACAGCGCGGTCAGCTCGTTGCAGAGCTCCAGCGCGAAGTCGGGCTCGGTCAGGTTGAAGGTCTCCGGCGCGAACTGGAAGCGGATGTGCGCGCCCCCGCGGGCGTCCGCCAGCCGGGCCATGTGCGTGCCGGCCTCCTTCACCATGGCCAGGATCTCCGCGCGCGTCCGGCCCAGCACCACGTCCCGCCAGACCGGCGACGTCGCGATGTACAGGTGGACGACCGCGCGCGGCAGGCCCTCGACGGCGGCGAAGGTGCGCTCGATCAGGTCCGCCTTCGCGGGGGTGAAGACGACCGGCGTCACGTCGTCCGGGACCAGGCCGCCCGTGACGAGGTGACGGACGAAGTCGAAGTCCGTCTGGCTGGCGGACGGATAGCCGACCTCGATCTCCTTGAACCCCGTGCGCACCAGCAGCTCGAAGAAGCGCTGCTTGCGCGCGCTGTCCATCGGCTCGGCCAGCGCCTGGTTGCCGTCGCGCAGGTCGACCGGTACCCAGAGCGGGGCCTCGGTGATCCGGCGCCCCGGCCAGCTCCGCTCCCGCACCGGCGCGAGGGCGACGCGCTCGTGGTGGGGGCGGTAGCGGTGGAACGGCATGGGGGAGGGGGTCTGTGGATTCCAGCGGTACATCGGTTGTCCTTCGCGGTCGACGGGTGACGACCGGCAGCACGGCACCCCGCGGCGGGGTGCCGGTCGCGTCAGGCCCCGCCGCGGCTGCCGAGAAGAAGGAGTCCGCGCATCATGAACACAGTCGGTAGACTAGCCACACCTCAGCTCCTCAGACAAGTACTCCTCAGACAAGTTGGTGCCCCGTGCCGTCCGTGCCGTCCGTGGGGCCGCTCCGCCCCAGCCCCCTCGTCGAACAGGCCGCCGAGCGGCTGCGCGCCCGGATCGCCGACGGCACCTGGCCCGTCGGCACCCGGCTCCCCGGCGAGACCACCCTCGCCAAGGATCTCGGCGTCGGCCGCTCCACGGTCCGCGAGGCCCTGCGCGCGCTCGCCGGGGCCGGGATGGTGCGGCCGCGGCAGGGCGCCGGCGTCTTCGTGACGGCGGCCCGCCCGGCGGAGGACTTCCCGGCACGGCTGCGCAGGGCCGCCGTCGCCGACGTGTACGAGGTGCGCACGCTCCTGGAGGTCCAGGCGGCGCGGCTCGCGGCCGAGCGGCGCACCGACGCCGACATCACCGCGATGCGGGCCGCCCTCGACGCCCGGCGGGCGGCCGCCGACGGCCCCGGCGACGCCTTCATCGACGCCGACATCGCGCTGCACGCCACGGTCGTCGCCGCCGCCCACAACCCCGTACTGACCGACCTGTTCGCCGAGTTCGCACCGGCCCTGCGCGAGGCCCTGATCGACCTGCTCGCACTCGTCGACGTCCCCCGCGCCGAGCGCGACCACGGCGACGCGGCGCACACGGACCTGGTGGCGGCGGTCGTGGCGGGCGACGCGGAGGCGGCGGGCCGGGTGGCGCGGGCCGAGCTGTCGGCCGTTCAGGGGAAGCTCGGATCCTGAGGAATAGCCGGTCCGCTCCCCGGGTTCGCACTCGATGCACATGCATGCATCTCCGGAAGGGCGAGACATGAAGATCGGCATCATCGGCGCGGGCAACATCGGCGGCAACCTCACCCGCCGCCTCACCGCCGTCGGCCACGACGTCCACGTCGCGAACTCGCGCGGCCCGCACACCCTCACCGGCCTCGCCGAGGAGACCGGCGCCACCCCCGCCACCATCGAGGACGCGGTCCGCGACGCCCGGGTCGTCGTGGTCACCATCCCGCTGAAGGCGGTCCCGAACCTGCCCCAGGGCCTGCTGGAGACGGCGGCGCCC
The DNA here is from genome assembly GCF_040645755.1 of Streptomyces sp. NPDC046716. Lineage (NCBI taxonomy): Bacteria > Bacillati > Actinomycetota > Actinomycetes > Kitasatosporales > Streptomycetaceae > Streptomyces > Streptomyces sp. NPDC046716. Next base: position 37,469 of record NZ_JBEYYU010000034.1, read on the forward strand.
GACGTCACCGTCATCGACACCGGCAACTACTACCCGCAGCAGCGCGACGGGAAGATCACCGGGATCGAGGACGAGGGCCTGACCGAGAGCCGCTGGACGGAGCGCCAGATCGGCCACGAGGTCGTCAAGGCGTTCAACGGCACCTACGCGGCCGACATCGTCGACAAGGCCCGCCCCGCCGGCGACCCGGCCCGCGTCGCCCTGCCGATCGCCGGCGACGACAAGGCGGCGAAGGAAACCGTGACGGCCCTCCTGGACGAGATCGGCTTCGACACCGTCGACGCGGGCGGCCAGGACGACTCCTGGCGCCAGCAGCCCGGCACCCCGGTCTACGGCCTCGCCGCCGACGCCGCGGCCGTCCGCAAGGCACTCGACGCGGCGTCCCCGGAGCGCACCGCGGAGTGGCGCGCCTGACGACGCGCGTCCGCAACTCCCGTCAGGGCGTGGCCCAGTCGCGCAGCGTGCTCTCGCTCGTGAACACGGCCACGTTCTTGTCGTGGGGGCTCGACGTGTACTGGTGGATCGTCCACTTCGCCTTGATGCGCGGCTTCCCCGCCGTCACGTAGTCGGCGATCCACAGCCCGTCACCGGCGTACGACGTGGTGTCGTGGTTCAACCAAAAATCGCGGTTGCAATAGAGCATGACCCGATTGTCCGGCCGCAGCCGCTTCACCTCGCGGATGAAGTGGTCCTTGTCCGCGTTGCTCGCGCGGCTGCCGTCGCCGGTCGTCTCCCAGTCGACCGCCAGCAGGTCGCCGGCCTTCTCGGGGGCCTTGGACACGAAGTACGCGGCCTGGGCGGCGATGTTCCCCGGCCACAGGAAGTGGTAGAAGCCCACGACGCACTCGCCGTCCCGGGCCAGCTTCGTCTGGTGGGTCAGGCGCGGATTGACGTAACTGCGCCCCTCCGTGGCCTTGATGAAGACGAACGACTGGCCGTCCGTGTCGAAGGTGGACTGGTACGAGCTGACGTCGATGCCGTGGAGCATGCGCGGGCCTCCTGGTCGGTGGGGTCGACGAGGTTGAACTGTCATGGTCCCCGCATGCTCCCCGATCCGAACCTGCCTGCGGGCGGCTTTACGGGGAAGGGTCCGCCTGTGTGACCGCGCGCAATCTTGGAACACGCTTTACACGGCCACATGCAACTGAGCCCACCCGAACAAGGGTCTGACAGAAGGCCGGGCCCCGGATTCAGAGGGCACGGATCGAGGAAAGTGGGGCAGCTCGTGGGACGGCGCAAGGGCGGCGGAATAGGGATCGCACTCGTGACGGCGGCGGTGCTCGTGGGCGCGAGCGCCTGCGGCGGAAGCGGCAGCGACAAGGCGGACGGGGACAACGGGAAGCCGTCGGCGAAGGCGAGCGCTTCGCCGTCCCCGACGAAGCCCAAGGGCCCGCCGATGCTGCTGGAGACGATCATGCCGCAGGGCGGCGCCACGGTCGGCGTGGCCATGCCCGTCTCGGTGGTGTTCACCAACCCGGTCGCCGAGAAGGCCCGGGCCTCGGTCGAGAAGCACATGAAGATCAGCGCCTCGCAGCCGGTCGAGGGCGCCTGGCACTGGTTCGGCGACAAGCGCGCCGACTGGCGCCCGAAGGAGTACTGGCCCTCCGGTACGAAGGTGAAGGTCGTCGCCGACATGGAGGGCGTCTCCAACGGCAACGGGCGCTACGGCACGCACAGCTACACCCACACCTTCAAGGTCGGCGACGACGTCCGCGCCGACGTCTCGGTCAGCGGCCACACCATGAAGGTCACGAAGAACGGGTCGGCGGTGCGCACCCTGTCCATCAACGCGGGCAGCGCCGAGTACCCGACCTGGAACGGCACGATGGCCGTCATCGACAAGCAGGAGAAGGTCCACATGACCTCCTGCAGCGTCGGCATCAGTTGCGACAAGGGCAGCCCCAACTACTACGACCTGACGCTGCCCTGGGACGTACACCTGACGCAGTCGGGTACGTACGTGCACTACTCGACCGGAGACCCCAACCCGGGCAGCGGCAGCGCCCGCGGCTCGCACGGGTGCGTGCATCTGTCGATGTCCGACGCCAAGTGGTTCTACGGCCAGGTCAAGCAGGGCGACCCGGTGACGATCACCGGCTCGCCGCGCGCCAAGGCCCCGGCCGACAACGGTTACGCGGCCTTCAACCTGAGCTGGGACCAGTGGCTCCAGGGCAGCGGCTCCGGTGAGGGGACGACGGCCACCCTGTGACCGCCGTCCCGGACATGAGCGCCGGTACGCCCCTCAGCACTCGATGATGTTGACGGCGAGGCCGCCCCTCGCCGTCTCCTTGTACTTCACCGACATGTCCGCACCGGTGTCCCGCATGGTCTTGATGACCTTGTCCAGGGACACCTTGTGCGAGCCGTCGCCGCGCATCGCCATCTTGGCCGCGGTGACCGCCTTCACGGCCGCCATGCCGTTGCGCTCGATGCACGGGATCTGGACCAGGCCGCCGACCGGGTCGCAGGTCAGGCCGAGGTTGTGCTCCATGCCGATCTCCGCCGCGTTCTCCACCTGCTCCGGGGAGCCGCCGAGCACCTCGGCGAGGGCGCCCGCCGCCATCGAGCAGGCCGAGCCGACCTCGCCCTGGCAGCCGACCTCGGCGCCGGAGATCGAGGCGTTCTCCTTGAAGAGCATGCCGATGGCGCCGGCGGACAGCAGGAAGCGGACCACGCCCTCCTCGTCGGCGCCGGGCACGAAGTTGACGTAGTAGTGCAGGACCGCCGGGATGATGCCCGCCGCGCCGTTCGTCGGAGCGGTCACCACGCGGCCGCCCGCCGCGTTCTCCTCGTTCACCGCCATCGCGTACAGGGTGATCCACTCCATGGCGTGGGCCAGCGGATCGCCCTCGGCGCGCAGCTTGCGGGCCGAACTCGCGGCCCGGCGGCGGACCTTGAGGCCGCCCGGCAGGATGCCCTCGCGGGCCATGCCGCGGGAGGTGCACGCCTGCATGACCCGCCAGATCTCCAGCAGGCCCGCGCGGATCTCGTCCTCGGTGCGCCAGGCCTTCTCGTTCTCCAGCATCAGCGCCGGGATGGACAGGCCGGTCTCGTGGGTGAGGCGGAGCAGCTCGTCGCCGGTGCGGAAGGGGTGCTTCAGGACCGTGTCGTCCGGGACGATCGGGTTGTCGCCCGCCACGGCGTCCTCGTCGACCACGAATCCGCCGCCGACCGAGTAGTACGTCTTGGTGAGCAGCTCGCCGCCCTCGGCGTCGAACGCCCACAGGCTCATGCCGTTCGCGTGGTACGGCAGGGCCTTGCGGCGGTGCAGGATCAGGTCCTCGTCGAAGTCGAAGCCGATCTCGTGCACGCCGAGGACGTTGATCCGGCCGGAGGTCTTGATCTCCTCGACGCGCTGGTCGGCGTGCTCGACGTCGACGGTGCGCGGGGAGTCGCCCTCCAGGCCGAGCAGCACCGCCTTCGGGGTGCCGTGCCCGTGGCCGGTCGCGCCGAGGGAGCCGTACAGCTCGGCGCGTATCGAGGCGGTGTGGGCCAGCAGGCCCTCGTTCTTGAGGCGGCGCGCGAACATCCGGGCGGCGCGCATCGGGCCGACCGTGTGGGAGCTGGACGGGCCGATGCCGATCGAGAACAGGTCGAAGACCGAGATGGCCACGGTGGGACTCCAATGGTGGTGGCGGACGACGCTGTCCGCCGGTGTTCGGAACAGACGGGTGGGACGGGGGACGTGACACGGGGCACCCTGCTCACTGTCCAGTGTGCGGGGTGCCCCGAAAATTCGTACGCCGCAAAGCGTACGGAATGGCTACAGGCCGGGGTACAGAGGGTGCTTCTCCGCGAGTGCGGTCACCCGGGCCTTCAGCGCAGCGGCGTCGTAGGACGGCTTGAGCGTCTCGGCGATGACGTCGGCGACCTCGCGGAAGTCGTCGGCGCCGAAGCCGCGGGTGGCCAGAGCCGGCGTGCCGATGCGCAGGCCGGAGGTGACCATCGGCGGGCGCGGGTCGTTCGGGACCGCGTTGCGGTTGACCGTGATGCCGACCTCGTGGAGCCGGTCCTCGGCCTGCTGACCGTCGAGCTCGGAGTCGCGCAGGTCGACGAGGACCAGGTGCACGTCGGTGCCGCCGGAGGCCACGTTCACGCCGTGGGCGCGGGCGTCCTCCGAGGTCAGGCGCTCGGCGAGGATCTGCGCGCCCTCGATCGTGCGCTGCTGGCGCTCCTTGAAGCCCTCCGAGGCGGCGACCTTGAAGGAGACGGCCTTGGCCGCGATCACGTGCTCCAGGGGGCCGCCCTGGAAGCCCGGGAAGACCGCGGAGTTCAGCTTCTTCGCGAAGTCCTTGTTGCGGGCGAGGATGATGCCGCCGCGCGGGCCGCCGAGCGTCTTGTGCGTCGTGGAGGTGACGACGTCCGCGTACGGCACCGGGTTCGGGTGCAGCCCCGCGGCCACCAGGCCCGCGAAGTGCGCCATGTCGACCCACAGGGTCGCCTCGACCTCGTCGGCGATGCGGCGGAACTCGGCGAAGTCCAGCTGGCGGGGGTAGGCCGACCAGCCCGCGATGATGACCTTCGGGCGGTGCTCCTTGGCCAGGCGCTCGACCTCGGCCATGTCGACCAGGCCGGCCTCGTCCACGTGGTACGCGACCACGTTGAACTGCTTGCCGGAGAAGTTCAGGCGCATGCCGTGCGTGAGGTGGCCGCCGTGCGCCAGGTCCAGGCCGAGGATCGTGTCGCCGGGCTGGGCGATGGCGAACAGGGCGGCCTGGTTCGCGGAGGCGCCCGAGTGCGGCTGCACGTTGGCGTACTCGGCGCCGAACAGCTCCTTCACCCGGTCGATGGCGATCTGCTCGGTGACGTCGACGTGCTCGCAGCCGCCGTAGTAGCGGCGGCCGGGGTAGCCCTCCGCGTACTTGTTGGTGAGGACCGACCCCTGCGCCTCCATGACGGCGACCGGGGCGAAGTTCTCCGACGCGATCATCTCGAGCGTCGACTGCTGGCGGCGCAGCTCGGCGTCGACGGCCGCGGCCACGTCCGGGTCGAGCTCGTGCAGGGATTCGTTCAGTACGGACTTCTGCTCAGTCATGAGGGGGGTCAGCTCCCGGAGAACTCGGTGTACTCGTCGGCGGTGAGCAGGTCGGCGGGCTCCTCGGAGAGGCGGACCTTGAACAGCCAGCCGCCCTCGAAGGGGGCCGAGTTCACGAGCGCCGGGTCGTCCACGACGTCCTGGTTGATCTCGGTGACCTCGCCCGTCACGGGGGAGTACAGGTCGGACACGGACTTGGTCGACTCCAGCTCGCCGCAGGTCTCGCCCGCGGTGGCGGTGTCGCCGACCTCGGGGAGCTGGACGAAGACGATGTCACCGAGCGCGTTGGCCGCGTGCTCCGTGATACCGACCGTGGCGACGCCGTCCTCGGTGGCCGACAGCCACTCGTGTTCCTTGCTGTAGCGCAGCTGCTGGGGGTTGCTCATGAGGCGAATTCTCCTGTACGGGGGAGGGTGCTGATGACGGCGGGGCTGGTGAGGGTCACTTCTGGCGCTTGTAGAACGGCAGAGCCACGACCTCGTACGGCTCGTGCGTACCGCGGATGTCGACGCCGACACCCGTCGTGCCCGGCGTGGCGTGCGAGGGGTCGACGTACGCGATGGCGATCGGCTTGCCGAGCGTCGGGGACGGGGCGCCGGAGGTGATCTCGCCGATCACCCGGCCGTCGGCGACGACGGACATGCCGGCGCGCGGGACGCGGCGGCCCTCGGCGATCAGGCCGACCAGCTTGCGGGGCGGGGCGGTCTCGGCGCGCTCGGCGGCGGCCGCCAGGGCGTCGTGGCCGACGAAGTCATCGCCGTGGGACGTCTTCTCGAACTTGACGACGCGGCCGAGACCGGCGTCGAACGGGGTCAGCTCCGTGGTCAGCTCGTGCCCGTACAGCGGCATGCCCGCCTCCAGGCGCAGCGTGTCCCGGCAGGACAGGCCGCACGGCACGAGGCCGTACTCGGCGCCCGCGTCGGTCAGCGCCCGCCACAGCTTCTCGGCGTCGGCCGGGGCGACGAACAGCTCGAAGCCGTCCTCGCCGGTGTAGCCGGTGCGGGCGATGAGCGCCTCGACGCCCGCGACGGTGCCGGGCAGGCCCGCGTAGTACTTGAGCCCGTCCAGGTCGGCGTCGGTGACGGACTTCACGATGGCGGGGGAGTTCGGGCCCTGCACGGCGATCAGCGCGTACGCGTCCCGGTCGTCGCGCACCTCGGCGTCGAACCCGGCGGCGCGCTCGGTCAGCGCGTCGAGCACGATCTGGGCGTTGCCCGCGTTGGCGACGACCATGTACGTGGTCTCCGCGAGGCGGTAGACGATCAGGTCGTCGAGGATGCCGCCGTCGGCGCGGCAGATCATCGTGTAGCGGGCGCGGCCGACGCCGACGGAGCCGATGTTGCCGACGAGCGCGAAGTTGAGCAGGTCCACGGCCTGGGCGCCGGTGACGGTGATCTCGCCCATGTGGGACAGGTCGAAGAGTCCGGCCTGCGTCCGTACGGCGTTGTGCTCGTCGCGCTCACTGCCGTAGCGCAGGGGCATGTCCCAGCCGGCGAAATCGGTCATCGTGGCGCCGAGCGACCGGTGCAGGGCGTCGAGCGCGGTCAGGCGGGAAGGCGTAGGGCTCATTGCTGGTGCTCCAGGGCATGACGGCGAGGGCGAAGTGTCCTCCCCATCTGTCATCGGAACCTGAGAGGTTCGCCCCGGGGGGCTTGCACCTTGGGTGGGGCCGCCGTACGAGACGGTCGGCCCGCTTTTCAGATGTGCCTCGCCCGCGCGGTTCGGGGCCTGAGAGATTCAAGGGAGGGACTTGCTCCTTCGGCGCCCAGGTCACTGTGTGCCTGGAACTCTCCCGCGCGGATTCAAGCGGCCTGTATGCAGTTGGCGCGCACATCATTGCATGTCCGGGGAACGGGGAAACAGATCGGAGGGCATTACCTACTCTTTACACTTGGTGGGGAGAAGTGGCGTGACCGGAACGGGGAGGACGATCACGGTGCACAAGGAGTTGGCGGGGGCGTACGCGACCACGGCGCCGGCGGTGGCGGGGGTGCGCGTTCCCCGGCAGCGCTCGGTGCGGGACCTGCGGGGGCGCGGCGGCCGCACCCCGCGCCGGATCGGCTTCGCGGCGGGTGACCTGGTGGTGCTGTCGGGGCTGCCGGGCAGCGGGAAGTCCACGCTGATGCGGCGCGTGGTCACCGTGGTGCGGATCGACTCCCAGGACGCCCGGGAGCGCTGGGCCGCCCGGATGCCGCGCTGGGTGCCGTACGCGCTCTACCGGCCGCTGGTCCGCGTCGCGCACTACGCGGGCCTGCGCCGCGCCATGCGCACCGGCGCCAGCGTCGTCGTGCACGACTGCGGCACCCAGGCCTGGGTGCGCCGCTGGGTGACGCGGACGGCCGGGCGGCGTGGCGCGGCCGTCCATCTGATCCTGCTCGACGTGACGCCCGACCTGGCCCTGGAGGGGCAGCGCGATCGCGGCCGCGGCGTCTCGCGGTACGCGTTCGCCCGGCACCGCAGGGCGGTCACCGCGCTCGTCACGTCGACGGAGTCCGGGGACCTGCCGGCCGGCATCGAGTCGGCGGTGCTCCTCGACCGCGCCGCGTCCGACGCACTCGGCGGAATCACGTTCCTGGAGCCCTGAGACCGAGGGGGAGTCCCCTCGGCGGTACCGCCGAACGGGTTATCGTCGGCCCGGACCGTATGGCAGGGGCAGAGCAGAGGTTGAAGGCAGCTATGGAGACGCCGGGCATCCCGGAGCAGGGGCACGAGCACTACGCGCAGGGCGAGGGCGATGCGCACGCCCACCCGCAGCCGCAGCACAGCTGGCCCGCGAACGAGGTGGAGGAGGTCCTCTCCGCGGCGCTCGGCCGCCCCGAGGCCGGCGGCCGCATCGTCGAGGTGCTCGGCCGCGGCCATCTGTGGATCCCGCTGCCCAAGGGCGGCGGCCCGGCCAGCCGGGACCTCGATCTGCCCACCCTGGAGATCGAGGGCCAGGCCTACGTGCCCGTCTTCAGCTCCGAGCACGAGTTCATGCGGGTCACCGGCGGCCGGATGGACTGCACGGTGGCCCCGGCGGTGGAGTTCGCCCGCGGGCTGCCGCCGCAGGTCGGCCTCGCCGTGAACCCGGACGGCACCATCGGCGTCCCGCTCCCGCCCCCGGCCGTCGCCGAGCTGGCCCGCGGCGGGCGCACCCCGCTGGACGGACCGGCGACCGGCGGGCGGGTCGTGCTGTCCGAGCCGGACTGGCAGGACGACCCGGTCGACCTCCTGACCGCGGTGCGCGAGGAGTTCGACGCGACCGGCGCCGTCCGCACGGCGCGCCGCTGTCTCGCGGTCGTCGAGGACGGCGCCCCGTCGCTGTTCATCGGCGTGGAACTGACGGAGCACGACGGCTCGGCGGCACCGGCGGGTCCGGCGCGGGACGTCGCGCTGGACGCGCTCGGCCGTGCGCTGGGCCGGATGCCGGTCGCCTGGCCGGTGAATCTCGTCTTCCTCGACGTCACCCAGGACCCGGTCGCCGACTGGCTGCGGACGCGTGTTCGTCCGTTCTACGCACGAGAGGTGTGACACCGTCCGTCAAGTCGGTGTCAGTAACGCCGCTTAAGCTGGTTTCATGACCTGACCGGGCGGTGTCACGCCCCCGGTGCGGGGCAATCGGGCGAAACGCAGACTGGCAGCAGTTCACGAAGGGGCGGTTACGGGTGAGTGCGTCGGGCACGGCCGCGGCCGGACAGGTCGAGCAGATGCTGCGCCAGGTGACTCCCGGGCGCTACGACGCGTACGAGGCGCTGCTCAAGGCGCTCGCCGACCCCGCGGCGGGCCAGGTCTGGATGCTGCTCTGGCACGGCCAGGCGGGCTCCCCCGACGCCCAGTACGGGAACATGGAGGTCGACGGCTTCGGGTACGCCCCCTGCGTCACCTCCGCCCAGGAGCTCTCCGCCTCCGGCTGGTCGCGCGCGTACGAGGTGGTCGGCGGCGTCGACGCGGCCCGCACGCTCTTCCCGGACCACTACGGCCTCTGGCTCAACCCGCACGCGCCGGGCGGCGGCGTCGGCATCCCCTGGCTGGACCTGCGCCGGATCGCGGGCGGCCTCGACCGGCAGCCGGCCGGTCCGCTGCGGCTGTCCGAGCCGACGATCGACCTCCCGCAGTTCTACGCGGTCCTCGCGCAGAACGCGCACCGGACGACCGCCGTGCGCGCGCTGCGCCGCGCCTGGGTGCAGCCCGCGCTCGGCGCGCCGTACCTCGCCATCGGCCTCGACGTGTACGACACGTCGCCCGCGTCGGTGGACTCCGTGCGCGCGATGATGCAGCAGTCCATCTCGGCGGTGCCGGACGGCCTGCCGGTGTCCACGGTCGCGATGTCCGACGAGTACGACCCGGTGGCGATGTGGCTGCGGGCGAACGCCCGGCCGTTCTACGACCGCGAGGCGCATGCCGCTCCGGCCGGGCAGGCCGGTGGGGGATACGGTTATCCGCCGCCGTACGGTGCGTCGTTCTGACCGCTTTGTCCTCAAACGCCGGACGGGCTGGATCATCCGCCTGAACCTCAAGTCCTCCTCAACTCCGCGTGCGCGGCGGTCATTTCGGGAAGGGACGGGTTGGGGGAGACAAGCGCCCTCCTGGGGCCAATGTCCGACTCGCGGCCTCTTCGGCCCCAACTGCCCACTGTCCGCACGCCGTTGACCGCCGTCCGGATAACGGAACGCCCCAGACAGCATCACGTTTAGGCATCCTTTCCCCGTCAAGTCTGGCAACAGATCGCACACAGGTTGAAGACTCCCGCTCCAAGGGGTTCGACCTCGTGTACGAGCCCTCTGAGAACGACGGACTGAACCACGCCGCCACCAGCGGCAAGTGCGGGCCGGTCACCGCCGGTTGAGAGGGGTCCCTGCCACGATGACGGCACCATTGCACGACACGACTGCGGAGGCGGAGCCGGTCGCGTCGGTCGACGCTGCCGCGAGCCAGTCAGGCGGCAAGGTCGAAGGACGGTCGCTGAAGCAGATCGCCTGGAACCGCCTCAAGCGGGACAAGGTCGCCCTGGCCGGTGGCATCGTTGTCGTCCTCCTGATCCTGGTCGCGGTCTTCGCCCCGCTCATCGTCGGTCTGCTGGGCCATCCGCCCAACGACTTCCACCAGGACAAGCTGGACCCGCTGACCAACCTGCCCACCGGTTCGCTGGGCGGCGTCAGCGGCGACTACCTGTTCGGCGTCGAGCCCAACAAGGGCCGCGACATCTTCAGCCGCGTCGTCTACGGCGCCCGGATCTCGCTGCTCGTCGCGTTCCTCGCGGCGATCGTCGCCGTCGTGCTCGGCACGATCTTCGGCGTCGTCGCGGGCTACTTCGGCGGCTGGGTCGACTCGGTCATCAGCCGGGTCATGGACGTGCTGCTCGCCTTCCCGCAGCTGCTCTTCATCATCTCGCTGGTCTCCGTGCTCCCCGACGACCTGCTCGGGCTGACCGGCACCGGCGTCCGCGTCGCCATCCTCGTCCTGGTCATCGGCTTCTTCGGCTGGCCCTACGTCGGCCGCATCGTCCGCGGCCAGACCCTCTCACTGCGCGAGCGCGAGTACGTGGAGGCGGCCCGCTCGCTGGGCGGCGGCAGCCGGCACATCCTGCTGCGCGAACTGCTGCCCAACCTGGTGGCCCCGATCGTCGTCTACATGACGCTGATGATCCCCACCAACATCCTCACCGAGGCCGCCCTCAGCTTCCTCGGCGCGGGTGTGCGCCCGCCGACCGCCTCCTGGGGCGGCATGCTCCGCGACGCGCTCGCGACGTACGAGCACGACCCGATGTTCATGGTCTTCCCCGGTGTCACGATCTTCGTCACCGTCCTCGCGTTCAACCTCTTCGGGGACGGGCTGCGTGACGCACTCGACCCCAAGGGCACCCGCTAGGTCCCCAACAGCCCTCTTTCCACTGGCCCCTGTCGCTTCGTCAGGCGGCGCACCCGACTGGTTCCTCGGCGACTTGCCCGGACCGCGATCTCGGAGGATACGAGAAAATGCCCACAGGTATTCCCAAGCGACGGCTCGCCGCGTGCGCGGCCCTCGTCGTCGGGGCGCTGGCGGCCACCACGGCGTGCGGCGGCGGTGACGGCGACAGCAAGGACGGCGCCAAGGCGCCCGGCTTCAACGCCGCGCTGGACAAGGTCGTCAACGCGTCCACCAAGAAGGGCGGGACGCTGAAGTTCGTCGGCAAGCAGGACTTCGACTCCCTGGACCCGCAGCGCACGTACTACGGCATGACCTGGGACTTCATGCGGTACTACACCCGCACCCTGGTCACCTACGACACCAAGCCGGGCAACGGCTCCAACAAGCTGGTCGGCGACCTCGCCACCGCGCCCGCCACCGTCTCGGACGACGGCAAGACCTACACGTACAAGCTGCGTGACGGCCTGAGCTGGGAGGACGGCTCCAAGCTGACCTCCAAGGACATCAAGTACGGCATCGAGCGCATCTGGGCCACCGACGTCATCGTCGGCGGTCCCGGCTACCTGCGCTCCACCCTCGACCCCAAGGGCGAGTACAAGGGCCCGTACAAGGACAAGTCGAAGGACAAGCTGGGCCTGAAGGCGATCGAGACGCCGGACGACCAGACGATCGTCTTCCACCTGCCCAAGGCCAACGGTGACTTCGAGCAGATGCTCGCCATGCCGACCGGCGCTCCGGTGCCGCAGGCGAAGGACACCAAGGAGAAGTACACCCAGAAGCCGGTGTCCTCGGGCCCGTACAAGATCCAGAGCTACAACACGGGCAAGAGCCTGACGCTGGTGCGCAACACGGCCTGGAAGAAGGCGTCCGACCCGCTCCGCCCGGCCCTGCCGGACAAGATCACGGTCACGATCTCCGCCAACCTGGAGGAGAACGACAAGCGCCTGATGGCCGGCGACTACGACGTCGACGTCAACGGCACCGGCATGACCCAGTCCGGCCGCGTCTCGGCGATCCAGGACCACCGCGCCAACGTCGACAACGTCCAGACGTCCTTCGTGCGCTACGTGGCCCTGGTCACCGCCACCAAGCCGCTGGACAACGTCGAGTGCCGCAAGGCCGTCTTCTACGGCACCGACTTCGCCAGCATCCAGCAGTCGCGCGGCGGCAAGGTGGCCGGTGGCGAGATCGCCAACTCCACCTTCCCGAAGTCCATCCCGGGCTACAGCGACTACGACCCGTACGGCATCGTCGAGCGCAAGGGCAAGCCGGACGTCGCCAAGGCCAAGGACGCGCTGAAGAAGTGCGGCAAGCCGGCCGGTTTCTCCACCAAGATCTCCGCCCGCAGCAACAACCCGGGTGAGGTCGACGCGGCCGAGGCGCTCCAGGCGTCGCTCGCGAAGGTCGGCATCAAGCTGACGATCGACTCGATCGACGGCGCCCAGGCCTCCTCGATCACCGGCTCGCCGAAGGTCGTCAAGTCCCGTGGCTACGGCATGACGATGAGCGGCTGGGGCCCCGACTTCAACTCCGGCCAGGGATACGCGCAGCCGCTGTTCGACAGCCGCTTCATCTTCCCGACCGGCAACTACAACGAGTCGCAGATCAAGGACAAGAAGGTCGACAAGTTCTTCGACGACGCGATCGGCACCACCGACCTGAACAAGGCCAAGCAGCTCTACACCGACCTGGACCACGAGATCCTGGACCAGGCGTACTGGATGCCGTTCATCTACGAGAAGAACATCTCGTGGCGCAGCAGCCGTCTGACCAACGTGTACTCGTCCGCGGCCTACAGCGGTCGCTACGACTACGTGATGCTCGGCGTCGGCAAGTAGTCGTAGTCCTTCCGGTCGTTGAGCTGATCCCGCTCATGCCGTCGAAACCCGCCAGTCCGAAGGGCAGGTGATGGCCTCGGCGGCGGGGACCCCGAACGGGTCCCCGCCGCCGGGCCGCGCACAGTGCTTGCTTATCTCATCCGGCGCCTGTTCGCCGTCGTCATCATGGTGCTGATCGTGTTGTTCGCGACCTTCACCATCTTCTTCATGCTGCCCAAATGGGCGGGCCAGGACGTCGCCGTCCTCTTCGCCGGCAAGGCCACCAGCCCGGAGGCGCTGGACGGCATCCGCATCAAGCTGGGCCTCAACGACCCGCTGCTCGTGCAGTTCTGGGACTTCGTCCGGGGCATCCCGCTCGGCCGTGACTACACCAACGGCGGCGACATCACCCACTGCCCCGCCCCCTGCTTCGGGTACTCCTTCCGCACCGAGGCACCCGTGTGGGACACCCTCAAGGCGGACGCGCCCATCACCGGCGCCCTGGCGCTCGGCGCCTGCGTCCTGTGGCTGCTCGGCGGTGTCGCCACCGGCGTCACCTCCGCCCTCAAGCGCGGCACCTTCTGGGACCGCGCCGCGATGACCACCGCCCTCGGCGGCGTCTCGCTCCCCGTCTTCTTCACCGGCATGGTCGCGATGGGCATCTTCGTCCACACCCTGGGCTGGGTGCACATCGCCGACTCGCTGTCCACGGACGACTCCATCGGTACGTGGCTGCAGACGCTGATCCTGCCGTGGATCGTGCTCGCCTTCCTCAACGCCGCGATGTACGCGAGACTCACCCGCGCCACCATGCTGGAGATCCTCGGCGAGGACTACATCCGCACCGCGCGCGCCAAGGGGCTCGGCGAGTCCGCCGTCATCACCCGGCACGCGCTGCGCTCGGCGATGACCCCGATCCTCACCGTCTTCGGACTCGACCTCGGTGTGCTGCTCGGCGGCGCCGTGCTCACCGAGTCCACGTTCAACCTGCCGGGTCTCGGTCTCGAAGCGGTCCAGGCCATCAGCAACAAGGACCTGCCTCTGATCCTCGGCGTGACGCTGTTCGCGGCCCTCGCGATCGCCGTCGCCAACCTCGTCGTGGACCTTCTGTACGCCGTCATCGACCCGCGAGTGAGGCTGGGATGACCGACCTGCACAAGACCGGAGCGGCGGTCGGCGAACCCGTCACCGCCTCCGGTGCCCCCAGCGCCTTCCTGGAGGTCCGCGACCTCAAGGTGCACTTCCCGACCGACGACGGTCTGGTCAAGTCCGTCGACGGCCTCTCCTTCACCCTGGAGAAGGGGCGCACGCTCGGCATCGTCGGCGAGTCCGGATCGGGGAAGTCCGTCACGTCGCTCGGCATCATGGGCCTGCACACCGCGGGCCAGTACGGCCGGCGCAAGGCGCAGATCAGCGGTGAGATCTGGCTGGACGGCACCGAGCTGCTCTCCGGCGACCAGGACGCCGTCCGCCGGCTGCGCGGCCGCGACATGGCGATGATCTTCCAGGACCCGCTCTCCGCGCTGCACCCGTACTACACGATCGGCAAGCAGATCGTGGAGGCGTACCGGGTCCACCACGACGTCGACAAGAAGACCGCCCGCAAGCGGGCGATCGAGATGCTCGACCGGGTCGGCATCCCGCAGCCCGACAAGCGGGTCGACGCCTACCCGCACGAGTTCTCCGGCGGTATGCGCCAGCGCGCGATGATCGCGATGGCGCTGGTCAACAACCCCGAACTGCTGATCGCCGACGAGCCGACCACGGCCCTCGACGTGACCGTGCAGGCGCAGATCCTGGACCTGATCCGCGATCTGCAGAAGGAGTTCGGCTCCGCGGTCATCATGATCACGCACGACCTCGGGGTCGTCGCGGAGATGGCCGACGAACTGCTCGTCATGTACGGCGGCCGGTGCGTGGAGCGCGGCAGTGCCACCGAGGTCTTCACCGAGCCCCAGCACCCGTACACCTGGGGCCTGCTGGGCTCGATGCCGCGCATCGACCGGGAGCAGACCGAGCGGCTCACGCCGGTCAAGGGGTCCCCGCCCAGCCTGATCAACCTGCCGAGCGGCTGCGCCTTCAACCCGCGCTGCCCGTACGCGGACGTCCCCAAGGACAACATCACCCGCACCGAGCGCCCCGAACTGCGCGAGGTCGGCTCCGGTCACTTCTCCGCCTGCCACATGTCGGCCGGGGAGCGGGAGCGGATCTGGACCGAAGAGATTGCGCCGAAGCTGTGACGGACGCCAAAGGACCCGAGACCGAGATGACGATCCCCCAGCAGGCGGCCGACTCTCCCCAGACTCCCCAGACCTCTGCGGACCCGGCACCGGGCGAGCCGCTGCTCAAGGTCGAGAACCTGGTCAAGCACTTCCCGATCAAGAAGGGCCTGCTCAAGCGGCAGGTCGCCGCCGTGCAGGCGGTCGACGGGCTGACCTTCGACGTGCGCGCGGGGGAGACCCTGGGCGTCGTCGGCGAGTCCGGCTGCGGCAAGTCGACGATGGGCCGGCTCATCACGCGGCTGCTCGAACCGACCGGCGGCCGCGTCGAGTTCGAGGGCAAGGACATCACGCACCTGGGCACCAGCGGCATGCGTCCGCTGCGCCGCGACGTGCAGATGATCTTCCAGGACCCGTACTCCTCGCTGAACCCGCGCCACAACATCGGCACGATCGTCGGCGCCCCGTACAAGCTCCAGGGCGTCAAGCCCGAGGGCGGCGTGCGCAAGGCGGTCCAGGACCTCCTGGAGCGGGTCGGGCTCAACCCCGAGCACTACAACCGCTACCCGCACGAGTTCTCCGGCGGCCAGCGCCAGCGCATCGGTATCGCCCGCGCGCTCGCCCTGCGCCCGAAGCTGGTCGTGGCGGACGAGCCGGTCTCGGCGCTCGACGTGTCGATCCAGGCCCAGGTGGTGAACCTCCTGGAGGACCTCCAGGACGAGTTCGGCCTGACGTACGTGATCATCGCGCACGACCTCTCGGTCATCCGGCACGTCTCGGACCGGATCGCGGTGATGTACCTCGGCAAGATCGTGGAGCTGGCGGACCGCGACGATCTCTACTCGACGCCGATGCACCCGTACACCAAGGCGCTGCTCTCCGCCGTGCCGGTGCCGGACCCCAAGCGGCGCGGGGTGAAGAGCGAGCGGATCCTGCTGCGCGGCGATGTGCCGTCGCCGATCGACCCGCCCAAGGGGTGCCGCTTCCACACGCGGTGCTGGAAGGCGACGGAGCTGTGCGCGACGCAGGAGCCTCCGCTGCTCCAGCTCGCGTCCGGGCACCAGGTGGCCTGCCATCACCCGGAGAACGCCCCCGACCAGGCGCCCGAGGACACGACGCTGCTCTCGGTGGCCAAGGAGGCGATCGATGTCGTGACGGTGCCGGCGCCTGCCGACGCCGTCACCGCCCCGGAGGAGCCCGTCGCGGAGGAGCCCGCCTCGGAGGAGCCCGTCGCGGAGCCGGAGGCCCCGAAGGCTCCGGAAGCCCCGGAGGGCAAGTAGGGGATGGTTCGCTCGTGACCGGCCGCGGCTCTCGTCGTGGCCGGTCACGCGGTTCGGGGCGGCGGTCGGACGACCTGTTCGACACGTGGCTGCTCGCGACGGGCAAGCCGACGCCGTAGGCGCGGACACGGCAGGTAAAAATATCGGGTGATCCAGGAACTGTTCACCCCCTCCGTCCAGCACTGGCTCGACCTCGTCGGCATCTTCGTGTTCGCCATCTCCGGCGCCCTGATGGCCGTACGCAAGAACTGGGACGTCTTCGGCATCGGCGCCCTGGCCGAGGTCACCGCGCTGGGCGGAGGGCTGTTCCGCGATCTGGTCATCGGGGCCGTGCCGCCGGCCGCCTTCACCGACCTCGGCTACTTCATCACCCCGCTGTTCGCCGCCGCCCTCGTGTTCGTGCTGCACCCCGAGGTCGAACGCACCCAGACCGCGGTGAACGTCTTCGACGCGGCCGGCCTCGGCCTGTTCTGCGTCACGGGCACCACCAAGGCGTACGACTACGGGCTCGGCCTCACCTCGTCCGCGGTGCTCGGCCTGGCCACGGCGGTCGGCGGCGGGGTGCTGCGCGACATCATCGCCAACGAGGTGCCGTCGCTGGTGCGCTGGGACCGCGACCTGTACGCCGTCCCCGCGATCGTCGGCGCCGTCATCGTCGTGCTCTGCATCCGCTTCGACTCCCTCAACGGACTCACCAGCGGGGTCGCCGTGCTGACCGCCTTCATCCTGCGGCTGCTCGCGATGCGCTACCACTGGCGGGCGCCGCGGGCCTGGAACCGCAGGTCCGCGGCGGTGGAGGTGCCGGAGGAGACACCGTGAAGGTGATCGTGAGGCCGGTCTCTAAAGCTACCGCTTAGTAATGAGCTGTCGTACGCTTCCTGCATGGCAGACGCAGCATCCCCGCAGGCACCCACCGGCACGGCCACGATCGGCGACAGCGAGTTCGACCGCGACACCGCCGTCACGCGCCGCGATCCCGCCGTCCCCGGGGTCTACGACATCGAGCTGTCCGCCGGCTGGACGATCATCAACGCCGTCAACGGCGGCTACCTGCTCGCCGTGCTGGGCCGCGCGCTCGCCGACACCCTGCCGCACGCCGACCCGTTCACGATCTCGGCGCACTATCTGACGGCCTCCACGCCCGGCCCCGCGGTGATCCGCACGGACGTGGCCCGCACCGGCCGCACCCTCTCCACCGGCCAGGCCTCCCTCTTCCAGTACGCGGAGGACGGCACCGAGGTCGAGCGGATCCGCGTCCTCGCCTCGTACGGCGACCTGGACGCGCTCCCCGGCGACGTCCGCACCAGCGCCAAGCCGCCCGCCATCCCGCCGATCGAGCAGTGCTTCGGCGCCGCCGACGCGCCCGAGGACGGCCCGCGCATCCCGGGCAGCTCGGCCATCACCGACCGGCTCGCCGTGAAGCTGGACCCGGCGACCCTGGGCTGGGCCCTCGGCGCCCCGTCCGGCAAGGGCGAGATGCGGGCCTGGTTCGGCCTGGCCGACGGCCGTGACGCGGACCCCCTCTCCCTGCTGCTCACCGTGGACGCGCTGCCGCCGACCGCCTTCGAGATGGGCCTCAAGGGCTGGGTGCCGACCGTCGAACTGACCGTCCACATCCGCTGCCGCCCGGCCCCCGGCCCGCTCCGGGTCTCGATCACCACCCGCAACCTCGCGGGGGGCTTCCTGGAGGAGGACGCCGAGATCTGGGACACGCAGGACCGCCTCGTGGCCCAGTCACGACAGCTGGCCCGAGCCCGCCTGAGCTAGCCGCGCGGGGTGCGTTGTCGGGCGCGGCTCCGGTGGCGGCTGGTCGCGCAGTTCCCCGCGCCCCTGAGATGCGCACTTCGTGCGCCATCTCATCAGAGGCGCGCGAAGCGCAGCCTCAGGGGAGGCTGCGCGTCAGCGCATGCCTCAGGGGCGCGGGGAACTGCGCGACCAGCCCCCACCGGCCGTCAGCCGAACGACGACGACCCCGAAGTGCCGCCCAACCTGACATCCCCGTCAACATTTCCGGCCCGGTCTACGGCACGCTGACCCCGTGAAGTCCGACCGCCTGCTCTCCATCCTCCTGCTCCTCCAGACCCGCGGCCGCGTCCCGGCCCACGAACTGGCCACCCGCCTGGAGGTCTCGGTCCGCACGATCTACCGGGACGTGGACGCCCTCTCCGCGTCCGGCGTCCCGGTCTACACGGAGCGCGGCCGCCACGGCGGCATCGCGCTCCTCCCCGGCTACCGCACCGACGTCACCGGCCTGACCGCCGACGAGTCCCGCGCCCTGTTCATCCTGGCGTCCCAGGGCGCCCACACCGCCCTGGGACTCGACGAGGCCCTGGGCTCCGCGCTGCGCAAAGTCATGGCGGCGCTGCCCGAACCACACCGCCCGGCCGCCGAGTTGACCAGCAGACGCATCCTCGTGGAGTCGTCGCGCTGGATGGGCCCGCCGCCGCGCGAGGTCGACGTCAGCGCCCTCCAGGACGCGGTGTTCGCCGACCGTCGCCTGCGGATCCGCTATCGCCACAGCGGCACCGACACACCCCGCACCTACACCGTCGACCCGTACGGTCTCGTCTCCAAGGCGGGCGTCTGGTACCTGGTGGCCGACCGCCGGGCGGTGCCCCGCCTCTTCCGCGCCGACCGCACCCACTCGGTGACCGTCACGGACGCACCCGTCGAGCGCCGCCCGGGCGTCGAACTCGCCGACGCCTGGGCCGTGCTGAAGCGCCAGGTGGAGGACAGGCCCGGCGGCATCGAGGTCACCGCCCGCGTCCACCGCAGCCGCTACGACCTCTTCCTGCGGATGGCGGGCGGCTCCCTGATCGAGCGCCCCGAGGACGACGCGGGGGAGTGGATCACGGTCCGGCTCGGCTACGGCGTACTGGGCGCGACCCGCATGCTCCTGCCGTTCGCCGGGCACCTGGAAGTGCTCGAACCCCCGCAGGTGCGCGAAGAGTTGGCCCGGTGCGCGGCCGAGATCACGCGTCTCTACGCAGGAACTCCAGCAGAGCGGCGGTGAGTTCGGCCGGAGCGTCCTCCTGTACGAGGTGTCCGGCCCCCTCGATGATCCGCAGTTCGGCGCCCGGGATCAGATCGGCCAGCTCCCGCCCGCGGTCCACCGGGATCCAGGTGTCCTCGGCGCCCCAGCACACCAGGACGGGCAGGTCCAACTCCGGGTAACGGCCCTGGATGTCGTCCGTGAACCGCTGGTCGTTCTGCTCGATCTGCCGGTAGAAGGCGTCCCTGCCGGTCCCGGTCACCCAGGGCGCGATCAGCCGCGCGTGGGTGTCGGGGTGCAGGCCGGGATGGCTGCACGAGCTGATGTAGCGGTGCACGAGCGCTTCGTGCAGCTCGTCCGGCAACTGCCGGAAGACGTCGCCGTGTTCGGCGAACAGGCGGTACGTGGGTGAGCCCCAGGGCGCGAGCGCCACCGGGTCCACCAGCGCGAGCCGGGAGTAGGCGGCCCCGTGCAGCAGGTGTGCCCGCAGCGCGACGGCGCCGCCGAAGTCGTGGGCGACGACGGCGGGCGCCCGGCCACCGGAGCCCAGGCCCCAGTGGTCGAGCAGTTCGGTGAGGACGCGGGCCTGGCTGTCGAGGTCGACGCGCTGCCCGGGGCGCATCTCCGAGTCGCCGTAGCCGGGCAGGTCCCAGACGTGGACACGGAACCGGGAGGCGAGGGCCCGTGCGGGAGCACGCCAGACGTACGACGAGAACGGGGTGCCGTGGACGAGGACGACGGGCGGGGCGTCCGCGGCGCCGAGCACGCTCCAGCGGACCTCGCCGGACGAGCCGATGAAGCCGCGGTCGAGTTTCCAGTCGGCTGCTGTCATGACCGTAAGGCTAGTTGCTCATGACGGGTCCAGCCAGTGTCTGCGCCCGAGACTCACCAGCCGCAACTGCCGCTCCGCGAGCGTCGCCGCGCCGGGGAACTCCGCCGGGGGCGTGGTGAGGAAGGCGGCGGCCGCCATCATCATGTGGTCCACGTACAGCCCGGCCAGCATCAGCAGGTCCTCCTCGCTCCAGCCGGCCGACTCCGGGTCCCGGCGCAGAGCCGCCCGCACCTCCTCGGCGAACTGCCCGAACTGCGCGGCGATCGCCTCGCGCACCGCCTGCACCCCGCCGTGCCGCTCACGCGCGATGAACCGCACATGGGCCGGATGGGCGCGCACGTGCGCCGCGATCAACTCGACCGTGCGCGCGATGCGTTCGTCGCTGTCCCAGGTCGCCGTCAGCAGCTCCGAGACGACCGCGTGCAGGCTGCCGACCGCCTCCTCGACCAAGGCGGCGCCGAGGTCGGCGAGGGAGTCGAAGTGCCGGTAGAACGCGGTCGGCGCCACGCCCACGGCCCGCGTCACCTCGCGCAGGCCCAGGCTGCTGAGGCTCTGCTCCTCCAGCAGCTCCAGCGCCGCGTCGAGCAGCGCCTGCCGGGTCTTCTGTTTCTGCGCCTGACGGCTGCCGAGAGTGTGACTCATGTCATCCAGTTAACAACTGTTCTCCGTAATTGGACACCCGTGTGCGGCGCTAGACTCGTCAGTCAGTGAACAGTTGTAACCCAACTCTGAGAGGTTTCCCGTGCTGTTCCTCGTAGCGGCCCTTCTGCTCCTGGGCTTCGCCCTCGGCACCGTCGCCCACGCACCGCTGTCCTTCACGCTCGTGGCCGCCGCCGTCATCGGCGTCTGGCTGACCGTCTTCGCCGTGCGCGAGCGCGGCCGCCGTCACCAGCACTGAGCACGCACCAGTCGAAACAGGGGGTACCACCATGCAACTCACCGCAGAGGCGCCGACCCGGACCCGGTCCGTCGGGCGCCGTGACACCGACGGGATGGCCGTCGCCTCGTTCGTCCTCGGCCTCGTCGGCCTGCTCGTCATGAACGTCTTCCTCGGCCCCGTCGCGATCGTCCTCGCGGGCCTCGCCCTGTGGCGCGGCACCACGCGGCGCGGCCGGGCCCTGCTCGGTCTCGGCCTCGGCGTCGCCGACCTCGTCGTGCTCGGCGCCCTCATCGCGGCCGACGGCACGTTCTCCTGGAGCATCACGGGCTGAAGGCCCTGGTGGGCCGCGCGTGGGAACGGGACCCCATGCGGCGGCCGAAGGGCTCCGGCGGGCTCGTAGAATCGTGCCCACCATGGCTTACCTCGACCACGCCGCGACCACCCCGATGCTTCCGGAGGCGGTCGAGGTGCTGACCGCCCAGCTCGCCGTCACCGGCAACGCCTCGTCCCTGCACGCCGCCGGACGCCGCGCCCGCCGCACGGTCGAGGAGTCCCGCGAGACCCTCGCCGAGTCGCTCGGCGCCCGCCCCAGCGAGGTCGTGTTCACCTCGGGCGGCACCGAGGCCGACAACCTCGCCGTCAAGGGCCTGTACTGGGCCCGCCGCGCCGCCGACCCGGCCCGCACCCGCGTCCTGTCCAGCCCGGTCGAGCACCACGCCGTCCTCGACGCCGTGCACTGGCTCGCCGAGCACGAGGGCGCCACCGTCGAGTACCTCCCCGTCGACGCGCACGGCCGTGTCCACGCCGACGCGCTCCGCGACGCGATCGAGCGCAACCCGGACGACGTCGCCCTGGCCACCGTCATGTGGGCCAACAACGAGATCGGCACGATCCAGCCCGTGCGCGAACTCGCGGACGTGGCTCGGGAGTTCGACATTCCGCTGCACGCCGACGCGGTCCAGGCCTACGGCCAGATCCCGGTCGACTTCGCGGCCTCGGGACTCGCGGCGATGACCGTGTCGGGCCACAAGATCGGCGGCCCGTACGGCATCGGCGCGCTGCTTCTCGGGCGCGAGTACACCCCCGTCCCCGTCCTGCACGGCGGCGGTCAGGAGCGGCACGTCCGCTCCGGCACCCTCGACGTCCCCGCCATCGCCTCCTTCGCCACGGCCGGCCGCCTGGCGCACGAGCACCGCGACCGGTTCGCCCACGAGATCGGCGCCCTCAGGGACGACCTGGTCGCCGCGGTGCGCACCGCGGTCCCCGAGGCGATCCTCGGCGGCGACCCGGCCCCCGGCGGCCGCCTCCCCGCCAACGCCCACTTCACCTTCCCCGGCTGCGAGGGCGACTCGCTGCTCCTCCTCCTGGACGCCCAGGGCATCGAGTGCTCCACGGGCTCGGCCTGCACGGCGGGCATCGCCCAGCCCAGCCACGTCCTCCTCGCGACCGGCACCGACCCCGACCTGGCCCGGGGCACGCTCCGCTTCTCGCTCGGCCACACGTCGACGAGGGCCGACGTCGAGGCGGTCGCGAAGGCGATCGGCCCGGCGGTGGACCGCGCCCGCACGGCCGGACTGACCTGAGCCGTCAGGCCTTCGCCGATCCGGGATGCTTGTCCGTCCGGGTCGGCCTGTTCGCCTTGTACGCCGCCCGTACGAGCTTCATGTACCGGTCCCAGTCCCAGTGGGGCCCCGGATCGGTGTGGTCGGTGCCCGGCACCTCCACGTGCCCGATGATGTGCTTGCGGTCCACGGGTATCCCGTACCGTCTGCAGATCCCCGCGGTCAGCTTCGCGGAGGCCGCGTACATCGCGTCGGTGAAGTCCTCGGGCCGGTCCACGAACCCTTCGTGCTCGATGCCGATGCTGCGCTGGTTGTAGTCCTTGTTCCCCGCGTGGAACGCGACGTCCAGCTCCCGGATCATCTGCGCGATGTGCCCGTCCTTGCGCACCACGTAGTGCGCCGACGCCCCGTGCCAGGGGTCCTTGAACACCTGCAGCGTGCCGCTGTAACTGCCCTGTGTGACATGGACGACGACCAGGTCGATCGGGTAGTCCGAGGGGCGGTCCGCCCGCCGCCAGTTCGCCGCGGCCGCCGCCACCCACTCCGCGCCCTTGAAGTCCACCTCGCCCGCGGTGCGCGGCTTGTCCACGCCGGGCATCTGCCACCACATCCGGGCCAGATCACCGCGTGCCAGTACGCCCACACCCACGGCCGACGCGACACCGCCGACGATCAAGGCCCGCCGGCTGACGCCCCGGTCGCGGTCCTTGCCGCCCGACCCCTGCTTCCCCACGCGACGCCCCCGTCCCACCTTTCGCGTACATGTTCCATAACGGATATCGGAGCGATTCGGTTCCCGGCTCCCCGTACTCTGTTAGTGCTATGACTTCCCAGACCCCGCATGCCGCGCAGCGCCCCGCCCAGGACCGTCCCCTCCGTGTTCTCGCCGCCATGTCCGGCGGAGTCGACTCCGCCGTCGCCGCGGCCCGTGCCGCGGAGGCCGGTCACGACGTGACAGGTGTCCACCTGGCCCTGTCGGCGAACCCGCAGTCGTTCCGCACCGGCGCCCGCGGCTGTTGCACCATCGAGGACTCCCGCGACGCGCGCCGCGCGGCGGACGTCATCGGCATCCCGTTCTACGTCTGGGACCTCGCCGACCGCTTCCGCGAGGACGTCGTGGAGGACTTCGTCGCCGAGTACGAGGCCGGGCGCACCCCGAACCCCTGCCTGCGCTGCAACGAGAAGATCAAGTTCGCCGCGCTGCTCGACAAGGCGCTCGCCCTCGGCTTCGACGCGGTCGCCACCGGCCACTACGCCCAGGTCCTGGTCAACGACGCGGGCGACCGCGAGCTGCACCGCGCGACCGACATGGCCAAGGACCAGAGCTACGTGCTGGGCGTCCTGGACGACCGCCAGCTCGCCCACGCCATGTTCCCGCTCGGCGACACCGAGACGACGAAGGACGAGATCCGCGCGGAGGCCGAGCGCCGCGGCCTCGCCGTCGCCAAGAAGCCCGACTCCCACGACATCTGCTTCATCGCCGACGGCGACACCCAGGGCTTCCTGGCCTCCCGCCTCGGCAAGGCGGAGGGCGACATCGTCGACGAGTCGGGCGCCAAGCTCGGCACCCACGAGGGCGCCTACGGCTACACCATCGGCCAGCGCAAGGGCCTGCGCATCGGCACCCCCGCCCCCGACGGCAAGCCCCGCTACGTCCTGGACATCTCCCCGGTGGACAACACGGTGACGGTGGGCCCGGCGGCCGCCCTCGACGTGTCCGCCCTGACCGCGATCAAGCCCCGCTGGTGCGGCGCGGCCCCCACGGGCCCGGGCACCTACACGGCCCAGCTCCGCGCCCACGGCGGCGAGACCGAGGTGACCGCGGAGCTGGTCGACGACGAACTGCGGGTCTCGTTCGACGAGCCGGTGCGCGGCGTCGCGCCCGGCCAGGCGATCGTGCTCTACGCCGGCACCCGCGTGGTCGGCTCGGCGACCATCGCCACCACCGACCGGGCCACGGCGACCGCCTAACCCCGCCCTGCCAGATAGTGGTGGAGCACCCCGGTCAGCTCGGTGCTCCACTGCGTCGCCAGGGAGCGGCGTCGCGCCCGGACCCGGCACTCGTAGACCGGGCCGTCCGTCATCACCGCGGTCACGTACAGGCCGTCCGGCACGGGCTGGAACCGCACCGTGCGCACGTACGCCCACGGCAGGTCGATGGAGTGCGGCCCCTGCTCGAAGTGGACGCCGTCGGAGTCGACCACCAGGCCGTTGCGCTCGTCGGCGGCGATGAACTCCGGGCCCGGCGCCGCGCCGGGACCCACCGCCGGGGGCACGGACGGCGGCGGGGGGAACGCGGGCGGATGCGCGGGCGGCGGCGGGACGGACGGTGGCGGGCCGAAGCCGCCCGTGGGAACGCCCTGCTGCCCGTCTCCGTGCGTCATGACCGCCTCGCTCCTCGCCTCGCGCCGTGTACCTGCCGTGGCCCCGTGTCCTTGTATTCGACCACGGCCCCGGCGAGCGGTTCGGCTAGGCGTCGACCACCTGGGTCTCGTAGAAGCACAAGTGGTCCTTGATGGCGGCCACCTCCGCCTTCGGCGCGGCGTACCCCCACACCAGGTCAGGCGCACCGGGCAGCGACCAGTAGGCGGCGTCGCCCTTGAAGGGGCAGTGCGTCGTCGTGTCCGAGGGCGTCAGCAGATCGGTGCGCACGTCCTCCGGAGGGATGTAGTACCGCACGGGACAACCCGTCTCCCGCAGCACCAGGGGCCGCGTCGTCTCGGCGAGGACCTGCCCGTCATGGACGGCCCGCACCCGCACCGAACCCTGCTCGATCGTGATCTTGTGTCCACCAGTCATGAGTGTGTCAGCGCTCACAGCGGCCGGGTTCTTCCCGTTTCGGGCGGCCCGTACCGTAGGCCCCATGAACATCTGCGTCTTCCTCTCCGCCGCCGACCTCGACGACCGCTACACCCGCCCCGCCCGCGAATTCGCCGAGCTGCTCGGCAAGGGCGGCCACACGCTCGTGTGGGGCGGCAGCGAGAGCGGGCTGATGAAGGTCGTCGCCGACGGGGTGCACGCGAGCGGCGGGGGACTGGTCGGGGTGTCCGTGGAGTTCCTCGCCGCCAAGGCCCGCGTCGTGACCGCGCCCGACGAGATGGTGATCGCCGCCGACCTCGCCGAGCGCAAGCGACTGCTCATGGAGAAGGCCGACGCCGTCGTGGTCATGGTGGGCGGCACCGGGACGCTCGACGAGGCCACCGAGATCCTCGAACTGAAGAAGCACGGCAAGACCGACAAGCCCATCGTGCTGCTCAACTCGGCCGGGTTCTACGACGGCCTGAAGGAGCAGTTCCGGCGCATGGAGGACGAGGGATTCCTGCCGATCCCCCTCACCGACCTGGTGTTCTTCGCCGAGGAGCCGGTCGGCGCGCTCGCGTACCTGGAGGAGTCCCTCGGCCAGCAGTAGTTCCGGCGGTAGTGCGAGCATGGCGCCATGACCAGCACTGCCACTCATCTGATCACCGGCGCCGGTTCCGGCATCGGCGCCGCCGTCGCCCGCCGTCTGCACGCGCGCGGGGACGATCTCGTCCTCCACGCGCGTGACGCGGGCCGCGCCAAGGAACTCGCCGCCGAGTTCCCCGGCGCCCGCACCCTCGTCGGCGACCTGGCCGACCCGGACCGGCTGTCGTGGGCGTTCTCCCACCAGTCGCTGCCCGACCGGGTCGACTCGCTGCTGCACATCGCCGGCGTCGTCGACCTGGGCCCGGTGGGCGAGCTGACCCCGAAGACCTGGCGCCACCAGCTCAACGTCAACCTCGTCGCCCCCGCCGAGCTGACCCGCCACTTCCTGCCCCAACTCCGGCTCGCCCAGGGCCACGTGGTCTTCGTGAACTCCGGCGCCGGCCTCAACGCGCACGCCGACTGGTCCGCGTACGCCGCCTCCAAGCACGGCCTGAAGGCGCTCGCCGACTCGCTGCGCCAGGAGGAGCACGGCAACGGCGTACGGGTCACGTCCGTCTACCCCGGCCGCACCGCCAGCCCCATGCAGGCCAAGGTGCACCAGCAGGAGGGCAAGGAGTACGACGCGGCCCGCTGGATCGACCCCGAGTCGATGGCCACCACCATCGTCATGGCCCTGGACCTGCCCCGCGACGCCGAGGTGAACGACCTGACGGTCCGCCCGGGCCGCTGACGACCGGGCTCCCGGCCCCGTTACGTACTCTTCCTGGGTGAGTGAAAAGAGCGACTTCAAGTGGGGCCCGGCGACCGGCGTCGGGTCGATGCCCGGCGGTGACGCCCGGGAGGCCGCCAAGACCGTCACCGGCAGCTTCGAGGACTTCCCGTTCCTCGCCGAGCTGCCCGCGCGCGGGCCGGGTGCCGACATGATCGGCAGGACCGCGGGGCTCCTCGTCGACCTGTACGCGCGCGTGGAGCCCAGCGGCTGGCGGATCGGCGACCGGCCCGGACGCGACACCAAGCGCGCCCGGTCGTGGCTGGGCGAGGACCTCGACGCGCTGGAGGAGTTCACCCAGGGCTACGAGGGACCGCTCAAGGTGCAGGCCGTCGGACCGTGGACCCTCGCCGCAGCCCTGGAGCTGCGCAACGGCGAGGCCGCGCTCTCCGACCCGGGCGCCTGCCGCGACCTCGCGGGCTCGCTCGCCGAGGGCCTGCGCACCCACCTCGCCGACCTGCGCCGCCGCGTCCCCGGCGCCCACCTCGTGCTCCAGCTCGACGAGCCCTCCCTCATCGCCGTCCTGCGCGGACAGGTCAAGACCGCGAGCGAGTACCGCACCCACCGCGCCGTCGACCGACAGGTCGTGGAGAGCACCCTGCGCGACGTCCTCGCCGTGCACACCGAGGGGCCCACCGTCGTCCACTCCTGCGCCCCCGACGTCCCGTTCGCGTTGCTGCGCCGGGCCGGCGCCGGCGCGGTCTCCTTCGACTTCTCGCTCCTCACCGAGCGTGACGACGAGGCGATCGGTGAGGCCGTCGAGGGAGGCACCAAGCTGTTCGCCGGTGTCGTGCCCGGCGTGGACGCCCGATTGTCGGACCCTGCCGGTAGCGTCATGGGGGTCAGGACGCTGTGGCGCAGGCTGGGGCTGAATCCGGGGTCGCTCGCGGAGTCGGTCGTGGTCACCCCGTCGTGCGGCCTCGCGGGCGCGTCGCCCGCGTACGCCCGCGCGGCGCTCGCCCACTGCGCCCGGGCGGCGAGATCACTCGCGGACAACCCTGAGTGACCGGGGACGAAGGTAAACGGGAGGACGAGAAGGTGGCTGCCGCAAGCGCTGGAAAGAAGGCGGAGACCGAGAGCTCCGTGCCCGCGACGGCGCGGGACGAGCACGCCCGGCTGGCCGAGCAGATCGAAGAGCACCGCTTCCGGTACTACGTGAAGGACGCGCCGGTCGTCTCCGACGCCGAGTTCGACAAGCTGCTGCGCTCCCTCGAAGCCCTCGAGGAGCAGTACACCGAGCTGCGCACCCCCGACTCGCCGACCCAGAAGGTCGCGGGCAACTACGCCACGGAGTTCACGTCCGTGGAGCACCGCGAGCGCATGCTCTCGCTCGACAACGCCTTCGACGACCTGGAGTTGGCGGCCTGGGCCGAGCGCGTCCACAAGGACGTCGGCGCGTCCGGCTATCACTTCCTGTGCGAGCTGAAGATCGACGGCCTCGCGGTCAACCTGACGTACGAGCAGGGGCGCCTGACCCGCGCGGCCACCCGCGGCGACGGCCGCGTCGGCGAGGACATCACGCCCAACGTCCGCACGATCGCCGAGATCCCCGACCGCCTCCAGGGCGAGCGCATCCCGGACCTCGTCGAGATCCGCGGCGAGGTCTTCTTCCCGATGGAGAAGTTCGAGGAGCTGAACGCCCGGCTGGTCGAGTCCGGCGACAAGCCCTTCGCCAACCCGCGCAACGCGGCGGCGGGTTCACTCCGCCAGAAGGACCCCCGGGTCACCGCGACCCGCCCGCTGCGCATGGTCGTGCACGGCATCGGCGCCCGCGAGGGCTTCGACATCGCCCGTCTGTCGGAGGCGTACGACCTGCTGCGCGAGTGGGGCCTGCCCACCGCGAAGCACAACAGAGTGGTCGACGACCTCGACGGCGTACGGGAGTTCATCGCGTACTTCGGGGAGAACCGGCACTCGGTCGAGCACGAGATCGACGGCGCCGTCGTCAAGCTGGACGAGATCCCGCTCCAGGGCCGGCTCGGCTCCACCGCGCGCGCCCCGCGCTGGGCCATCGCCTGGAAGTTCCCGCCCGAAGAGGTCAACACCAAGCTGGTCAACATCCGCGTCGGCGTGGGCCGCACCGGCCGCGTCACCCCGTACGCGCAGGTCGAGCCGGTGACGGTGGCGGGCTCCGAGGTCGAGTTCGCGACGCTGCACAACCAGGAGATCGTCAAGAAGAAGGGCGTGCTCATCGGGGACACCGTCGTCATCCGCAAGGCCGGTGACGTCATCCCCGAGATCCTGGGCCCGGTCGTCGACCTGCGCGACGGCAGCGAGTACGAGTTCGTGATGCCCGCCGAATGCCCCGAGTGCGGCACGCCGCTGCGGGCCATGAAGGAGGGCGACATCGACCTGCGGTGTCCCAACGCCCGCACCTGCCCCGCCCAGTTGCGCGAGCGGCTGTTCTATCTGGGCGGCCGCCAGTGCCTGGACATCGAGAACTTCGGGGCGGTCGCCGCCGCCGCGCTCACCGCCCCGCTGGAGCCCGCCGAGCCGCCGCTGACCGACGAGGGCGACCTGTTCGACCTCACCATCGAGCAGCTGCTGCCCATCAAGGCCTACGTCCTGGACCCCGACAGCGGTCTGCCCAAGCGGGACCCGAAGAGCGGCGAGGACAAGGTCGTCACCGTCTTCGCCAACCAGAAGGGCGAGCCCCGGAAGAACGCGGTGTCGATGCTGGAGAACATCGCCGCGGCCAAGGACCGCCCGCTCGCCCGCGTCATCAACGGCCTCTCCATCCGGCACGTCGGTCCCGTCGCGGCCGAGGCGCTGGCCCGCGAGTTCCGCTCCGTCGACCGCATCGATCAGGCCACAGAGGAGGAGCTGGCGGCCACCGACGGCGTAGGCGGAATCATCGCCGCCTCCGTGAAGCAGTGGTTCGCCGAGGACTGGCATCGGGAGATTCTGCGGAAATGGCGTGATGCCGGTGTGCGCATGGAGGAGGAGGGGGCCGGTGAGGACGAGGGCCCGCGCCCGCTCGAAGGCCTCACCGTCGTCGTCACCGGCACCCTGCAGAACTTCACCCGGGACGGCGCGAAGGACGCCCTGCAGAGCAGAGGCGCCAAGGTGACAGGTTCCGTTTCCAAGAAGACGTCCTTTGTCGTTGTCGGGGACAACCCGGGATCCAAATACGACAAGGCCATGCAGGTGAAGGTTCCGGTTCTGGACGAGGACGGCTTCGTCGTGCTGCTCGACCAAGGCCCCGACGCCGCCGCCGAACTGGCGCTTCCCGCCGAGGAACCGACTGAGCAGTAGCGGTTGAAGGCCACCCGTTCAGCGCATATCAGATGCATACGGGTGGCCGGGTCGCATTCGGGTATCCACGGCCGGGCGCGTCCGTCTGGTGCCCGTGGAAGCCTTCTGCGGCCTACTGTTGAGGGTGTGCGCCTGCCGTGTCCTGCTGCGGATGGGGCAACCTCCGCTCCACAGAAGTCAGGGAGCGGGCTGCGGACATGAGCACCGCCGGCTGTGAGAGGGACGGGAATGGAACCGACCGAGAGCGCCGCCCCGGACTCACGGCTGCGCCCGCGCCGGCGACTGCGGCGCGGCACGGCCCGACGCCCCGGCGAGGGCGGCGGAGACAGCGACAGCGGTCACGGGGAGAGCGAACGCGGTGGTGTGGTGAACTGGCGCAACTGGTGGCGTGAGAGAGGGCTGGGTCTCGTCCGGCCCGCCGCGACCCGGACCCGGGCCGCCCGGGTGGCCTTCGGCGTCCAGAGCCCGCCGGGCGCGGAGCCCCAGGGCGCCGTCCTGCGGACCGAGGGCACGGTCGTCCTGCCCGCCGAGCGGCACCCCGCTCTGACCGCCGGCGGTCACGTCGGCGTGGCCACCCCCGCCAGCAACCACCACGGCGGACCGGGCGACGGTTCCCGGGCGACGGCGCTGCCGCTGCTGCCCGGCGCGGTCGTCGCGCTCGCCGCCGTGGTCCTGGCCGCCGGGTTCTACCGGGCGTTCACCGGCGACCACGCGCTCTTCCCGTCCGGCGTCGTCGGCTGGTCCCTCGCGATCCTCACCGGCATCATCGTCGGCCATCTGGTCGCCCTCGGCCGCGACCGCTGGTGGGGCGGCACCGGCTCCGGCGGAGCCCTCACCCTCGCCGTCCTGCTGCTCTACGGCTGGGTGCCCGCCGGGATGGTCAGCCTCACCGTGGTCGTGCTCGTCGGCGCCGCCCGCAGACACCGCTGGCGTCAGGGCGTGCTGCACGGCGCGATCGACATCCTCGGCATCGGGGCGGGCGCCCTGGTCCTGGCCGCGTTCGGCCGCGTACCGTCCGTCGAGACCCCGTGGAAGCCGGAGACCTGGAACGTCTTCACGGCGCCCGAGATCGCCCTGGTGGCGGCCTCGTACCTGCTGGTCACCCGGCTCCTGCTCTACTACGTGCACGCGCCGCGCGCCTCCGGCCTGCCCAAGGTCGACCGCACCGCGCTGGTCCGGCAGGGCCTGGTGGGCGTCGCGCTGCTCGGCATCGCACCGCTGATCTGCGTCGTCGCCATCGCGCTGCCCGTGCTGCTGCCGCTGTTCTCGATCCCGCTGATCGCGCTCGACTCCACGCTCTGGATCGCCCGCGCCCGCGCCGAGGAGCAGCTGCGCGACCCGCTCACCGGACTGCCCAACCGCCAGTGGCTCCTTGAGCGCACCTGGACCGCGCTCGACGACGCCGAGCGGATCGGCGCCCGCAGCGCGCTCCTGCTGATCGACCTCGACCGGTTCCGCTCGGTGAACGACACGCTCGGCCACCTCGCCGGTGACCGGCTCCTGCTGCAGATCGCGGACCGGCTCAAGGCCGCACTGCCGCGCGGTGCGGAGGCCGCGCGGCTGGGCGGGGACGAGTTCGCCGTGCTGCTGCCGGTCGCCGACTCGACGACGTCGGCGTCCCGGGTGGCCCGCGCTCTGGTCGCCGCCCTCGGCTCGCCGCTCGACCTCGACGGGCTCACGCTGGTCCTCGAAGCCAGCGCCGGCCTCGCCGTCTTCCCCGACCACGCCCTCGACGCCGAGGGCCTGCTGCGCCGCGCCGACGTCGCGATGTACCAGGCCAAGCGGGACCGCACGGGCGTCGAGGTCTACGAGTCGAAGCGGGACTCCAACACCCCCGACCGGCTCGGTCTGCTGGGCGATCTACGGCGCGCGCTCGACGCGGGCGACGTGGAGCTGCACTACCAGCCGAAGGTGCGTTTCGACGGCCAGGTGGCCGGGCTCGAAGCGCTGGTGCGGTGGGTGCATCCCGAGCGAGGGAAGGTTCCGCCTGACGAGTTCATCGCCATCGCCGAGTCCTCCGGTCTGATGCCGCACCTGACCGAGTACGTCCTGGAGACCGCGCTGGCCCAGGTCGCCCGCTGGCGCGCCCAGGGGCTGTACGTGCCCGTCGCGGTGAACGTGTCACCGCGCGACGTGCACACCCCCGGCTTCGCGGGCGCGGTCGCCGCGCGGCTGGCCCGGCACGGGGTCCCGGCCGGGTCGCTCCAGCTGGAGATAACGGAACACGTGCTGCTCGAGGACCCGCAGCGCGCCGCCGACACCCTGGCCGGGCTGACCGGGCACGGGGTGAAGATGTCGCTCGACGACTTCGGCACCGGGTACTCCTCGCTCGTGCATCTGCGGCGGCTGCCGGTCAGCGAGCTGAAGATCGACCGGTCCTTCGTGGCCCGTCTCGCGGTGGACAACGAGGACGCGGAGATCGTGCGCTGCACCGTCGACCTGGCGCACTCGCTCGGGCTGCTCGTCGTCGCCGAGGGCGTGGAGGACGACGAGACGTGGGAGCGGCTCCGGGATCTGGGGTGCGACGCGGTGCAGGGGTGGCTCGTCGCCGCCGCGATGCCGCCCGACGAGACCACCGCGTGGCTCCGGGCCCGGGGGGACCGGGGGTGGCAGCGGGCCGCCACCGTGGCGCTGCCGGGTGCCGATGAGGCCTGATCGGTTGTCGTTCGGCTGACGGCCGGTGGCCTCTTCTCGCGCAGTTCCCCGCGCCCCTGAAGCGAGCGGAGCTCGCCCTTCAGGGGCGCGGGGAACCGCGCGACCAGCCACGACGAGAGCCGCGCTGGATATCCGTTTACCAGGCACACCCCGGGCACCCATAGGATTGAGCCCAAACCACACACACTCACCCCAGAGGATCGCTGCATGCCTGGCATCACGCGCGAGGAGGTCGCCCACCTCGCCCGGCTGGCGCGTCTGGAGCTGAAGCCCGAAGAGCTCGACCACTTCGCAGGCCAGCTCGACGACATCATCGGCGCGGTCGCCCGCGTCAGCGAGGTCGCCGACCAAGACGTACCGCCGACCTCCCACCCGCTGCCGCTGACGAACGTCATGCGCGCGGACGAGGTCCGTCCGTCGCTCACCCCCGAGCAGGCGCTCTCCGGCGCCCCGGCCCAGGAGCAGCAGCGTTTCAAGGTGCCGCAGATCCTGGGGGAGGACTAAACAGCCATGACGGACATCAACATCATCAAGCTCACCGCCGCCGAGATCGCCGCGAAGATCGCTTCCGGTGAGCTCACGGCCGTCGAGGTCACCGAGGCCCACCTGGCCCGGATCGGGGCCGTCGACGAGAAGGTGCACGCCTTCCTGCACGTCGACCGCGAGGGCGCGCTGAAGCAGGCCGCCGCCGTGGACGCCAAGCGTGCCGCGGGCGAGAAGCTGGGCCCGCTGGCCGGCGTCCCGCTCGCGCTGAAGGACATCTTCACCACCGAGGGGATCCCGACCACGGTCGGCTCCAAGATCCTCGAGGGCTGGATCCCGCCGTACGACGCCACGCTGGTCAAGAAGCTGAAGGCCGCCGACGTCGTGGTCCTCGGCAAGACCAACATGGACGAGTTCGCCATGGGGTCCTCCACCGAGAACAGCGCGTACGGGCCGACGGGCAACCCGTGGGACCTGACCCGCATCCCCGGCGGCTCCGGCGGCGGCTCCTCGGCCGCGCTCGCCGCGTACGAGGCCCCGCTGGCCATCGGCACGGACACCGGCGGTTCCATCCGCCAGCCCGCCGCCGTCACCGGCACCGTCGGCGTGAAGCCCACGTACGGCGGCGTCTCCCGCTTCGGCATGGTCGCGTTCTCGTCCTCCCTCGACCAGGGCGGGCCCTGCGCCCGCACGGTCCTGGACGCGGCGCTGCTGCACGAGGCGATCGCCGGTCACGACCCGCTCGACTCCACGTCCATCGACGCCCCGGTCCCGCCGGTCGTCGAGGCCGCGCGCAACGGCTCGGTGCGGGGCATGCGCGTCGGCATCGTCAAGCAGTTCCGCGGCGAGGGCTACCAGGCCGGCGTCGTGCAGCGCTTCGACGAGTCCGTCGAGCTGCTGAAGTCGCTCGGCGCCGAGATCGTCGAGCTGGACTGCCCGTCGTTCGACCTGGCGCTGTCCGCGTACTACCTGATCGCCCCGTCGGAGTGCTCCTCGAACCTCGCCCGGTTCGACGCCATGCGGTACGGCCTGCGGGTCGGCGACGACGGCACGCACTCCGCCGAGGAGGTCACCGCGCTGACCCGCGAGGCCGGCTTCGGCGACGAGGTCAAGCGCCGCATCATCCTGGGCACGTACGCGCTGAGCTCCGGCTACTACGACGCGTACTACGGCAGTGCCCAGAAGGTCCGCACCCTCATCACCCGCGAGTTCGAGGCGGCCTTCGAGTCCGTGGACGTCATCGTCTCCCCGACGACGCCGACCACCGCGTTCCCGATCGGCGAGCGCGCCGACGACCCGATGGCGATGTACCTCGCGGACCTGTGCACCATCCCGACCAACCTGGCCGGCAACTCCGCCATGTCGCTGCCCTGCGGCCTCGCGCCGGAGGACGGACTGCCGGTCGGCCTGCAGATCATCGCCCCCGCCATGAAGGACGACCGGCTGTACAAGGTCGGCGCGGCCGTCGAGGCCGCCTTCGTGGAAAAGTGGGGGCACCCGCTGCTTGAGGAGGCTCCGTCGCTGTGAGTGCCATGGCAAAGAAGGCCAAGAACTTCAAGAAGTCCAAGACCGGCGTGTACGTGTCGGCCGCCAGCACCGCCTTCGGCGCGATCAGCGTCGCGAAGCAGGCGCGGATGGCCAAGAACGACAACGACACGCTGCGGCTGATCGACGCCGCCGTGTCCGCCGCCGCCATCGTTACCGGCCTGGCGATCCTCTACCGGGAGCTCAAGCGCCTGGGCGACGACGACGTCCTGCTGGGCTGAGAGGGAAAGTTTCACCGTGACTGCCACGACTGACCTGGTGTCGTACGAGGAAGCCCTCGCGGCGTACGACCCCGTCATGGGCCTCGAGGTCCATGTCGAACTCGGCACGAAGACGAAGATGTTCTGCGGCTGCTCCACCGAGCTGAAGCAGGACGCCAACAGTCAGACCTGCCCGACCTGTCTCGGTCTGCCCGGCGCGCTGCCGGTCGTGAACGAGATCGGCGTCGAGTCGGCCATCAAGATCGGCCTCGCGCTGCACTGCGAGATCGCCGAATGGTGCCGTTTCGCCCGGAAGAACTACTTCTATCCGGACATGCCGAAGAACTTCCAGACCTCCCAGTACGACGAGCCCATCGCCTTCAACGGCTACCTCGACGTACAGCTGGAGGACGGCGAGGTCTTCCGCGTGGAGATCGAGCGCGCCCACATGGAGGAGGACACCGGCAAGTCGACGCACGTCGGCGGTGCCACCGGCCGCATCCAGGGCGCCTCGCACTCGCTGCTCGACTACAACCGCGCCGGCATCCCGCTCATCGAGATCGTCACCAAGCCCATCGAGGGCGCGGGCGAGCGGGCCCCCGAGGTCGCCAAGGCGTACGTCGCCGAGCTGCGCGAGGTCATCAAGGCGCTCGACGTCTCCGAGGCCCGCATGGACAAGGGCCAGATGCGCTGCGACGTGAACCTGTCGCTGCGTCCGCACGGGCGCGAGGAGTTCGGTACGCGCTCGGAGACGAAGAACGTCAACTCGCTCCGTTCCGTGGAGCGTGCGGCGCGCTTCGAGATCCAGCGCCACGCGGCCGTCCTGAACTCGGGCGGCACCATCGTGCAGGAGACCCGTCACTTCCACGAGGAGGACGGCTCCACCACGTCGGGCCGCATCAAGGACAACGCCGAGGACTACCGGTACTTCCCGGAGCCCGACCTGGTCCCGGTCGCCCCGTCCCGCGAGTGGGTCGAGGCCCTGCGGTCCGAGCTGCCCGAGCTGCCGCTCGCGCAGCGCAACCGGCTGATCGAGGAGTGGGCGATCAGCGCCCACGACATGCAGTCGATCCGCAACGCCGGCGCCATCGGCCCGATCGTCGCGACGATCAACGCCGGTGCCGACTCGACCTCCGCCCGCAAGTGGTGGATGGGCGAGCTGGCGCGCAACGCCAACGAGCAGGGCGTCGAGCTCGGCGAACTGCCCATCACGCCCGAGTACGTGGCCCGGGTGTCGGAGCTGGTCGCCAAGGGCGACCTCAACGACAAGCTGGCCCGCCAGGTCATCGACGGCGTCCTCAAGGGCGAGGGCACCCCGGACGAGGTCGTCGAGAAGCGCGGCCTGAAGGTCGTCTCGGACGAGGGCGCGCTCAACACGGCCGTGGACGAGGCGATCGCGGGCAACGCCGGCATCGTCGCCAAGATCCAGTCCGGCAAGGTCGCCGCCGCCGGAGCCCTCGTGGGCGCCGTCATGAAGGCGACCCGGGGTCAGGCCGACGCGGCCCGCGTCAAGGAACTGATCCTGGAGAAGCTGGGCGTCAGCGAGGGCTGAGTTCCCTTTTTTGAGGAGGGGCTGGATATATCCAGCCCCTCCGGCGTTTGAGGAGCGGGGGTCCGGGGCGGAGCCCCGTGGAACGGAGCAGCACTCTGAGCACGACGTCGGCCGAGATCCTGGCCATCATTCTCCTGCTGGCCACACTGGCCTTCGCCGTACTCCGCCCCCGCAACCTGCCGGAGGCCGTCGCCGCCGTGCCCGCGGCCGGGATCGTCGTGCTCGTCGGCGCCGTAAGCCCCGACCACGCCTGGTCCGAGACCAAGGACCTGCTCCCCGTCGTCGGCTTCCTCGCCGCGATCCTGCTGCTCGCCCAGCTCTGCGCCGACGAGGGCCTGTTCAAGGCCGCCGGCGACGCCGTGGCCCGCGCCTGCCACGGCAGCCCATCCCGCATGCTCGGCGGTGTCTTCGCGGTCGCCGCGGGCGTCACCGCCGTACTGAGCCTGGACGCCACCGTCGTCCTGCTCACCCCGGTCGTCTTCGCCACGGCGGCCCGGATCGGCGCCCGCCCCCGCCCGCACGTCTACGCGAGCGCCCACCTGGCCAACTCCGCGTCGCTCCTGCTCCCGGTCTCCAACCTCACCAATCTGCTGGCCCTCACCGCGAGCGGCCTCACCTTCACCCGCTTCGCCGGGCTCATGGCGCTGCCCTGGCTGGTCGCGATCGGCGTCGAGTACCTGGTCTTCCGCCGCTACTTCGCCGCCGACCTGGCCGCCCCGGCGCACGCCCCGGACGAGGCGGAGCCGACCGGCGTCCCGGTGTTCACGCTGGTCGTGCTCGCGCTGACCCTCGCCGGGTTCGCCGTCACCTCCTTCGCCGGGATCGAGCCGGTGTGGGCCGCCCTCGCCGGCGCCGTCGTGCTCGGCGCGCGGGCCCTCGCCCGGCGCGACTCCACCCCGGGCGAGCTGCTGAAATCGGCGAACCTGCCGTTCTGCCTGTTCGTCCTCGCCCTCGGCATCGTCGTCAAGGCGCTCGTCGACAACGGGCTCGGCGACGTCATCGGCCACGTCCTGCCCGACGGCACCGGGCTGCCCGCGCTGCTCGCCGTCACCGCCGTCGCGGCGCTCCTCGCGAACCTGATCAACAACCTGCCCGCGACCCTCGCCCTGCTCCCGGTCGTCGCCCCGGCGGGACCGGGCCCGGTCCTGGCTGCGCTCATCGGCGTCAACGTCGGCCCCAATCTGACGTACGTCGGCTCGCTCGCCACCCTGCTGTGGCGGCGCATCGTGCACGCCCACGGCACCGAGCCCGAGCTGGGCGACTTCACCCGCCTCGGCCTGCTCACCGTCCCGGCGACGCTGCTGCTGTCCACCACGGCGCTGTGGGCGGGGCTCCAACTCCTCGGCTGAGCAGGGGCTGTGCACCAGTCCGACATCCTGTGAGTAAGGACACGAAAGAGACAAACGATCACGTTTGCCTGTAAGAGTGACTGGCCACTGCTCACGTGTTCTTTGCGGGCTCGTCCCTTCTGCGCGGCTGCTCCCCGGCAAAGATCCATGAACCACCGGGGAGCACGCCTGTGGCTACTCTCGCCCGCTGGTGCGTACGGCACCGGCTCGTCGTCCTCCTGCTGTGGCTCCTCGCCCTCGGCGGCACCAGTGCGGCCGCCGCCGTCGCCGGGTCCGCGTACTCGAACGACTACGAGGCACCGGGCACCGAATCCGGCCGCGCCACCCAGCTCCTCGACGAGAACTTCTCGGGGCTCGGCGGCGACAGCGACACCGTCGTCTGGCACATCGAGGGCTCGACCGTCCGGGCCGCCGACGTCGAGAAGACCATGAGCAACACGCTCGGGCAGCTCGCCGCCCTGCCCGGCGTCTCCTCCGTCGTCTCGCCGTACGGCAGCGGCGGCGCCGACCTGATCAGCGCCGACGGTCACACCGCGTACGCGACCGTCACCTTCGACGAGCAGGCCGACAACATCCCGGTCGCCCAGGCGCGGGCGGTCGTCGACACCGCCGAGGACGCCGAGACGCACGGACCCGACGGGCTCGAGGTGGAGCTCGGCGGCAGCGCCGTCGCCCTCACCGAGTCGACGTCGGCGCACCTGTCCGAGGTGATCGGCGTCGTGGTCGCCGCCGTGGTCCTCTTCCTCGCCTTCGGGTCCCTCGCCGCCGCCGCGCTGCCCATCGCCACCGCCCTGGTCAGCGTGGGCACCGCGTACGCCGGGATCGTGCTGCTCGGGCACGCCATGACCGTCGCCGACTTCGCGCCGATGCTCGGCATGCTGGTCGGGCTCGGCGTCGGCATCGACTACGCGCTGTTCATCGTGACCCGGCACCGCAGAGGCCTGAAGCGGGGGCTGCCCGTGGCGGTCGCCGCCGAACGGGCCGTGGCCACCACCGGCCGCGCCGTCGTCTTCGCGGGCGCGACCGTCTGCATCGCCCTGCTCGGCATGCTGCTGCTGAACCTCAGCTTCCTCAACGGCGTCGCCATCGCCGCCTCCGTCACCGTCCTGCTCACCGTCGCCGCCTCGGTGACGCTGCTGCCCGCGCTGCTCTCGTTCATCGGGACGCGCGCGCTGTCCCGGCGCGAGCGGCGCCGCCTCGCCGAGCACGGGCCCGAGCCGGAGCTGCCGACGGGGCTCGCCGCGCGCTGGGCCGCGTTCGTCGAGCGGCACCCCAAGCTGCTCGGCGGGATCGCGCTCGCCGTGATCACGGTCCTCGCGCTGCCCACCCTCTCCCTCCACCTCGGCACCTCCGACCAGGGCAACAACCCGAAGTCCGCGACGACCCGGCAGGCCTACGACCTGCTGGCCGACGGTTTCGGCCCAGGGGTCAACGGCCCGCTCACCCTCGTCACCGAGGTCGACGGCGCCCGGGACAAGGCCGCGGTCCAGGCGCTGGCCGGCGAGCTGCGGACCACCGAAGGCGTCGCGGCCGTCTCCCCGATCACGTACAACGGCGACGACTCCGCCGCGTACCTCACCGTCGTCCCCTCCTCCGCCCCGCAGTCGCGGGCGACCAGCGACCTCGTCGACGACCTGCGCACGGACGTCGTGCCGCGCTCCGGCCTCGACGTCCAGATCGGTGGCGTCACGGCCAGCTACGACGACTTCGCCGAGGTCATCGTCGGCAAGCTGCCGCTGTTCGTGGGCGCCGTGGTCGGACTCGGCTGCCTCCTGCTGCTGCTCGCCTTCCGGTCCATCGGCATCCCGCTGAAGGCGGCGGCCATGAACATCGCCGCCGTCTGCGCCGCCTTCGGCGTCGTGGTCGCGATCTTCCAGTGGGGCTGGGGGAGCGAACTGCTCGGACTCGGCGCGGCCGGCCCGATCGAGCCCTTCCTGCCCGTGATCATGGTGTCGGTCCTCTTCGGGCTCTCCATGGACTACCAGGTCTTCCTGGTCAGCCGGATGTACGAGGAATGGCTGGAGACCGGCGACAACCGGCGGGCCGTCCGGGTCGGCCTCGCCGAGACCAGCCGCGTGATCAACTCGGCCGCGGTGATCATGATCTCGGTCTTCCTGGCCTTCGTGCTCAGCGGCGACCGGGTGATCGCGATGTTCGGCATCGCGCTCGCGGTGGCCGTCGCCGTGGACGCCTTCATCCTGCGCACGCTGCTGGTGCCGGCCCTGATGCACCTGCTCGGCGGCGCCAACTGGTGGCTGCCCCGCTGGCTCGGCCGCGTCCTGCCCCGCATCAGCATCGAGCCGCCGGAGTGCCGCGCCGCCCATGAGAAGGTGACCCTGCCCGGACAGCGACAGGTGAAGGAGTCCGATGTACGCGATCCCGCTCGGTGACGAGGGCGCCGAACTGCGGCCCCTGGAGACCTGGCACGCCGAGGAGTTCCTGGCGAACCTGGAGCGTGGGCGGGAGTTCATCGGGCAGTTCATCCCGTTCGGCTCGCAGGCCACGGACGTGGACTCGGCGCGGAGCACCCTCCAGCGCTACACCGACATGCGGGCCGCGGACACGGGCTCGTACCACGGCATCTGGCTGGACGGCCGGCTGGTCGGCGGGGTGCTCACGCTCAACTTCGACGCCGCGACGGGCAATGCGGAGGTGGGCTGCTGGCTGGAGCCGGCGGCGACCGGCCGCGGGCTGATCACGCGCGCGATGCGCGTCCTGCTGGAGTGGATCGTCGAGGAGCGCGGCATCCACCGGGTGGAATGGGTGGCCGCGTCCGGGAACTCCGCGAGTCTGAAGGTGGCCGAGCGGCTCGGTTTCCGCAGGGACGGTGTGCGACGCGAGGCACATGAATGGCGCGGCGAACGCCATGACCTGGAGGTCTGGTCGCTGCTCGCCCCGGAGTGGCGCAGCGCACGCGACGCGCACAAGAAACGTTAAGAGACCTCTCAGACAGCGTCCGTACGGTGCGCAGCATGACTACGAAGACTGACGCGCAGCGCGATGCAGAGATCCGGGAGGAGGACGCCCCCTCCCAGGAGACCACCGACGCCACCGAGGCCGAGATCACCGAGGCCGGGGCCACTGAGGACGACGAGGCCGCCGAGGCGGCGGCCGAGGCCGAACTGGCGCGACTGGCCGAGGAGAACGCCGAGGCGGACCGTCCCTCCGGGGTCGGCCAGGGCGCCGCCGCCATCGTCTCCGTCGCCCTCGGCGTCGTCGCGATGAGCGGCAGCTGGCTCGGCACCATCGCCTCCGCCCGCGAATCCCTCATCGGCCAGCTCAACACCTCGCAGTCCGCCAGCGTCGCCACCCAGGTCTCCGAGGTCTACGGCGACTCCTGGCACGCCGCCGCCCTGGTCGGCGGCGTCATCTCCCTGATCGCCCTGCTCGTCGGCGCGTTCGTGCTGGTCAGGCCCGCCTTCGGGGTGCCCGGCCGACCGCAGGCGATCTGGATCAAGTCCGTGGCGTGGGCCGGTGTCTCGCTCGGTGTCCTGGGCCTGCTGCTCGCCATCGCCAAGTACTCGGACCTGCTCCTCGGGCTGCCCAAGACCAGCTGAGGCACCGACTAAGGCTTTTCTGAGGCGTCTAAGGACCTCAGGAGCCCGGATAAGGCATCCCGTCGCCCGGAGATGCGGCACTCTCCCGATGTGCCGCACCCCCCTGGGAACCGAGAGTTGAGGCATCGCGGAAGACACCGCGAGAGCCACACCGATCGTCACCAGGGAGACGAGATGTTCGAGTACGAGATGCACCAGATCCGCTCCGCCGAACTCATCCGGCAGGCCGAGGAGCACCGCCGGCTGCGGGCGGCCCGCGCGGCCCGCAAGGCCCGCAGGGCGGAGCGGAGTTCCAGCGCCATGGACGCGGAGGGGCCGGTGAGTACCGGCGGTCCGCATCGCACGCGCTTCGCCCGTACGGCGTGAACACGGTGCCCCGCACGGGGAGCCGGGCGGAAGGGGAGGACGGCACGGCGGCCGTCCTCCCCTTCTCGTCGTTCACGGAGGGCTCGTCGCTCTCGGAGGGCTCGTCGCTCTCGGCAGAAAAAGGCGCCGGGCTGTCAGACGCGTGTGCGATGCTCGGCGACGTGGAGACCAGGTCCGTCAGCCCGGTGTTCGTCGGCCGCGCCGACGAACTCGGCATATTGCACACCGCCCTCGGCCGCGCCGCCGCCGGCGAGCCGCAGGCCCTGCTGCTCGGCGGGGAGGCCGGAGTCGGCAAGACCCGGCTCGTCGAGGAGTT
This sequence comes from Streptomyces sp. NPDC046716, assembly GCF_040645755.1. Taxonomy (NCBI): domain Bacteria; kingdom Bacillati; phylum Actinomycetota; class Actinomycetes; order Kitasatosporales; family Streptomycetaceae; genus Streptomyces; species Streptomyces sp. NPDC046716. The sequence continues at coordinate 79,424 of NZ_JBEYYU010000034.1, forward strand.
CGCCGCGAGCGCCTGCGCGCGCGGCGCCGTCGTCGTCACCGGCGGCTGCGTCGAGATCGGCGCCGACGGCCTGCCGTTCGCCCCCTTCTCCACCGCGCTGCGCGCCCTGCGCCGCGCCCTGCCCGAGGAGCTGGACCGCTCCGCCGCGGGACGCGAGGACGAACTGGCCCGCATCCTGCCGGAACTGGGCGACGGCCTGACCCGTCAGCGCGACGGCCGTGACGGCCGCGGCGACGAGAGCGCCACCGCCCTGCTCTTCGAACTGACCGCCCGCCTCCTCGAACAGGTCGCCGCCGAGCACACCGTCGTGGTCGTCCTGGAGGACCTGCACTGGGCGGACGCCTCCACCCGCCACCTGCTCGCGTACCTCTTCCGCACCCTGCGCAGCGGCCGCCTCGCCGTCGTCGCCACCTACCGCGCGGACGACGTGCACCGCCGCCACCCGCTGCGCCCCCTGCTCGCCGAGCTGGACCGGCTGCGCACCGTCACCCGGATCGAACTGGCCCGGCTCACCCGCGACGAGGTGGCCCGCCAGATCGCCGGGATCATCGCCGCCGAACCCGAGCGCTCGGTCGTCGACGACATCTTCCGCCGCTCCGACGGCAACGCCTTCTTCGTCGAGGAACTGGCCGTCTCCGCGGCCGAGGGCTGCGCCACCGGCCTCACCGACTCCCTGCGCGACGTCCTGCTGGTCCGCGTCGAATCACTGCCCGAGTCCGCCCAGCGCATCGCCCGGATCTGCGCCGAGGGCGGCTCCACCGTCGAGTACCCGCTGCTCGAAGCCGTCGCCGGGCTCGGCGCCGACGAGCTCATCGAGGCGCTGCGCGCCGCCGTCGGAGCCAACATCCTGCTCGCCACCCCGGACGGGGACGGCTACCGCTTCCGCCACTCCCTGGTCCGCGAGGCGGTCAGCGACGACCTGCTGCCCGGCGAGCGCTCCCGCATCAACCGCCGTTACGCGGAGGCCCTGGAGGCCGACCCGGCCCTCGTCCCCGCCGACTCCCGCGTGATGCGCCTGGCCAGCTACTGGTACCACGCCCACGACGCGGCCAAGGCGCTGCCCGCCGTCCTCGACGCCTCCGTGGAGGCCCGCCGCCGGCACGCCTACTCCGAGCAACTGCGGCTCCTGGAGCGGGCGATGGAGCTGTGGGACGGGACACCGGAGGAGATCCGCTCCGCGCTGCCCATGGGCGACTACTCCTCGGCCTACCGTTCCTGCGGCTGCGACCCCGACGAGACCCGGCTCGGCTTCCTCGACCTGATGGCCGAGGCCGCCGACGCGGGCCGGCTGTGCGGGGAACGGGAACGCTCCCTGAAGATCGGCAAGCGCGCGATCCGCATCCTGGAGGACGCCGCGGCCGACGGCGCGGACGATCCGCTGCTCGCCGCCTGGTTCTGGCTGCAGCGCTCGCGGATCATCTCCCACATCGCCCGTGGCAACGGCTGGGACGAGATCGCCAAGGCGCAGGAGCTGGTCCGCGGACTGCCCCCGTCCGCCGTGCACGCCGAGGTCCTGGCGCACGCCGCCGCCTGGGGCATGCTGCACCGCCCGGGCGCCGAGACCCTGGCCGCCGCCGAGCGGGCCGTGGAGTACGCCCGCATGGTCGGCGACCAGGAGGTCGAGCTGCACGCCCGCCTGGTGCGCGGCGGCCTCCTCGTCGACGCGGGCTCCGTCGAGCAGGGCTTCGCCGAGCTGTACGAGGTGCGCGAGCGCTCCATGGAGCTGGGCCTGATGGCCCGGATCAACAACGTGAACGTCAACCTGCCCTCCGCCCTGGAGAGCGCGGGCCGCTCCGCCGAGTCCGTGCGCATCTGCGACGAGGGCATCGCCTTCTACCACCGCCACGGCCTCACCGACACCAAGGGCTGGATCGTCTCCAACAAGTCCGAGTCCCTGGTCTCCCTGGGCCGCTGGGACGAGGCCGTCGAGGCCGCCGGATGGGCCCGCGACTTCTGCCTGAGCGACAAGCCGCGCGCCACCTCCGTGACCCAGCTGGCCGCCGTCGCCGTCGGGCGCGGCGCCTTCCAGGAGGCGGCCCGGCAGCTCGCCGCCGCGCAGCGCTACATCGGCACCCACGATCCCCAGCCGCAGTACGACCTGCCGATCGCCCATCGCGCCATCGAGCTGGCCGTCGCCCAGGGCCGCCTGCTCGACGCCCGTGCCGAACTGGCCCGGATCGTCGACGCCGGACTGCCGCCCTCCAGCCAGCGCTATCTGTGGCCGATGCTGCGCACCGCCGCCGAGGCGGAGGCCGACGCCCGGGGACTGCCCGCCGCCGACGCCGGACGCGCCGAGGCCCTCGCCCGGATCCGGACCGCCGCCAAGCACCAGGCCACCCCCGTCCCGGTCTGGCTCGCCCACGACCAGTGGGTCCGCACCGAGCTGCTGCGCGCCGAGGCCCGCGACACCCCCGAGGACTGGTCGGCCACCGTCACCGTCCTCGAACCCCTCGACCGCCCCTACGACCTGGCCCGCGCCCGGCACCGGCTCGCCGCGTCGCTGCTGGCCCGCGCCGAGGACGACGACCGGGACCGCGCCACCGAGCTGCTCCGCCTCGTCGCCGCGGTCGCGAGCCACCTCGGGGCCCGCCCGCTCGCCGAGTCCGTCGCCCTGCTCGCCCAGCGCGCCCGCATCGGTCTCACCCGCGACGTGCCGCCCCGGGACGCCCCCGCCGACCCCGCCGAGGAGCTGGGCCTGACCAGCCGCGAGCGCGATGTGCTGCGCCTGGTCGCCGCGGGCCGCAGCAACCGGCAGATCGCCGAGGAGCTGTTCATCTCGCCGAAGACCGCCAGCGTCCACGTCTCCAACATCCTGGCCAAGCTGGGCGTGGCCGGCCGCGGCGAGGCCGCCGCGCTCGCCCACCGGCTGCGTCTCTTCCCGGCCGTCCGGGGCTGAGGCCGTCGCCGGGCCCTCCCGTACGCTGGACGGCGGAGCCCGGCCGCACGAGCCAGGGGAGGCGCACCGTGTTCAACATGTTCGAGGAACTGTTCTCGCCCGGCCGCAAGCACACGAACGACGAGCGCAAGCGGCTGGAGCTGACCCGCGTCGACCTCAACGACGGCGACCCGGGCCGCGGCCCGATAGACCTCACCTCGGGCAAGGTCGTCGTCCGCCCACCGCGCCCGGAGACCCCCGCCGACGCCGACGCCGACACCGAGGCTGACGACGACGTCAGCTGACCTTCAGCTCCAGGATCCGGTCGTCCCCCTTGCCGGGCGTGCCCCTGCTGTCCGTCTCGCTCGTCACCAGCCACAGCTTGTCGCCGCCCGCCGCGACCACCGTGCGCAGCCGCCCGTACTCGCCCTTGAGGAAGGCCTGCGGATCGTGCGCCGCCTTCGTGCGGTCCAGCGGCACCCGCCACAGCCGCTCGCCCCGCAGGCCCGCCATCCAGATCGACCCCTTCGCATACGCGATCCCGCTGGGCGAGGCCTCCGAGGTGCGCCACTGGGCGATCGGGTCGTGGTACTCGGCGTCGTCGCTCTTCCCCTCGGCGTCCGGCCAGCCGTAGTCGTCACCGGCCACGATGTCGTTCAGCTCGTCCCAGGTGTCCTGGCCGAACTCGGAGGCCCACAGCCGCTTGTCCGAGTCCCAGGCGAGCCCCTGCACATTGCGGTGCCCGTACGAGTACACGGGGGAGTCGCCGAAGGGATTGCCCGGCGCGGGCCGCCCCTCCGGGGTCAGCCGCAGGATCTTGCCGCCCGTGGACTTCCGGTCCTGCGCCAGCTCGGTGCGGTACGTCTCGCCGGTCCCGACGTAGAGCAGCCCGTCGGGGCCGAACGCGATCCGGCCGCCGTTGTGGTTCGTGCCCTTGGGGATGCCCTTGAACACCGTGTCCGGCGCGCCGAGCTGCTCGCCCGCGGGCTTCTTCTCGTCGTAGATCATGCGCGCGACGCGGTTGTCCGACGCCGTCGTGAAGTACGCGTAGACCATGTGGTCCGAGGCGAAGTCGGGGGAGAGGGCGAGGCCGAGGAGGCCGCCCTCGCCGGCCGGGGCCACCCCGGGCACCGAGCCCAGCTCCGTCTTCTTCCCGGTGTCCGTGTCCACCCGGGTGATCGTGCCCTCGTCGCGGGACGAGACGAGCAGCCCGTCCTCGGGCAGCGGGGCGAGCCCCCACGGTGACTTCAGGTTCTCGGTGACCGTGCGCACCACGCGCACCGAGCCCTTCGCCGGAGGCACGGCGCCCGGGGACGCGGACGCGCCGGGCGTGTCCGCACCGGACCGGCCGGTCGGGGTTCTGCTCTCACCCGGGTTGCCGTCGTTCCCGGACGAGCAGCCCGCCGAGAGAAGGAGCGCGGCGCAGGCGGCCAGGGCGAGTGCGGGCCGGACAGCTGGACGTGGCACGGTCGGGTCCCTTCGACGCGGGATGCGCGGGATGCGCGCGGTTCTCCTGTTCATACTCCGCGCACGCCGCCCGGGTTCCCGATCTCCGCGCACGGAACCCGGCCGGACCCGCGACGGGTCAGTCCCAGGAGCCCCGCGCCGGGGGCAGCCCCGCGATCTCCGCCAGATCGGCGTCCGTCAGCGACAGATGTGCCGCCGCCGCGTTCTCGGCCGCCCAGCGCTCGTGCTTCGTACCCGGTACGGGGATCACGGTGCGCCCGTGCGACAGCACCCAGGCCAGCGCCACCTGGGCGGGCGTCACGTCCGCGCCGTGCCGCGCCGCGACCCGGCGCAGCCCCGCCACGACCGGCTGGTTCGCGGCCATCATCTCGGCGGTGAAGCGCGGGTGCCGGGCCCGTACGTCGTCGGGCTCGAAGCCCTGGCCCGGGGTGAGCGTCCCGCTCAGGAAGCCGTTGCCCAGCGGCATCGCCGCCAGGAACCCCACACCGCGCGTGGCGCACCACGGCAGCAGCGCGGCGAGCGCCTCCGGAGACCACACCGACAGCTCGGCCATCACCGCGCTCACCGGGAAGACCTGCTGGATCCGCTCCAGCTGCCGAATCGTTCCGGCGTGCAGCCCGGCACGGCCGTCGCGGCGCGTGGCCCGCGCCCCCACCGCGCACAGGCCGAGCGCGCGCACCTTGCCGGCGCTCACCAGCTCGGCCATCGCGCCCCAGGTCTCCTCGACGGGCACCTCGGGGTCCGCGCGGTGCAGTTGGTACAGGTCGATACGGTCCGTCTGGAGCCGCCGGAGCGACGCGTCGCAGGCCCGCCGCACATATCCCGGGCGGCCGTTGGCGACGATGTGCTGCTCGCCGACGAGCAGCCCCACCTTGGTCGACACGAAGGCGTCCGCACGCCGCTCCTTGAGGACCCGGCCGAGCAGCAGCTCATTGGTGAACGGCCCGTACATGTCCGCCGTGTCGAGCAGCGAGCACCCCCGGTCCAGCGCCGTGTGCACCGCCCGCAGGGACTCCTCCCCGCGCCGCCGCGAGCCGGTGTACGCCCAGTTCATCGGCATGCAACCGAGTCCGACCGCGCCCACCTCGAGCGCCGCGGCGCCGATCGCCCGGCGCGCACCTCCTGGCTCCACGTGCCCGTGACCCTCCCTCGCTGAGGCCCCCAACCTAACCTCTGCTCCCCCGACGCTCTGACATAGCCTCCTGACCATGACTGGTGATGTATGGCTCCCCTTCCCCGCGGACGAGGTTCCCGGGCTTCCCGAAGGGCTCAACTACCGCTTCTGGGACGGTGACTCCGACTTCCCGGCGGACCCGGCCGACTGCGCGTTCTACGTCGTTCCGTACGCGAAGGGCGCCGAGGTCTCCGTACGCCCGCTGCCGCGGATGAGCGCCGTCCACACGGTCCAGACCCTCACCGCGGGGGTGGACCACGTGCAGGGCGGGCTCAAGTACCTGCGTCCCGGGGTGCAGTTGTGCAACGCGCGCGGTGTGCACGACGCCAGCACCGCCGAACTCGCGCTCACCCTCACCCTCGCCTCGCTGCGCGGCATTCCGGACTTCGTGCGCGGCCAGGAGCGCGGGGAGTGGAGGTCCGGATTCCGCCCGGCGCTCGCCGACCGGACCGTGCTCATCCTGGGCTACGGCGCCATCGGCAGCGCCATCGAGGACCGGCTCGTCCCGTTCGAGGTCGCGCGGGTGGTGCGCGTCGCGCGCTCCGCCCGCACCACGGAGCGCGGTCCCGTGCACGCGCTCGCCGACCTGCCCGGCCTGCTGCCCGAGGCCGACGTCGTCATCGTCGTCACCCCGCTCACCGAGGACACCCGCGGCCTCGTGGACGCGGACTTCCTGGCCCGCCTCAAGGACGGCGCGCTGCTGGTGAACGTCGGTCGCGGCCCCGTGGTCGACACCAAGGCGCTCCTCGCGGAGGTCGACAACGGCCGGATCCTCGCGGCCCTGGACGTCACCGACCCCGAACCGCTGCCCCGGGAGCACCCGTTGTGGCAGGCTCCGGGAGTGCTCATCTCCCCGCACGTCGGCGGACCCACGTCCGCCTTCCTGCCCCGCGCCAAGAGACTGCTCGCCGCTCAGCTCAACCGGTTCGCGGAGGGAAAGCCCCTCGACAACCTCGTCCTCACCGTCGGCTGACAGCCGTTGCAGGCGTCCCGGCGGCCCCACGGATCCCTTCCGTGCGGCCGCCCGACCCCGGGCGCTGACGCTCCGCGCCCGCCCGGCTGCACCCCGTGCCGCCATCGTCGCTGGTCGTCACGGAGAGTAGAGGAACTATGTCCCTGAGTGACGAGACTGGTGTATCGTCCCGACTGGGGCAGCGCCGCTCGGCACCATGCGGCGCCGGGGACTTGTGACGGACTGCGAGGGGGGCGACGGGCGATGCACGGCCTATGGGCACACAATCCGACGCGGCGGGGCCGACGGCAGGTATGCCGGTCCTCACGTTCGCCCGTGCACGGGCGAAGTACCGGCTGCCGCAGGGGTCATACGTACCGGAGCGGGCCGCGCGGCGGCCGCAGAAAGCATCCGCACACCGGGCAGGGCAAGACAGACGTGGGGGCGGCCCGGCGGACCGGGGCGGGCCGGTGACCGCCAAGGCGGCGTCGGCCGCGGCGCTCGGCACCCCGCTGCGCACCGGCGGGCCGCTGCCCGCCCGGCCACCCGTGCACCGGATGGGCGCGGGCTCACAGCTGCTGCTCGTCCTGGTCTGCGCGGGATACGCCGTCGGCTCCGCGCTCGGCTGGGGCTCCGACCGGATCGCCCTGTTCATGGGCGACTTCGGGCTGAGCGTCGCCGCGGCCACCGCAGCCGTCTCGAACTTCCTGTACGCCCGCAGCCGACGCAGCCGTTTTCGACCCGCCTGGCTCCTGTTCGCCTTCTCCTCCCTCATGGCCGCCCTGGGCAACGGCGTATGGGGGTGGTACGAGTTCGTCCTCCACGAGCCCGTGCCCAGCCCCAGCCTCGCCGACCTGTTCTTCCTGTGCTTCGCGCCGCCCGCCATCATCGGTCTGCTGGTTCTCGCCAAGCGGCCGATGACGAAGGCCGGCTGGATCTGCCTCGGGCTCGACGCGTGGCTGATCGCCGGCTCCCTGATCACGCTCTCGTGGAGCCTCGCCCTCGCGCACACCGCCGAGTTCGAGGGCCAGAGCGTCAGCAGGACGGCGCTCTCCCTCGCCTATCCGCTGCTCGACATCGCGCTCGTCAGCATGGTCCTCGCCCTGCACTTCCGCCGCTCGCCCGGCAACCGCACGGCGGTGAACACGGCGATCGGCGCCCTCGCCCTCACCGTGATGTGCGACGCCCTGTTCACCTCGCCGCTGCTGCACGCCACGTACCGCTCGGGGGAGATCCTCGACGCGGGCTGGTTCGCCGGCTCGCTGCTGATGGCGTACGCGCCCTGGGTGGGCGGCGGGGCGGCGACGGCCCGGGAGGAGCACCCCGCGGGCGCGGGGCGGCGCTACCAGGTGAGCCAGACCCGGCCCATCTCGGGCTCGCTGGCCGCGCTCACGCCCTATCTGGCCGCCGCCGTCTGCACCTTGGGAATTCTCTACAACGTCCTGAACGGCCACAGCGTCGACCGGATCGTCCTCTTCACCGCCTGCACCGTCGTCCTGGCGCTCGTCGTGCGCCAGGGCATCATGCTCCTCGACAACATCACGCTCACCCAGGAGCTGGCCCAGAAGGAGAACCACTTCCGGTCCCTGGTCCAGGGCTCCAGCGACGTCATCATGATCGCCGCGCCGAACGGGGTGCTGAGATACGTCAGCCCGGCCGCCGCCGGGGTCTACGGGCGGGACGCGGAGGAGCTCGTCGGGTCCGAGCTGGCCTCGATCATCCACCCCGAGGACCTGGGGCGGGTGGTGCACGAGGTGCGCAGGTTCCTCGCCGCGAGCCAGGTCGAGGAGCCCACCACCCGGATCGAGTGCCGCTTCCGCTCCGGCACGGGCTCCTGGCTCAACGTGGAGTCCACGATCAACCGCCACCACGGCGGCCTGATCCTCAACAGCAGGGACGTGACCGAAAGGGTGCGCCTCCAGGCCCAGTTGCAGCACAACGCCGAGCACGACCCGCTCACCGACCTGCCCAACCGGGCGCTGTTCACCAAGCGGGTCAGCCAGGCCCTCACCGGGCGGCGGGCCACGGACCGCGGCACCGCCGTGCTCTTCATCGACCTCGACGGCTTCAAGCAGGTCAACGACACGATCGGCCACCAGGCGGGCGACGAGCTGCTCGTGCAGGCGGCAAGAAGGCTGGCCGACTCCGTACGTGCCTCAGACACCGCGGCTCGCCTCGGCGGTGACGAGTTCGCGGCACTGATCGTCGGCGACGGAAGCCGCGACCACACCGCCAGGGAGCAGCACATCTACGAGCTGGCCGACCGGCTGAGAATCAGGCTCTCCCAGCCCTACTCGATCGACGGGCACGACGATGTGCGCGTCGCCGCCTCCATCGGCGTCGCGTTCGCCGAGCCCGAGATCACGGCCGGCGAGCTCCTGCGCAACGCCGACCTGGCGATGTACCGAGCCAAGGCGGCCGGCAAGGGGCGCGTGGAGCTGTACGCGCCGCAGATGCAGGCCGATGTCGTCCGCAAGGCGGAGCTGGCGACCAGGCTGCGCACGGCGCTGCACGACGGCGAGTTCGCGCTGCTGCACCAGCCGGTCGTGTCGCTCGACGACGGCCGGATCACGGCGGTCGCCGCACAGGCCCGCTGGCGCTCCGCGCAGGGCATCCTGTTCACCCCCGCCGAGTTCCTGCGGGTTGCCGACGACAGCGAGCGCACCGCCGAGCTGGGGCGCTGGATGCTGGAGGAGGCCGTCGAGCAGGCCGCCGAGCGCGGGCACACCGGCCACGCCGTCCCGGTCGCCGTGCGGATCACGGCACGCAGGCTGCTGGACCGCTCCATGCCGCTCGGCTCCATCGAGGCGCTGCTGACCCGGCACGGACTGCCCTCCGGCGCGCTCATCATCGAGCTGGCCGACAGCGACCCCAGGGTGCCGCTGGACGAGCTGGAGCGGCGGCTCACCGCGCTGCGCAGGCTCGGTGTCCGGATCGCGCTGGACGGATTCGGCAGCGGCTATGCGGCCATCACGGCGCTGCGCCGACTCCCCGTCGACGTACTGAAACTGGACCGGTCGCTCGTCGAGGGCGTCGTCGAGTCGGCCCGGCTCCACAAGATCACCAGCGGGCTGCTGCGGATCGCCGGAGACCTCGGACTCACCTCCGTGGCCGACGGCGTCGACCTGCCCGAACAGGTCGTGGCGCTGCGGTCGATGGGGTGCACGCACGGGCAGGGAATGGCCTTTTCCGGGCCGCTCGACGAGTACCGGCTGCGCCGTGCGCTGGTCTCGGGGGAGTACCCGGTTCCGCTGGGTCCGATCGAGCCGGTGTTCGTGGGCGGGCCACCCCTGCGCTCACATAATGAGACTCCCGTCCCACCCACTTGACAGTGACTGGGCGCCGGGGGGAGGGTCAGTGCCATGCGCACCCGAATTCTCGTACTTGGAAAGCGCGTCGGCTGAAGCTGGGACCACCGGTTCGGACATCGGAATCCCCAGCGACCGCACCCGGCGCGCTCCCCTCGCTTGCCTCACGGCACGAGGGGTTTTTTGTTGCACCGGGACAGGCCGCACGTGTCAGACAACTCGCAACACCCTGCACAAACCTCGCAAAAACCCTCAGCATCGAGAAGAGAATGCCGATGACCGAGCAGGCCACCGGGGCCCACCATCCGCAGCCGCGGCCCCGTTCCGGAGGACAGCAGTCCGCCCCCGTCGAGCACGTCACGGGTGCGAAGTCCCTCATTCGCTCGCTTGAGGAGGTCGGGGTCGACACCGTATTCGGCATCCCCGGCGGCACGATCCTTCCGGCGTACGACCCGATGATGGACTCGAGCCGGGTGCGCCACGTGCTCGTCCGTCACGAGCAGGGCGCGGGGCACGCGGCCACCGGATACGCGCAGGCCACCGGCAAGGTCGGGGTGTGCATGGCCACGTCGGGACCGGGTGCCACCAACCTGGTGACGCCGATCGCGGACGCGATGATGGACTCCGTCCCGCTGGTCGCGATCACCGGCCAGGTCGTCTCCAAGGCGATCGGCACGGACGCCTTCCAGGAGGCGGACATCGTCGGCATCACCATGCCGATCACCAAGCACAGCTTCCTCGTCACCAAGGCCGAGGACATCCCGAAGGCGATCGCCGAGGCGTTCCACATCGCCGCCACCGGCCGCCCGGGCCCGGTCCTCGTGGACATCCCCAAGGACATCCTCCAGGCGAAGACGACGTTCACCTGGCCGCCGCAGCAGGACCTGCCCGGCTACCGCCCGGTGACCAAGCCGCACGCCAAGCAGATCCGCGAGGCCGCGAAGCTGATCACGAGTGCGAAGCGGCCCGTCCTGTACGTCGGCGGCGGCGTCATGAAGGCCGGCGCCACCGCCGAGCTGAAGGTCCTCGCCGAGCTCACCGGAGCGCCCGTCACCACCACCCTGATGGCGCTCGGTTCGTTCCCCGACAGCCACCCGCTGCACGTGGGAATGCCGGGCATGCACGGTGCGGTCACCGCCGTCACCGCGCTGCAGAAGGCCGACCTGATCGTCGCCCTCGGCGCCCGCTTCGACGACCGCGTCACCGGCAACCTGGACAGCTTCGCGCCGTTCGCCAAGATCGTCCACGCGGACATCGACCCCGCCGAGATCGGCAAGAACCGTGTCGCCGACGTGCCGATCGTGGGCGACGCCCGCGAGGTCATCGCCGACCTGATCCAGGCCGTCCAGCGGGAGCACGCCGAGGGCCACACCGGCGACTACAGCACCTGGTGGAAGGACCTCAACCGCTGGCGCGAGACCTACCCGCTCGGCTACGACCAGCCCGCGGACGGCTCGCTCTCCCCGCAGCAGGTCATCGAGCGGATCGGGCAGCTCGCCCCCGCCGACACGATCTTCGCCGCGGGCGTCGGCCAGCACCAGATGTGGGCCGCGCACTACATCCAGTACGAGAAGCCGGCGACCTGGCTGAACTCCGGCGGCGCCGGGACCATGGGCTACTCGGTCCCCGCCGCGATGGGCGCCAAGGCCGGCGCCCCGGGCCAGACCGTCTGGGCGATCGACGGCGACGGCTGCTTCCAGATGACCAATCAGGAACTGACCACCTGCGCCCTGAACAACATCCCGATCAAGGTCGCCATCATCAACAACGGCGCCCTCGGCATGGTCCGCCAGTGGCAGACGCTGTTCTACAACCAGCGCTACTCCAACACCGTGCTGCACGCGGGCCCCGACGGCGAGACCCCGCCGAACAAGGGCACCCGCATCCCGGACTTCGTCAAGCTGTCCGAGGCGATGGGCTGCTACGCCATCCGCTGTGAGCGCCCCGAGGACCTCGACAAGTGCATCGAGGAGGCGAACTCGATCAACGACCGGCCGGTCGTGGTCGACTTCATCGTCCACGAGGACGCCATGGTGTGGCCGATGGTCGCCGCCGGCACCTCCAACGACGAGATCATGGCCGCCCGGGACGTCCGCCCCGACTTCGGCGACAGCGAAGAAGACTGAGAGAGCGCAGGAGAAGGAACCTCACCATGTCCACCAAGCACACGCTCTCCGTCCTCGTCGAGAACAAGCCCGGCGTCCTCGCCCGGATCACCGCCCTCTTCTCGCGCCGCGGCTTCAACATCGACTCGCTCGCCGTCGGCGTCACCGAGCACCCCGACATCTCCCGCATCACCATCGTGGTGAATGTCGAGGACCTGCCGCTCGAACAGGTCACCAAGCAGCTCAACAAGCTGGTCAACGTCCTGAAGATCGTCGAACTGGAGCAGGGCGCCGCCGTCCAGCGCGAGCTGGTGCTCGCCAAGGTCCGCGCCGACAACGAGACGCGCTCGCAGATCGTCGAGATCGTCCAGCTCTTCCGCGCCAAGACCGTGGACGTCTCCCCGGAGGCCGTCACCATCGAGGCCACCGGCTCCAGCGACAAGCTGGAGGCGATGCTCAAGATGCTGGAACCCTTCGGCATCAAGGAACTCGTCCAGTCCGGCACCATCGCGATCGGCCGCGGCTCGCGCTCCATCACCGACCGGAGCCTGCGCGCCCTCGACCGCAGCGCGTAAACCCGCACGCCTCTCGGATACCGAGACCCCGAAACTTCACTTCCGCACCCCGCCGTACGGTGGGACGCAACACCAGCACACCAAGGAGAACCCCAGTGGCCGAGCTGTTCTACGACGACGACGCCGACCTGTCCATCATCCAGAACCGCAAGGTCGCGGTGATCGGATACGGCTCCCAGGGCCACGCCCACGCGCTGTCCCTGCGCGACTCGGGCGTCGACGTCCGCGTCGGTCTGCACGAGGGCTCCAAGTCCAAGGCGAAGGCCGAGGAGCAGGGCCTGCGCGTCGTCACCCCGTCGGAGGCCGCCGCCGAGGCCGACGTCATCATGATCCTCGTCCCGGACCCGATCCAGGCCCAGGTCTACGAGGAGTCCATCAAGGACAACCTGAAGGCGGGCGACGCCCTGTTCTTCGGTCACGGCCTCAACATCCGCTACGACTTCATCAAGCCGGCGGCCGACGTCGACGTGTGCATGGTCGCCCCCAAGGGCCCGGGCCACCTGGTGCGCCGCCAGTACGAGGAGGGCCGCGGCGTTCCGTGTATCGCGGCCGTCGAGCAGGACGCCACCGGCAAGGCCTTCGAGCTGGCGCTGTCGTACGCCAAGGGCATCGGCGGCACCCGCGCCGGCGTCATCAAGACGACCTTCACCGAGGAGACCGAGACCGACCTCTTCGGCGAGCAGGCCGTCCTCTGCGGTGGCACCGCCGCCCTGGTGAAGGCCGGTTTCGAGACGCTGACCGAGGCCGGCTACCAGCCGGAGATCGCGTACTTCGAGTGCCTCCACGAGCTGAAGCTCATCGTCGACCTCATGTACGAGGGCGGCCTGGAGAAGATGCGCTGGTCGATCTCCGAGACCGCCGAGTGGGGCGACTACGTCACCGGCCCGCGGATCATCACGGACGCCACCAAGGCCGAGATGAAGAAGGTCCTCGCCGAGATCCAGGACGGCACCTTCGCCCGCGAGTGGATGGCCGAGTACCACGGCGGCCTGAAGAAGTACAACGAGTACAAGACCGCCGACAGCGAGCACCTGCTCGAGACCACCGGCAAGGAGCTGCGCAAGCTCATGAGCTGGGTGGACAACGAGGAGGCGTAAGCCTTCGGGACGGGGCCGCGGCACACGCCGCGGCCCCGTTCTCCATGGCGCGGCCACTCGATCGTGGCCGGGTTGTCCAACCCGTCCAGCCACGGACGGGTGATCCTTCCAGGGAGGCGCAAGACCATCTCCCTGACGCCACTACACTGCTGAACTAATTCGCGTCGGGCCCACAGCGTCGTGCGTCTTCCACGCGGCCATGCACCCACCCCTCCACCGCTTGCGGCCGTCGGGACGGCCGTCCGCATTGGGACTTGTGAGGACTCACGTGAGCACTGCTGCCAACGGCAAACCCGTCGTACTCATCGCTGAAGAGCTGTCGCCCGCGACTGTCGACGCCCTGGGCCCGGACTTCGAGATCCGGCACTGCAACGGAGCGGACCGCGCGGAGCTCCTCCCCGCCATCGCCGACGTCGACGCGATCCTGATCCGCTCGGCCACCAAGGTCGACGCCGAGGCCATCGCCGCGGCGAACAAGCTGAAGGTCGTCGCCCGAGCCGGCGTCGGCCTGGACAACGTGGACGTGTCCGCCGCCACCAAGGCCGGCGTGATGGTCGTCAACGCCCCGACGTCGAACATCGTGACCGCCGCCGAGCTGGCCTGCGGCCTCCTCATCGCCACCGCGCGCAACATCCCGCAGGGCTCGCAGGCCCTCAAGGCCGGCGAGTGGAAGCGCAGCAAGTACACCGGTGTCGAGCTCGCCGAGAAGACCCTCGGTGTCGTCGGCCTCGGCCGCATCGGCGCCCTCGTCGCGCAGCGCATGTCCGCGTTCGGAATGAAGGTCGTCGCGTACGACCCGTACGTGCAGCCCGCGCGCGCCGCGCAGATGGGCGTGAAGGTCCTCTCGCTCGACGAGCTGCTCGAGGTCTCCGACTTCATCACCGTGCACCTGCCGAAGACCCCCGAGACCCTGGGCCTCATCGGCGACGAGGCGCTGCACAAGGTCAAGCCGAGCGTGCGCATCGTGAACGCCGCGCGCGGCGGGATCGTCGACGAGGAGGCGCTGTACTCGGCGCTCAAGGAGGGCCGCGTCGCCGGCGCCGGCCTCGACGTGTACGCGAAGGAGCCCTGCACGGACTCCCCGCTGTTCCAGTTCGACCAGGTCGTCTGCACCCCGCACCTCGGCGCCTCCACGGACGAGGCGCAGGAGAAGGCCGGTATCGCGGTCGCCAAGTCGGTGCGCCTCGCGCTCGCCGGCGAGCTGGTGCCCGACGCGGTGAACGTCCAGGGCGGCGTCATCGCCGAGGACGTCAAGCCGGGCCTGCCGCTCGCCGAGCGCCTCGGCCGGATCTTCACCGCGCTCGCCGGTGAGGTCGCGGTCCGCCTCGACGTCGAGGTGTACGGCGAGATCACCCAGCACGACGTGAAGGTGCTCGAACTCTCCGCGCTCAAGGGCGTGTTCGAGGACGTCGTCGACGAGACGGTCAGCTACGTGAACGCGCCGCTGTTCGCGCAGGAGCGCGGTGTCGAGGTGCGCCTGACGACCTCGTCCGAGTCGCCCGACCACCGCAACGTCGTCACGGTGCGCGGCACCCTCAGCGACGGCCAGGAGGTCTCGGTCTCCGGCACGCTGGCCGGCCCCAAGCACCTCCAGAAGATCGTCGCCGTCGGCGAGTACGACGTGGACCTGGCGCTCGCCGACCACATGGTCGTGCTGCGCTACGAGGACCGTCCGGGCGTCGTCGGCACCGTGGGCCGCGTCCTCGGTGAGGGCGGGATCAACATCGCGGGCATGCAGGTCGCCCGCGCCGACGTCGGTGGCGAGGCCCTCGCGGTCCTCACCGTCGACGACACCGTCCCGCAGAGCGTGCTGACCGAGCTGGCCGCGGAGATCGGCGCCGCCTCGGCGCGCTCCGTGAATCTCGTCTGAGAGCAGCGCAGTTGAGGGCCGGGTCACCCACGGGTGGCCCGGCCCTCAGTCGTTCTCGACCGTCTGCGGCTCGATCAGGCCCTCGCGGTAGGCGATGGCGACCGCCTCGGTGCGGCCCGCGGCGCCCAGCTTGGCGAGGATGTTCGAGACATGGACGCTCGCCGTCTTGCCGCTGATGAACAGCTCCTCGCCGATTCTCCGGTTGGTGAGCCCGCGGCCGAGCAGCCGCAGCACGTCGCTCTCCCGGGCGGTCAGCGCGGCGATGCGCTCCTCGGCGGCCGGGGCGGGGGACAGGCGGCCGCGCCGGACCAGGGCCTCCAGATCCTCGCGCAGCGGTCCGGCGCCGAGCCGCACGGCGGTCTCCAGAGCCGCGTGGGCCTGCTCGGCGGCCTCCTCGCGGCAGTCGGCGGTGAGCAGCGCCTCGGCCAGCCGCCTGCGGCAGCGCGCCAGTTCGTACGGGTCGCCGTAGCCGAACGCCGTCACGGCCCGCTCCCAGGCCGGCACGTCGGGACCGGTCGCGGCCCGGGTCCGCTCGGCCTCGGCGCGGGCCAGCCAGGCCAGGCCCTCGGGCCCCTGCGGGGTGCCGTCGTCGCTCCGGGCCGCCGTGGTCCTGGCCAGCCCCACCAGCTCATCGGCGGTCCGCGCCCAGTGCTCCGCGCCCGCCGTGTCGCCGGACAGCCGGGCGGTCTCCGCCGCGTCCGCGACCGCCGAGAGGGCCAGCGCGGCGAGTCGCACCACGACGTCGGGCAGCTCGCCCGAGGATCCTTCCGCCAGCGCCTCGATCGCGGCCCGCACCTGCCGCACGGACTCGTCGGCCGCACCGCGCAGGGCCGCCGCGTCGGTCAGCAGGATGTTCGCGGCGAGCGTCGCCATCCAGTCCGCGGGGCCGCTCAGCAGGGTGCGGGCGCCCGCGACGGCGGTGTCCAGGTCGCCGCGCGCCAGGGCGACGTACAGCGCGGGCGCGGTGGTGAACCCGCCCGCGGTCGGCAGCAGTTCGGAGTCGGCGGCGGCCGCCCGCGCGCACTCGTCCCAGCGGCCCAGCGTGTAGAGCAGCAGGGACTGGAGGTAGCGCAGCTCCAGGGCGTACGGGGAGGAGAGCAGACCGGCGCGGCGGGCGCGGTCGATGCCGTCGCCGAGCCAGGTCAGACAGGCGTCGAGGTCCCCGGACTCGTAGCAGCCGAGGGCGAGGCTGTAGAGGGCCCGCATCTCCACCCGCAGGTTCCCGGCGGTACGGGCCAGGTCACGGGCGCGCGTCAGCCGATCCCGGCCCGGCGGGGTGCGCCGGTTGTCGGGGGAGAGGCCGACCAGCGAGACCATCAGGTCGGCCTGGGCGTCGGCCAGCCGCAGCTCCTCGGCGATGCCGAGCGCCTGCCGGGCGATCCGCTCGGCGTCCTCGTCGCGGCCCACGTTCCGGGCGGCCAGGACGTGGGTGGCGGCCGCCCACACCCACGTACGGGACGGGGGCTCGGCCGGGATCAGGGCCAGCGCCTCACTGCTGTACGTGAACGCGGCCTCCAGGTGGTCGATGCGGATCAGGTTGCCCGCGAGGGTGTAGCGGACCCGAGCCGCGAGTTCGGAGTCGGTCTCCGGGCCGGCCTGGGCGAGGGCGAAACGGGTGAGCTGGACCGCGCGATGGGGGTCTCCCGCGTGGGCGGCGGCCGCCGAGGCGCGCAGGGTGAGGGCGACCGGGTCGGTGTCCGTGGGGCGTGCGGGTGCGTCCACCGCGGACCACAGGTCGAGGGCGCTCTCCAGGTGCCGCAGCTCCTCGGCGGGCGCGCCGACGCGCTGGGCGTGCCCGGCGGCTTCGAGGGAGGCGGTCAGCGCGTCGGCCAGGTCGTGGCTCTCGCGCGAGTGGTGGGCGCGCTCCGCCGCGCTCTGCGGCGGATGGCCCGGGCGGCCGAGCAGTTCGGCGAACAGTCCGTGCAGCCGGACCCGCTCGCCGGGCAGCAGATCCGCGTACACGGCCTCCCGGGTGAGGGCGTGCCGGAACGTGTACGTGCCGTCGTCGTCCGGCAGCAGCAGCTGGTGCCCGACGGCCTCGCGCAGCGCCGACTCCAGTGCTTCGAGCGGCAGTTGGACGGCGTCGCGCAGCAGCTCGTGCCCGACCCGGCGCCCGGCGACGGCCGCCGTGCGCAGTACCTGCTGCGTGGTCTCGGACAGTTGCTCGATGCGGATGAGCAGGACGTCGCCGAGGCCGCCCAGGCCCTCGTCGCCGGGGAGCGCGGCCAGCAGTTCCTCGGCGTAGAACGCGTTGCCCTCGGCGCGGTCGACGATGCGCCGGACCGTGCTGTCGGGGACCGGCGCGCCGCCCAGGGCGCGCACCAGCCGGGCCACGTCCGCGTCGGCCATCGGGCGCAGGTCGAGTCGGTCCACTGCGGGCAGTCTGATCAGCTCGGCGAGGAGCGGCCGCAGGGGGTGGCGGCGGTGCAGGTCGTCCGTGCGGTACGAGGCGAAGACCGCGAGCCGGCGGGGCGGGCCGCCGGGGCCCGGGCGCTGGAGGACGCCCCGGCTGAGCAGGAAGCGGAGCAGATCGCGGGAGGACTGGTCCGCCCAGTGCAGGTCTTCGAGGACCAGCAGCAGCGGGGTCAGATCGGCGAGGTCGGCGAGGAGGCCGGCGATGCCCTCGAAGAGCTGGAGGCGGGAGCCGGGGTCGGGGGCCGCGCCCCGGGCCGGGCCGATCAGGCGGTCCACCGCGGGGTGCGCGGCGAAGGCCGGGGCGAGGCGGTCGTCGGTGGCCGCCGCGCCGAGGATCTCGGTGAACGGCAGGTACGGCAGGCCCACGTCGCCGAGGTCCACGCAGTGGCCGGTCAGGACGGTCGTGCCGGTGGTGGCGGCGTGGGCGGCGGCCTCCGTCAGGACGCGGGTCTTGCCGACGCCCGCGTCGCCGGCGAGCAGGACGGCGCGGGGGTCGCCTGCCGCGGCTCGCTCCAGGACGCCGGTGAGCCGGGCGAGTTCGCTTTCCCGGCCGATGAACGGCGTACCGAAAGTCTGTTCCACGCGCCCATCCTGGCACGCCCGGCGCACGTCGTGGCTGGCCGCGCAGTTCCCCGCGCCCCTTGAGGGGTTGTCGTTCGTCTGCGGGCCGGTGGCCGCTTCTCGCGCAGTTCCCCGCGCCCCTGAAGCGAGCTTCGCTCGCCCAGGGGAAGGCTGCGCGCAGCGCATGCCTTCAGGGGCGTCTGCTCCGTCAAGGCCCCGCACGGCGTGTACCCGACG